>JAHRYZ010000263.1 GCA_020621905.1 Rhizobium sp.
GGTCATCCGATCATCGGCGATCCAAAATACTTCATCGACGACCACAACTGGGATTTCCCCGGTGGCGTCCAGAAGCGCCTGCATCTGCATGCGCGTCGCATCGACATTCCGCATCCGAACGGCGGGCGTCTGCAGGTCACCGCGCCGCTGCCGCCGCATATGGTGCAGACCTGGAACCTGCTGGGCTTCGACCAGGCGGACGGCGACAGGGAAGCGGAATGAAGCTCGTTCTGTTCGATTGTGACGGCACCCTGGTCGACAGCGTCGCTCTGATCCATGAGGTAATGGTGCGGACCTTCCGCCGTTCGGCAAGGCCGAGCCCTCGGTCGCCGCGACCAAGGCGATCATCGGGCTCACCCTCGACATCGCGATTGCCCGCATCGACGGCAAGCCGCATGCCGACACGGAAGCCGTGGCGATGATGGCGCATTACAAGGACATCTTCCTCGGCGTCCGCGGCGAACTCGGTTTCCATGAACCGCTTTTCCCGGGCATCGCCGAACTCATCGCCGCCCTTACTGTCCGCGACGACGTGTTGATCGGCGCCGTCACCGGCAAGTCGCGCCGCGGCCTCGACACCGTGCTTGAAACCCACGGCTTCACCTCCCATTTCTTCGTTTCCCGCACGGCCGACGACTGCCCGTCCAAGCCGCACCCGGCCATGGTCAGCGAATGCTGCGACCAGGCGGGCATCGTGCCGGCCGATACCGTCGTCATCGGCGATGCGGTCTACGACATGCAGATGGCCAAGGCCGCTGGTGCGACCGCGATCGGCGTTTCCTGGGGCTATGCCAGCGTCGAGCAATTGTGGGCCGCCGGCGCGGATGCGGTGGTCGACCGCCCGGCGGACATCCTGAACTACATACACTGAGGTATACCGATGCGCGACGAGTTGAGCGTTTTCGTCCCCGAGCAGAGCGATGCCGATCCGGTGCGCCGGGCGCAGATCCAGATGAAGAAGCCGCAGGCCAAGCGCTTCTACAGCGAAGTCACGGTCGAGCCCGAAGGCGATGCCTTTGCCGTGAAGCTCGACGGTCGCGCCGTGAAAACGCCGGGCAAGAAGCTCCTGGCGCTCCCGACCCGCGCGGCGGCCGACTTGGTGGCCGACGAATGGCGCGCCCAGGTGGAGATCATCAACCCCGAGACCATGCCGGCGACGCGGCTTGCCAATACCGCGATCGATGCCGTGGCCGACCAGGCCGAGGCGGTGTTCGAGGACGTCGTGCGCTATAGCGGCAGCGACCTCTTGTGCTACCGCGCCGACGGCCCGCAGGAACTGGTCGATCGCCAGCGCGAGCGCTGGGATCCGGTGCTGTCCTGGCTGGCTGCGACCCATTCCGCCCGCTTCATCCTGGTCGAGGGCGTCATCCACCAGGAGCAGCCGGCCGAGGCCGTCGCCGCCTTTGCCGCAGCTCTTCAGGCCGAGCGCTCGCCGCTGGCCTTGGCCTGCCTGCATGTGGTGACGACCATCACCGGCTCGGCCATGCTGACGCTGGCCCTTCGCGACCGCCACCTGACGCTCGAAGAGGTCTGGGCGCTCGCCCATCTCGACGAGGACTGGACCGACGAGCACTGGGGCGTGGATGCGGAGGCGGAGGCGCGCCGCGCCAAGCGCTTCACCGAAATCGCCGCGGCTGCGGCCATGCTCGAGGCGCTGCGCACCGCGAATTAACGATCCGCTAACCATAAAGGTGGGAGGCTCTGGCGGAATAGAATCATCCGTCCGGGGTTTCTCATGTTTGCCCGTCTCTTCAAGCTTGGCCTCGCGCTGTTGTTGCTCGGTGCTCTGGCCTCCTGCAGTCTCACCAATGGCCGACCCATCACCCGGCCGCTCAGCTATCATGTGCGCGACGTCACCGTGATCGCCGATGCGACCGTTCCGACACGGATCATTGCCGGCGTACAGCGCCGGGTGTCTGCTGCGATCGCCGCAACCCGGCCGCCGGCCGGTGCCGAGCGGGTGGTGGTTCTCGTTCGGATCGAAAAGCTGGGCTATGGCTTCAACGCGCGCCGCCACCTGCAGACGGCAGGCTTCACCGTCACCGCAGCCTCGGTCGAGACGGGCGAGCCGGTCGCAACGGGCAGCTTCCTCGTCAACAATCCGACCGACGATCCGATGATGGCCGAAGAGAGCCTGGCGGAGGAAATCGCCAGCCGCGTGCGCTTCGCCTTCTCGCTGGCCTCGCCCTCGCTGCGCAAGGTTGTCCGGCCGCCGCGCACCCAGTCCACCCGCCTGAAGACGGCGCCGGCGCGGACAACGCCTGCTGCCGTCGCGCCTGCGACCGAGCCTGCCGCGGCAGCGCTTCCGGCGCCGGCCGCGCCGCCTGCCGGGGCGATCGAGACCAATGTCGAGGAAGGCGCGAGCGGCGCCGTCAAGCTCGGCGGCACGGCACCAGCCGTGCCCTGCGACCCTGTCAAGGACAAGGGCTGCGCCGCGCCGAAGCCCTGAGTGGTTACGAGCGCTCGATTGACTCGGATACGGCTTCCCCCTATTCCAGAGACTACGGATGGTTTCCGGGCCGGCGATTTTCGGCCCGGGAAGCAAAAGGGAATGCGACGGCGGGGATCCAGACCGGGACCGCCAATCGCAGCCGACCCCGCGACTGTAGAGCGGCGAGGGTCTTCCGTCCGGCAAGGACTTCGGTGACGGATGGCGGTTCGCAGGGTGCGAACGGTCCGACGCAGGGTTCAGCCGGAAAAGCCACTGGAGGGCTGCGCGATCAGCCGGGGCCGGACGCCTCTATCATCTACGAATCGTCCTCCCTTTCGCGCCGCATCCACCTCCGGGAAGGCAAGGAAGATCCGCCGGTGCGTCTTTCGCACCACGACCCGCGAGCCAGGAGACCTGCCACCCGTGCCGGGCATCAAGCCCACACCTTGCAAAGGGGAGGCTCCCCTTGTTGCCAGCACGGAGGTTGTCGTGGCGACACTGAAGAAGATCGGGATCTCCGGATCCCGCGAATGCGCACATCGTGCGATCCCGTCGGGCGAAAGCTGCTTCACCGCAGGCGGTCGACGAGCGCCTGCGTTCGATATCCCGCGCATTCGCATGCACAGGCGCAGTACCCGTATTGCTTCCATGCTCGCCGGCGGGCGCTGAGCATGGCCAGCCCATCCTCTTCGATTCTCGTTCTCGGCGGTGCCCGCTCGGGCAAGTCGCGCTTTGCCGAAGGTCTTGCCCTCGATTGCGCGGCTGACCGCCATTATGTCGCGACCGGTCGCGCCTTCGACGACGAAATGCGCGACAGGATAGCCAGACACCGGAGCGATCGCGGCGACGGCTGGACGACCCATGAGGAGCCGGTCGATCTGGTCGGCCAGCTGAAGCGGATCGACGATCCGTCGCGTGTCGTGCTGGTCGACTGCCTGACGCTCTGGGTCACCAATCTGATGCTGGAAAACCATGACCTGGCGGCCCGCTCGGCCGAACTGGCGGCGTTCCTCCCGCAGCTGAAGGCGAGGGTGATCCTGGTCTCCAACGAGGTCGGGCTCGGCATCGTGCCGGAAAACCGCATGGCGCGTGAATTCCGCGACCATGCCGGACGGCTCCACCAACTGATCGCGGCGCGTGCCGCGGAAGTCTATTTTGTCGCGGCCGGCTTGCCGCTGAAAATGAAGGGTTGACCATGCTGCAACAGAAGATCCCCGCGACCGTGATCACCGGCTTCCTCGGCGCCGGCAAGACCACCATCATCCGCAACATGCTGATGAATGCCGGCGGCAAGAAGATCGCGCTGATCATCAACGAGTTCGGCGATCTCGGCGTCGACGGCGACGTGCTGAAGGGCTGCGGCGCCGACAACTGCACCGAGGAAGATATCATCGAGCTGACCAATGGCTGCATCTGCTGCACCGTCGCCGACGATTTCATCCCGACCATGCAGAGCCTGCTGGAGCGCGACGTGAAGCCCGACCACATCGTTATCGAGACCTCCGGCCTGGCGCTTCCCCAGCCGCTGGTCGCCGCCTTCAACTGGCCGGACATCCGCACCCGCGTCACCGTCGACGGCGTCGTTACCGTGGTCGACAGCGCCGCCGTCGCCGCCGGCCGCTTTGCCGACGATCACGACAAGGTGGACGCCGCCCGCGCGCTGGACGAAGGCCTCGACCACGACAGCCCGCTGGAGGAACTGTTCGAGGATCAGCTGACCTGCGCCGACCTCATCATTCTCAACAAGACCGACCTGCTCGACGCCGAGGGCATCGCCCGGGTGCGGGCCGAAGTGGCCGAGCGCATCCACCGCAAGCCGGCGCTGATCGAGGCGAAGAACGGCGACGTGCCGGCGCTGGTGCTGCTCGGCATCGGGGCTGGCACCGAGGACGACATCGACAACCGCAAGTCGCACCACGAGATGGAGCACGAGGCGCTGCACGAGAGCGGCGAGGATCATGACCATCATCACGACCACGACGAATTCGAAAGCTTCGTGATGAAGCTTGGTCCGATCGCCGATCCGTCCGGCTTCGTCGATCGGCTGAAGAGTGTCATCGAAGCCCATGATGTGCTGCGCCTGAAGGGTTTCATTGACGTGCCGGGCAAGCCGATGCGCCTCGTCATCCAGGCCGTCGGTTCCCGCATTGACACCTATTTCGACCGCCCCTGGGCCTCCGGCGAAACGCGCGAAACCCGCCTCGTCGTCATCGGCCTGCACGACTGGGATTTTGCCGCGGTGGTCGAAGCCGTCGAGAAGGCGGCTTGAGGTTTGAATGAGCGTATGAGCGCGCGGTTCACCCCCCTCTGGCCTGCCGGCCATCTCCCCCTCAAGGGGGGAGATCGATCCAGCCGATGCCTCTTGGCTCTGGGGTGCCTTCCTTTCTTTCTTTTCCAGGGAATGGCACTGTTGCAGGGTATCCGTGATGGCTTCGCGGTGACCGCATTCCGATCTCCCCCCTTGAGGGGGAGATGGCCGGCAGGCCAGAGGGGGGTGACTGCTCCGCACCCGCGAGGCGCAGTCTGATGCATCTTCTCCTAGCCCAGAAAGGCTCGATCGCCGACGATGAAGAGGCCGTCGATCTCGGCCAGACGCCGGGCGACATCCTTTTTCTCTCGGCGGCCGATACCGAGCTGGCGGCGGTTGCCGCGGCGGTCGCCGCCCGAGCCGAAGGGCCGAGCCTCCGGCTCGCCAGCCTGATGAGCCTCAAGCATCCGATGTCCGTCGACACCTATGTCGAGCGCACGGCGCAGCATGCGAAGCTGATCGTCGTCCGGGCGCTCGGCGGCGCCAGCTATTTTCACTATGTGCTCGAAGCGCTGCATGCCGTGGCCCGCCGCACAGGCGCGGCGATCGCCGTGCTGCCGGGCGACGACAAGCGGGACGAGGGACTGGCCGAATTCTCGACCCTGCCGGCCGACGACCTGTCCGCACTCTGGGCCTATCTGATCGAGGGCGGCGACGCCAATGCACGGGCCTTCGTCGACTATGCCTGCGCCCTGATCGGTCACGGCGAGAAACCCGCACCTGCCGCTCCGCTGCTGAAAGCCGGCATCTGGTGGGCGGGCCGGGGTGTGCTCGGCGGGGGGGAGTGGAGTGTGGCGGCGAGGATAGCCGCGCGTCCGCCTGCCGGC
>JAHRYZ010000264.1 GCA_020621905.1 Rhizobium sp.
GAATGCGGCAACGGGGTCGCGGGTGTCCATCCGCGGATCTCGCGCACCGACATGATGTTCACGCAGAACTCCTGATCGCCGATACGAAAGGCAATGAGTTCTCGCGCTCCCTCGACCAAGTTTTTCACCGCATACGACATAGTACTAACCTGCGACAGCTAAAGACATTTCCTGTTTGAGCGACTGGCCGCGCGAGGCAGAGACGACGGCGTCGACGTCGAGGATGAGCGCGACGCGGCCATCTCCGAGGATCGTTGCTGCAGCGATGCCGGGCACGTGGGTATAGTTCGCCTCAAGACTCTTAATGACGACCTGACGCTGACCCTGGATGGCATCGACCATGAGGGCGCGCTGGCCACCGCCTTCGGATTCGACCAGCAAGGCGACACCGTCGATCGGGTTGGCCTGGGTGTTGCGGAAGTTCAGGATCCGACCGACATCGACCAGCGGGCAGAAGCTGTTGCGGATCGAGATGAGGCGCTGGTTGGCGCCGAAGGAATGGATGTTCTGCGCTTCCGGCTGGAGCGTTTCGACGATCGCGGTGAGCGGAACGACGAGCGTCTGGCCGGCAACGGTGACCACCATGCCGTCGAGAACGGCGAGCGTCAGCGGAAGGCTCATGGTGAAGGTCGAACCGTGACCCGGGCGCGACGTGATCGAGATACGACCGCCGAGCGCCTGGATCGAGCGCTTGACCACGTCCATGCCGACGCCACGGCCGGAAATGTCGGAGATCTTGTCGGCGGTCGAGAAACCGGGCGCGAAGATCAGGTTGTCGATTTCTTCGTCGGTCAGGTTGGCATCGGCGGCGATCAGTTCGTTGTCGATGGCCTTCTGCTTGACGCGCTCGCGGTTGATACCGGCGCCGTCGTCGACCAGTTCGATGACGATACGGCCCGAACGATGCCGCCGTCAGCTTGATCGTACCTTCCGGATCCTACCGGCGGCCGCGCCGCAGCTTTCGATGCCGGTCGACGGCATTGCGGATCATGTGGGTGAGCGGTTCGGCAAGCTTGTCGATGACGGTCTTGTCGACTTCGGTGTTTTCACCTTCGGTGACGAGACGGATCGACTTGCCGACCATGTCGGCCACTTCGCGGACGATACGCGACATGCGCTGGAAGACCGGCTTCACCGGCTGCGCGCGGATGGCCATGACCGAGTCCTGGATTTCGCGCGTCAGCTGCTGCAGTTCCTCGAGGCCCATGTTGATGGACGAGGTGCCGTTGTTGTCGTTCTCGATGACACTCTGGGAGAGCATCGCCTGGTTGATGACCAGCTCGCCGACGAGGTTGATCAGGCGGTCGACGCGATCGAGGTCGACGCGGATCGTCTGGCCGGCTGCGGCGTTGTTCTGGGCGGCGGCCGCGGCAGCGGCGGCGGCAGCTGCGGGCGTTTCCTTCTTCTCGTGCCTGGCGGCGCCGGCTGCGAGCTTCACCACGTTGCTGGCGGTTTCGGCAGCTTCGACGGCCCCTGCAACGGCATCATCACCCGCACCGTCGAGGATCGACAGATCGAAGGGAACCGGGATCATCGGCAGCTCCTCGCCGGCCGACGCGTCCTTGGTTTCCTCATGCGGCTTGATTTCGAGATCGCAGTCCCACTCGGCGAATTCGAAGACCGAGCGGATGCCCTCCTCGCCCTTTTCGGTGGTGATCTGGATCTTCCAGGAGAAGTAGGCGGCTTCCGGGTCCAAGTCGTCGAGCGGCGGCAGGCTGTCCGTATCGCAGTGGATGCTCATCTCGCCGATGCGGGACAGGTCGCGCAGCAGCAGAGCGGCCTCGTTGCCCTTGGCGTAGAGTTCGCGACGGGGCTTGAAAGACACGTCGAAGGTCTGTCCGGAGACCGGCGGCTCTCCGCCGAAGTCGTCGTCGAACGAGAACGGGATCGGCTGGAAACCGCTGTCGTCGCTCGGCGCCGGGGCAGCCTTGGCGACGGGTTTCGGGGCCGCTGCCGGTGCGGGAGCGCTGGCCTGCGGCACTTCGCCATTCGCCAGCGCCTCGAGTTCCTTCACCAGGCCGCTGGAGCGGGACGGATCGACGCTGCCGCCGTCGCGGGCGGCATTGGTCAGGTCGGCCAGGACGTCGGCCGACTTGAGCATGACCTTCATTACTTCCGGGCCAGGCTCGAGCTTGTTGGATCGAACGCAATCGAGAGTCGTCTCGAAGACGTGCGCGAAGGCCACCAGGTCATCCAGACCGAAGGCACCAGCGCCGCCCTTGATCGAGTGCACGGCCCGGAAAACGGCATTGATCGTTTCCGGATCGTGATCCCCGTCATTCATTTTCAGAAGACCGGATTCCAGTTCGGCGAGCTGCTCCTCGCACTCCTGGAAAAAGATCTCTTTGATTTCGTTCATATCCATAGGAGAAATTCCCGGCTTAGGCGGTTACACGCTCGATGGCATCGATCAGTTTGGTCGGATCGAAAGGCTTGACGATCCAACCGGTCGCGCCAGCCTGGCGGGCGCGGTTCTTCTTTTCGGCGTCGCTTTCCGTCGTCAGCACCAGGATCGGCACGGCGCGATATTTCTCGTTGCGCCGGACACCTTCGATGAAGCCGAAACCGTCGAGGCGCGGCATGTTGATGTCGGTGACGATCACATCGGGATTGCACTCTTCGAGGACTTCCAGCCCCTCGATGCCGTCCTCGGCCTGGATGGTCTCGAAGCCCGCATTGTTGAGGGTGACCAGCAGCATGTTCCGGATGGTCCTGGAATCATCCACGGTAAGCACTTTTTTCTTCATTGCCGGATCTCCTTGGCGAGCAGATGATCTATGTTCACGCCTATCAGTTGAAGTGTCTTGAGGAAGGCATCGGAGGCCTTTGCGTAGGAGAAGGGCTTCTTGTCCTCTTCCCAAGCCTTGGCTCCGGCCACCAGGATCTGTGCGCACTGGGCGCCGATACGCTCGACGCCGGAAGCGTCGATCGCCAGTCCGCCGCCGCGCATGGACATGAGATTGGCCTTGAGATTCGAGGCCTCGTTCAGGTCGAGCACAGCGGACAGTTTCAAGCTCTTCTGTTCGCCTTTCTTAGCTGCCATCAGTTCTTTCCTTGTCGTGCGGGCCCGCCGCAATCCGACCGTCGTGCTCGGGCGGCGGAACCCTTGTCCGCCTTCGCGATGGTCGCATTGCCCGCCCCAATACTTCCTGTGTATCTGAAGTTGGTAAACAATCCCCTCAACCTCCAAGTCCGGCGATATGGACCGGGAAGCCAAAACCCTCGTCGAACGCGCTGTTTTCCGGTTCAGACAGCGGGGCAGCGGCGGAAGGCGCCCGCATCGTCGCCGGCGAAACGCGGTGTTGCGGGCTGGCCGGCATCGGCGCCCCCGACCGCCGCGCGAAATGGAATTCCCGGACCGTGCGACCGAGCTCGACGATGACCGTGTGAAGATCGTCCGACCCGTCGGACGACCGGCGGGCAAAATCGGCGCTTTCGGCAACTTCGCCGCCGAGGCCCGAGACGATGCCCGCCACCGAGGCGAGTTCCCTCGCCTGGCTGTCCGGTCGCCTGGACGATGTCAGAAACCGTCTCGCTGATGCCGCCGACCTGACGACGATGTCGCCGATCGCCTTCTGGGTGCGTCCGACGATGTCAACGCCGGTGTCGACCTGCGACTTGGTGGTGGCGACGAGCGCCTTGATCTCGCGGGCGGCCTCGGCCGACCGCTGGGCCAACGCCCGCACTTCCTGGGCGACGACGGCAAAACCGCGACCGCTGTCGCCGGCGCGGGCGGCCTCGATGGCGGCATTGAGCGCCAGGAGATTGGTCTGGAAGGCGATCTCGTCGATCGAACCGATGATCTGGCCGATCTGTTCGGCCGATGCCTCGATGTCGGACATGGCGGTGATCGCCTGGCCCGCGACCGTTCCGCTCGCCTCGACCGCCTTCTGCGTCACCGAAACCCGTTCCTCGGCCCGGCGCGTCTTTGCCGCGCTGTCGCGCACGCCGCCGGTCAGGGCTTCGAGCGAACGGGAGGCATCGTCGAGGCGGGTGGACTGGCTCTCCGCGCGGCCGGCATAGTCGTTGGCCGCGCCGGCAATAGCCTGCGTTCCGGTCAGGGCCGTCTTCAGCTTTTCTTCCGTGTCGAGCAATGCCGACTGCATCTGCTCGATCGCCGTGTTGAGCGAGGCGGCAAGCTCGCCATGGTGTTCGGGCACATCGGCGGCGACCCGGGCGGTGAGGTCACGGCCGGCAAGCGCGCGGAAGACCGGGCCGAAGATCTCCTCGACCTCCAGGCGGTCGCGCTCGCGCTGGGCGGCGAGATCGCGGTGGTGCTTGACGCGCAATTCGTTGAATCGCAGCGATACGGCGATCTCGACATCCACCATGACCAGCCGGACAATGGCGCCGACAAGATCGGCGATTTCGCGCTGGCGCTTGCGGTTGCCGGGCAGCAGGCCACGGCCGGCGAGATCGCCCATCACAGCCTGCAGCAGATGCTCCATGACCACCGCATGGCCGGCGATATGCCAGCGCGGATCGAGACCCATGCGGCTTTCGGTGTCGGAGAGGACCTTGACGCGTTCGGCGTAGAGCGCATCGAAGCGCGCATCGGTCAGCACGTCCCAATGGGAGGCCAGCAGGTCGTGCAGGCGATCGAACTGCCGCTCGCTGGCAAAATTGCGCGCCGCGTCGGGAAGGGTCTGCAGGCGCTGGAAGAGATCGCGGATGCCGGTCTTGAGGTTCGGCTCGAGAAGGTGGCGGTAACGGCGCAGCAGATCGCAATCCGCTTCGCCAAGGCCGGCAAAGCGCAGCCGGTCGCGCAGGCTACCCGCCTGTGCGCTTGCCGCCCGATCTGCCGGCGAAACCTGCCCCACTGCCAATCCCCGCACACGGCCCCTTCGTCTTCGAAGGCGGCCAGTTAAACTTCCCCAGGCATGTCGACGAGATTGCGGAAATGAAGCGTGCCGAAGGCGGCGAGACAACCAGATCCGCTTTCACCGAAGATTGTTCCAGGAACCACTTCAATGAATGCTTCATACCGGATCGAAACCGGTACGACGGTACGGCGTCATGCCCGACGGAAACCTGCATTGCGCAGGCCCCACTCCGACGTATGCTTTATTCTGTATGGCTAATTTCTTGCGCGAAGGTTAATAAATCTTCAACAACTGGCACAAACCCCGGAAACGCAAGGGAAAACCGCGCCGATCGGGGTTGCAGGCACGGATTGCTGCGCGCCTGAGTGTAGTTGGTCCTCACTGCGCTCCCTGAAGGCCGGAGAACAGCGGCAATCGCACGATAAAACGCGCGCCGCCACCGGGTGCGTCGCCGACCGCGATGTCGCCCCCTTGTGCTTCGACCAGGCTGCGCACCACCGCGAGGCCCAGCCCGGCGCCGCCCGTCTTGCGGGCCCGCGAGGCCTCCAGCCGGACGAAGGGTTCGAACAGCAGTTCGCGGTCCGCCGCAGGAATGCCGGACCCGTCGTCATCGACCGTCAGCACGATCCATCGGCCCTCGACGTCGAGCGCGACATGGGCGGCGCGGCCGTATTTGATGGCATTGCCGACGAGGTTGGAGACGATGCGCCGCAGGGCCAGC
>JAHRYZ010000265.1 GCA_020621905.1 Rhizobium sp.
GTTGTTGAACCCCCGCTCCACGCCCTGGCGGTAGAAGGCCGAGATCACCAGCGCGATGGTAATCAGCGAGACCGCCGACCACAGCGTGGCCAGAAGCAGCACGCGGACGGTCAGCGACCGGGAGACGGGAATCATTTGGCCTCTTGCGGGGCTTGGATGCGATAACCGAGGCCGCGCACGGTCTCGATCATGTCGATGCCGATCTTCTTGCGCAACCGGCCGACGAAGACTTCGATCGTGTTGGAATCACGGTCGAAATCCTGATCGTAGAGATGCTCGACCAGTTCGGTGCGCGACACCACCTCGCCCATGTGATGCATGAGGTAGGACAGGAGCCGGTATTCGTGCGAGGTGAGCTTCAAGGCCTTGCCGTCGACGCTCGCCTTGGAGCTCTTGGTGTCGAGCCGGACCGGGCCGCAGGTGATCTCGGAGGATGCGTGTCCGGCCGCGCGGCGGATCAGTGCCCTTATGCGGGCCAGCACTTCCTCGAGATGGAAGGGTTTGGCGACATAGTCGTCGGCGCCGGCGTCGATGCCGGCGACCTTGTCGCTCCAGCGGTCGCGGGCGGTCAGCAGCAGGACCGGCATGACGCGGCCGGCGGTGCGCCACTTTTCCAGCACCGTGATGCCGTCCATTTCCGGCAGGCCGATGTCGAGGATGACGGCGTCATAGGGCTCGGTATCGCCGAGAAAATGGCCTTCCTCGCCGTCGAAAGCCTTGTCGACGACGTAGCCGGCCTCCTGCAGCGCTTCGACGAGCTGCCGGTTGAGGTTGACATCGTCCTCGACGACCAGAATGCGCATCTTTCACGCCCCTCTTCGAAATGCCGTACGCCGCAGCCAGGGCCGCGGCGGCAATCAGCTGGAAACACGCAACGTGACCTTGCGCGGGCGTTCGTTTCCACTGCCCGGAATCAGGACCGTGATGACACATTCATTGCCGGATTGGCGCACGGAGAGCAACTGGCCGCCGACTTCCTCGACAGCCCGGTAGGCCGCGCTGCGGCAGTCGACGCCGCCGTCCGAGCCGCCATTGTCGCCGCTCTGCGCCTGCGCCAGCACGATCGGCCCCGTCATGGCACCGATGCCGAGGCTGTCCGGTACAGGCGAAGCCGCCATTCCGGCCGCCAGGCCCGCGATGATCATGATCGATGCCATTGCTTTTTCTTCCGCACAACTTGAACTCTTGCTGACTATCTATCGCATGCCTTCTGAATGGCAAATGAATGCTCGCTTCAATTGCGCCCGGCGCCGGGACCGATGGACCGCGTCGCCTTGACCCGCCCATAGATCGCCAGCACCCCGCCCAACGCACCGGCGAGCGTCGCCAGAGCATCGGCGAGGTCGGCCTGTTCGGCAAGCCCCATTTCGACACCCACATGCTTCAGAAGCGGCGCCGCCATCGCAATCACCGCGCCCCACACCGTCTTCGACTGGTACCACTGCTTCGCCTCGAGCATCTCGCTCTCCCTTTTGTGGATGTTTGATGGGAATGGATGGGTGGGGAGAAGGTCCCTGCGTCAGCGGCACTTTGGCCAGCAGAGCCCGCACTTCGCCCCCGGCAGTCTCTAGCGACTGGCGTCCGCTACGCTGATCGGCATGTCGTTCGGGTACAGACGCGTGTCTGCCCACGCTTCGCCCTCGCAGATGGGGAACGAATTGCCCCTCACCCTGACCCTCTCCCCGCAGGGGCCTCGAAGGATCGAGGCCGCCCACACGCCGCCGCACGTCCCTTCTCCCCGCAAGCGGGGAGAAGGTGCCGGCAGACGGATGAGGGGGCAGGCCTGGACCCTTCGAGTCGCGCTCCACCTCAGGGTGAGGGGCCGGCGCGGCACGCCGCAGCCCGATCTCCCCCTTGAGGGGGAGATGTCACGCAGTGACAGAGGGGGGTGAGCCTCCATCCGCCACGTCCGGATAGTCCCGCATCAAGCCCTCGAGCCCGGCCCGCGAAAGCCGTGCCGTCCGCGGTGCGAATGCCCCGGCCATGGCGGCAAACTCGACGAGGCTCAAACCCCAGAACACATGCGGATGGAGCCGCAGACGGCAAAGCCCGGCATCGAGCACCGCCTCCCAGGGGAAGGCCCGCGCCGTCGCCGCCTCGCAGCCTGCGGCCCTCAAGGGTCCGCCGTCACCGCCCCCGCGCCGGCCATCTGGTCCGGCGCAAAGGTCACGACCAGCAGGTCGCGCACCACCGCCGCCGCCCCGGCGATCCCGCCCTCGACCGTCATCTCCGCCAGGTCCTCGTCGCGCAGCCGGTTGCCGCCGCCGCGCAGGCCCGCCCCGAGGATGCGCATCAGATCGGCCGCCTTCAGCCGACCTGCGGCAAAGCGCTGGCCGAGATCGGCCAGGCTTTCCGCCCCGAAGGCCGTCTCCAGTTCGGCGAGCGCGCCCAGCGTCAGGCAAAGGATCGGCGTTCCCCGCCGATCACCGCCTCGACCTCGCCGCGCCGCCGGTTGGCCCGGCCCAGCGCACCACACCCCTCGCCACCGCCGCGCATCACAGCGCCGCGAAGGAAAGCGCGCCGGCCGATTCCAGCGCGATCTCGAAGGTCAGTTCGCCGTCATGCGCGCCGGCATATTCGAGCGCGGTGACCTGGAACGGCCCGTTCACCGTGCCGAAATCCGGGATCACCACCTGCCAGGTGAGAATGTCGCCGGCAAAGAAGGCGCTGCGCACCCGCGCATCCGAGGCCTGGTCCTTGAACAGGCCGGCGCCCGAGAGTGCGGCGCGCTGCACGCCGGCCCCGCCCAGAAGCTCGCGCCAGCGCCCGACGCTCTCCGCATCGGTCACGTCGACGGTCTGGGCGTTGAAGGAAAGCCGCTTGGACCGCAGCCCCGCCACCGTCCCGAAACCCGCCCCGTCCTGGACCTTCAAAAGCAGGTCCTTGCCCTTCTGTGCCACCATGTCGAAATCCTTTCAGAACCAAAACGAAAAGGCGCCCCGAAGGACGCCTGGAAGCATGTGCAGATTGGTATGGAATCGTCAGCCGGCGGGGTCGACGCCGCTAAAGGAGGCGACAATATCCTGCACCGGCAGGAGCAAGGTGCGCTCAAGGCCCCTTGCGGGGCGGAAGCCGTAGCGGCTGTAAAAGCCGATCGCCGCATCGTCCAGCGCGTGCACCATGACGGCGCGGAAGGCCACCCTTTCCGATGCCGCGATGACGGAGAGAAGCACATTCTGCAGCAGCGCCGCGCCCAGTCCCTTGCCTTGGTGACGCCGATCGACAGCGAGCCGCGCCAGCAAGGCCACCGGTATATCCGCCGGCGCACCATGGGCCTTCACCCCGCGCGGTGCGGCGTCCCGCGAAATCACGCCGGCACACAGGGCATGGTAGGCGACAACCCGCAAATCCCCGTCGGCGATCACGGTGGTTCGCGCATAGCCCTGCTGATGGTTGAAGCGGGCCATGTCGACGAGAAACGCATCGAGCGAGGGCCGGCCACTGTCGAAGCCATCCAGGATATGCCTGTCGGCCAAGGGTGCCGGGCGCCGATACATGCTTCAGTCGAGCCAGGCGGGGCGCGCGTGCAACAGCCCGCGCAGCCCCTCATTCACCTTGCCCTCCTGCCCGAGCATGTCATCGATCGCACCGAATATTTCGGCATCGACGCGGAAGAAACGTTGCTCCAGCAATTCGCGCTCGGCCGCTGCCTGGGCCGCCTCCGTCATGAAGGCCGTCACCGACTTTCCGGAAACCTCCGCCGCGCGCGCGATCAGGTCGCGCGTCGAGGCGTCGATGCGGATGTTCACCGTTTCCGTCTTCTTCAGTGCAACCATCGGCAGGCCTCATCAACTGTAATGACATTGACCATACATCAGAGATGGGATACCGGCAACGCTTCACTCCACCACCGCCCGAAAGACCATCTCGGCGACGAAGAATCCCGTCTTCGCCTCACGCCGGCTGATCGTCCGACGATGGCGAAGGCTCACCAGCGCGTGGCCCGCCAATGCCGGCGCCGCGTCGTCCAGCAAGCCGCGCACGGTCTCGCCGATGGCCTCGACCTCGCGCCGCCCCTCGGCCGACCAGGCCTCGAGCGTCAGCAGGATCTCGAGACCTGCCTCGCTGGCCGTCGAATAGTCGCGGGACTCGACCGCCGAAAGCACCAGCGCCGGCAGGTCGAGCCGGTCGGCCCTGCGGTCGCGCATGCCGCACGCGCCGATCAGGGCGGAAAGCCCCGCATCGGCGGTCAGCCGCGCCTGGATGGCGGCCAGAACCTCGTTCACGGCACCGCTCATGGCCTGCCCTCGCTCTTCTTGATGCCGCTGCGGGCCTTGCCGACGGACCCGGCTTTGCCCCGCCCGACGGACCTGCCGTCGTCCGAGGATGCCAGCCCGTCGCCCGGCACGAGCACGTCCGGCGTCTGCCCGGCCGTGCCCTGCTCAAGCTGCCGAGCAACCTGCCGCGCCAGCCCATTGGTCAGCGCACGTCGCAACGCCACCCCCAGATCCTCGCCAGTCCGTGCCATCGACGCCCGGACCCCCGCCCTCATCGCCCGTCCTCGCGGCAGCGACAGACGAGATAGCGCCCGGTTTCGTCGGGATCGCGCACGCTCTCGATGGCGAAGCGCCGCGTGCCTTTCACCAGCCGCATGCCCGTCGCCACATCGGCGCGGAAACGCAGCCAGGCATGGTGCGTGACGATCACCCGCCCCGCAGCTGCCACCTCCTCGACATCGGCCGTGAGCGGCTCGATCCGCGCCCAGAGATCGGCGACGGTCTCGAAGCCGACGGTTGCGCCGCCCTGCCCGTCCGGGCTTTCCACCGGCCGCTCCAGCCTCAGCCTGGCCGTCAGCGCCCCCGGGTCGAAATCGACGAGCCCCATGGTCAGAGCCCCCTTCGGCAAAAGGGTCCGATCAGCCGCTCATAGCCGGGCGGCACCGCCGCCGGCTGCGCCGCGACCGGGATCGCCCCGCGGAGCGAGAACATCGCCGCCACATGCAGCAGCATCGCCCGCTTCAGCGTGTCGGGCACATCCGCGCCGCTCGGCCCGAAGCCGGCGACGAAATCGATCTCGATGCCGTTCAGTGCCCGCCCCGGTGCGGGCGGATCGCGCAGCCACAGCCGCGCCGGCCGGGCCTCGCCGTCCAGCAGATGGTCGGCCAGCGACACGGCGGCAGGACTGCCCTCGCCGTCATAGACGGTCACGCCGGTCACTTCGCGCACCGGCCCGCGGCCGATGCGGATCACGCCGTCCGCCGGCCAGTCGTCGAGGCAGAGGCGAAAGGGGCCGGCGATCAGCACCAGCCCCGTCTCGCGCTCGATATGCTCGCGCGCCACCGTGATCAACTGTGCGATCAGCGCATCCTCGTCATTGCCGTCCACGCGCAGATGTGCCTTGGCCTCAGCCAGCGTCACCGCCTCGGCCACCGGCGGCGCCGTCGGAAATAGGGTCATGAGTTTCTCCCGGGATTGAACTGGAAAAGAGCGGAACAGTTCGGGCGATCTCCCCTTGAGGGGAGATGTCGGCGCAGCCGACAGAGGGGGGTGCGACCGGAACAGGGCCTCTTACCCGGGTGGGTCCGATGGCGCCCGGCACGTC
>JAHRYZ010000266.1 GCA_020621905.1 Rhizobium sp.
CCATGCCCTCGGGCCGGTCGGTGATCGGATAGGTGTTGATCCACAGGTGGAAATTGCCGCGCACCGCCACGGCGCGGGAGCGCGGCGAAAAGAGCGGCCCGCCGGCCTCGGTCAGCGGTTCGGCGTCCGTGCGGCGCCAGTGGATCATCTCGGCGGCATCCGGCGAAAAGGCGCTCGCCACCCGGTCGACGAAGGCGGCGTCGCGCACCGCGTCGTCGGCAAGGATCGGCATGAAGGCGACGTCCGGGCCGATCCGGTCGAGCACCGCCCGGGCGCGCTCCAGCCGCTCGTCATTCCAGATCGCCGTCTTGATCAGGATGCCGTCGGCCGTGCCGAGCCCACGCGCGGTCGCGACGATCTCGACGAGGTCTTCCGGCTCGAGCTTGTTGTCGATGTTGACGAAAATTCGGCCGCGGGCATGGACCAGCATCTCGGAAAGCGTCGGCACCGCCTCGTCGGTGACGATGCCGCTGCCCTCGACGATCAGCCGACAGGCTCTGAGCGTGGCCAGCGTCGTGTCGGAAACCTTGCCCCGACAGGTCGTGGTCCGCTCCAGCGTCGCGTCGTGCATCACGACCAGCACGCCGTCCTTCGACCGGCGCACGTCGAGCTCGACCATTTCCACGCCGATCGCTGCGGCATTGTCGATCGCCGCCTTCGAATTCTCCGCCCGCACCACCTCGCCCATTTCCTTCCAGCCGGCGCGGTGGGCGACGACCATGATGTGGTCGCGCCACTGGTTGGCGTTCGAAAGCCGGTCGCGGATCAGGCTGGCATGGCCGGCCGGTGCGGTCGGGCCGATCGAGGCGTCCGAGGGCAGAAGCGGAACGAGCGAGAGAAACGCGGCGAGAATCGGGGCGGTCAAGCGCATGGCGGCTCCTGGTCCGGATGGTTGCACGCAACCGCCTTAGATTGCGTCGGTCACAGGCCGATGAAGAAACGGTGACGGTTCGGTGACGGACGAAAGGAGGAGAGCGCGAGAGGCCGTTCCCGCTTGCAAAGGCAAGGGCGATGCGGCTCTATGGAGCGGGGATACCCCGGCAAATGCAGGGGCTTTGGGGAACGGCATGGGCAAGGGGCAGGGGCGCGCCGGCGCTGCGGCAACATCCGGCGACCGCCGGGGTGGGCAATTGCGCGCGTCGGCGGCTCGGCTGTTGCGCGTGTTGGCGGTCGGCGTGAAACGCCTGCCGGTCGTTGCCCTGTTGGGTGCGGTGCTGTGCGGCTGCCACACGCTGGGGGAGGGCGATCCTGCCCAGCGGCATCGGGCCTGCCGCTCGGCCTGTGCTCCGCCGGCCTGGCGCTGCATCACCTCAACATCGCCGCCGGCCTCTATGTCCACCGCGCGGAAGCGGACGACGGTCTGGTGCTGCCGCGGCAACAGGCACTTGCCGGCCTCGGCATCCGCGGCGACAGCGTGACCTGGCTCGGCCATTCTTCGGTTCTGCTCAGGCTCGGCGGCATGACCATCCTGACTGATCCGGTCCTTGCCGGCGGCTTTTCGCTCGAAAGCCCGCTACCGCACCGCCATGCAGCACCTCCGCTTGCGCTCGACGACCTGCCGCCGATCGACATCGTCGTCATCTCCCATGGCGACTACGACCATCTGCACACCCCGTCGCTGAAGGCCATCGCCGCGCGCTTTCCGAAGGCCCGCATATTGCTGCCGGACGGGCTGGAGAAATACGGTGAGGAGGCCGGCTTCGCCGCGGTCGATCATCCGGTGGTCGGCGAGACGGTGGTCGCCGGTCGCGCCCGGCTGACGGCGCTGGCGGCCGTGCATGGCACCCGCCGCAACCTGCTCGCCAAGCTCGACGGCGAGGCCTATTCCTGGGACATCCGCATTCCCGGCCGCGCGGCCCTGTTCGTAGGCGACAGTGCCCATGACGGTGCGGTTTTCGGCGAGATTGGCCGGACCCGCGGTCCCTATGACCTGGCCCTGGTGCCGATCGGCGCCTTCGAGCCGTCGCCGCTGGTCGCCGACATGCATTCGACGCCGGAAGATGCCGCCCTTATTCTGGCCGAACTGCGCGCTAAGCTCGGCATCGGTATTCATTGGGGAACCTTCGCGCTCTCGCCCGAACCCCTTCGCGCACCGGCCGACCGCTTTCTCGCCGCGAGCGACGGCCATCGCCGCGCCCGGGTGCTGCGGATCGGCGAAACGCTTGCCCTCGGTCATTAGGGAACCGGCAGGACGACCCGGTCGTTGTCGAAAGAAAACGAAGCGGAAGGACGAGCCCATGGCGCAAGAGAACGGCGATTCCCCGGCAACGACCGGCAGGGCGTTGGCGCAAAGCGGTGATTCCGGGCCGGATGAGGCCGACACCCTGCGCATCATATCCGCCGATCTTCCGGTCAACGCCACGCTGCATCTGTGGCTGAAGGCCGCGCATGCCGACAAGCCTGGCTCGGTGTCGCTGCACAGCGCCAATGGCAAGTTCGGCGAGGTCCAAGCGGTCAATGCCGAGGAGAATTCCTTCCGCATCTACCATGTCTTCGGAGGCGGCCGCATCGAGCAGCGCTACGACAGAGCGGACACATCGGTGTCGGTCGCCTACTGGTTCACCGCCGCCGACGTGCTGGAGACCGGCATCACCGTGCTGCATGCCAATCCGGTCAACGCCCGCCAGATCTGCCCGCCGGCTATCATTTCCCCCGCCCTTCGGCTGGATGAACGGCCGAACGGTTCAGCGCTTCGGCGGCCAACGCATCATTCTCCAGCACTATTCGCATGGCCGCATATGGAACAACGTACTGGGGCCGCGGTCTCGTCCGACTATCGCTGGCGTACCTGCCGGTCTTCCTCTCCCCTCGGAGGCTGTCAGCGCTGCCAGATAAGCGCAGGCCTTTTCGGTTCTGCCATTCCCTGCCCAGCGGCCCGGGCATCGGTGTTCTTCACCGAGAAGGTGAGCGGCGAAAACCCGAGCAGGAGATCCAGATGTCGGCGGTGCCGCCGGCCTGTTCCGCCAGCGAGCTTCGGTCATCCTGCCGCACCAGCCGGGCGGCGAGGGCTGACGCTCGATTTCGCGATCCTTACGTCTGGGGTCCCGACGGGCGCTGGAAGATGCTGCTTGGCAGCCAGAGCGACGAATGCGGCGTGATCCTGCTCTACGAGACGCAGGATCCGCAGGCAGCCGGCGGCTGGACCTATCTCGGCAAGCTGATGGTCGAGACGCGCCACAGGACCACGGCGATCGAATGCCCCTGCCTGCTGCCGCTCGACGGCGAAGCGACGGACCCCGCCACCCGCTGGGCACTGATCTATGGCCTGATGAACGGCACGGACGAGCGCACCGGCCGGCAGAATCTCACCATGGTCGATGTCGGCTGGTTCGACGGCAGGGCGTTTTCGCGGGAGTTTTCCCGGGAACTCGACTTCATCACCGACAACTATGCCTTCCAGGCCTTCATGGATGGGGCGAACCCGGTCGGCATCGGCTGGCTCGGCAACTGGGCGGATACCGGCCCGGCGGTCGACTTTCCCTCGGCGATGACCCTGCCGCGCACGCTGAAGCTCGAGGGAGGGCAGCTGCTCACCCCGCCGATCGGCGCGGCGGAAAGCCTGCGCAGCCACATCATCGACCGGACGCGGCTGGCGGCCGGCGAAACCGTTGCCTTCGTCAATGGCGCGGTGGAGCTGCTGTTCGAGCTGCGCGAGGCCGGGCTTCCCTTCGACCTCACATTCGACCATCCTGGGGTCACGCTCGGCCTGGTGCAGGACGAGACCGGGCTCTGGCTGCGCTATGAGCGGCAGGGCCGCATCGCGCCGCGCTACATCGTCGAGGGGGCACAGGTGTGCCGGGTGCGCATCTTCCTCGACTACGGCTCTATCGAGGTCTTCGTCGATGACGGCCGGATCGCCGGTTCCAAGCGCATCGACGGCTTCGAACCGGTCCGCTCGGCCCGTCTTTCGGCGGCGCCCGATGCCGTTCCCCATGCGACGGTCTGGTCCTTGCGCCTCTAGCCGAAACCGTTCCGGCTACGGTTCATTCCGCCGGCTCGGCGGCGTGGCGCACCCGGACGACGGTCACGGTGCAAGGCGCCTGGGCCGCCACTTCGCCCGACACGCTGCCGAGCAGCGAGCGCATGGCGGAATTGGCGCGGGCGCCCATGACGATGTGGTCGACGATGTTCTCGCGCGCATAGTCGAGGATCGCCGCGGCCGGCGAGACGGCTTCGATCACGTGATAGGTGATCGAGCCCTCCGGCGCCTTCAGCGGTTCGGCCCAGTGCTTGAGCTGCACCAGCCGCGCCACGTGCTTGTTGTTGCCCTCGGCGTCGAGGTCGCTTTCCAGGCTGATGCGGGCGATCTTCAGCACGTTCAGGCAAGCGATGCGGGCATTGGGCGTCTTCTCGATGATGCGGCTGACGCTGAGGCGCAGCGCGTCGGCGAGTTCGGCGGAACCGTCCGAAAGGTCGATCGCCACCATGACGATCGGCGCGCCGGCCGCACTTTCCGCGGCGGCTTGCGGGCGCAGCAGTTCCATCGGGTCCGGGTTGAAGCGCCGCTTGATGACCGCCCCCCAGCTTTTCGCTCCGCGTGGTCAGCGTGACCTTGGAGAGATCCTGCAGGTCCATCATCAGCTGTGCCGCCGTCGGATAGCGGCGGGCCGGGTTGACCTCGAGGCAGCGCAGGATCACCTCCTGCAGCGGCTTGGGCAGGTCGGGCGCCAGTGCCCGCGGCGGCACGGGATCGCGCCAGAGCCGCTTCTTCAGGCCTTTCAGCCTTTGCGGATCGCCGAACGGGCGCTTGGTCGTGGCGAAGAAGTACATCAGCACGCCGAGCGCGAAGATGTCGCTGCGGAAGTCGCTGCGCACGCCGAGGATCTGCTCCGGCGCCATATAGGGCGCCGTGCCGTAGGGCAGGCGAAATTCCTCGTCCATCAGGTCGGGCAAAAGCAGGTGGCGGGCAAGGCCGTAGTCGATCAGCACGGCCTCGCCGGTCTCGCGAAACATGATGTTCGACGGTTTGATGTCGAGATGGACGACGTTCTGACGGTGCAGGTCGACGAGGGCCGCGGCGATCCGGCAGCCGAGCGAGGCGACCTCCTCGGCCGGCCGGGGCAGATCGTCGAGCATCGGATAGAGCGATTTGCCGGTGAGCCGTTCGAACACGATATAGGGCTGGGTGGCGAAATCGCCGTTGGCGACGAAGCGCGGCACATGGCGGCCCGTGAGACGGGGCAGGATCATCTGTTCCATCTCGAAACCGACGATCATTGCCGGATCGGTGCCGGCCCCCATTTCAGGCACCTTCATCAGCATGGGGAAGTCGTGGTCCGGGTGGGTGACGCTGAAGAGCTGCGCCATGCCGCCGCGATGGGCGAGTTCGCCGATCGTGAAGCCGTCAATCACGTCGCCCGGATGTACTCTGACCTTCGGCATGCGCTCCCGTCCCCCCGGATCATTTGCCCTTGAACAGCCTGGTGGCCAACCCCTCGGAAAGCCCCACGGCCCTGATTTTCGCCGCCGCGCCCTCGATGTCGTAGCCGACCCGGTGATA
>JAHRYZ010000267.1 GCA_020621905.1 Rhizobium sp.
CTCGGTCTGGACCTGGGCAATCGTCATCGACAAGTTCTTGAGCTATTCGCGCGCGCGCCGCCAGTTCGACCAGTTCGAACAGGTGTTCTGGTCCGGCCAGTCTCTCGAGGAACTCTACCGGACGCTCGCCGAACGCAGCAATACCGGACTTGCCGCGATGTTCGTCGCCGCCATGCGCGAATGGAAGAAGAGCTTCGAGCGCGGCGCCCGTTCGCCGATCGGCCTGCAGATGCGTATCGACCGCGCCATGGACGTGACGCTCGCGCGCGAATCCGAGACCCTCGAGGCCCGCCTTTCTTCGCTCGCCACCATCGGCTCGGCAGCCCCCTTCGTCGGTCTGTTCGGCACCGTCGTCGGCATCATGACATCGTTCCAGGCAATCGCCGGCTCGAAGTCGACAAACCTTGCAGTCGTCGCCCCCGGTATCGCGGAAGCGCTGCTCGCCACCGCGATCGGCCTTGTCGCCGCTATCCCGGCGGTCATCGCCTACAACAAGTTCTCCGGCGAGGCAGGCAAGCTGACCGCCCGCATGGAGGGTTTCGCCGACGAATTCTCCGCCATTCTTTCGCGCCAGATCGATGAGAAGCTGCAGCCTCGTCAGGCCGCGCAGTAAACGTCCGGCTTAGGAGACGCTTAGTATGGGTATGAATGTTGGATCGAGCGGCGGCGGTGGCCGTCGCGGCGGAAGGCGCGGCGGCAAGAAGGCGCCGATCAGCGAGATCAACGTCACGCCGATGGTCGACGTCATGCTCGTGCTCCTGATCATCTTCATGGTCGCGGCACCGATGATGACGGTCGGCGTGCCGATCGACCTGCCGGAAACCCAGGCCAAGGCGATGAATTCCGACACCCAGCCGATCACCATCTCGGTCAATTCGGCCGGCGAGATCTATCTCCAGGAAACGGCCATCCCCCTCGAAGACGTGGTTGCCAAGCTCGAGGCGATCGCCACCACCGGCTACAACGAGCGCATCTACGTGCGCGGCGATACCGCCGCTGCCTACGGCACCGTCATGCAGGTCATGGCTCGCATATCCGCGGCAGGATTCAAGAATATCGGCCTCGTGACCCTGCAAGAACAGGACAAGTGATCGAACGCGATGAGAGCTAGTCTCATTTCTTCGGCTGTGCTGCACGGGCTGGCGCTTGCTTTCGCGCTGGTCAGCATCAGCGCGCCCGAATCCTTCGACGTCGCGGACGTCGAGGCGTTGCCGGTCGATATCGTGCCGATCTCCGAACTCACCCAGATCCAGCAGGGCGACAAGAGCGCGCCGGTCGCCGAGAAATCGGCACCCGTGCCGACCAAGAAGCCGACCTCCGTTCCCGATGCGCAGAATGTCGGCGAGAACGATGTCGACCTGAAGTCCGTGCCCAAGCCCGTCGAGAAGCCGACCAAGGCCGAATCCTCGGCAGCACCCGAGAAGGTCGAGAAGGTCCAGCCGACCCAGGATGACGTCACCAACGACATCAAGGACATCATCAAGGAAGAAACGGTCGCCGAGCCCACCAAGCCGACCGAGGTCGCCAAGGCCGAACCGCCGAAGCCTGAGGTAACGCCCGAGCCCAAGCCGCCGGCCGAGAGCGAGCCGAAGCCGGAAGAGGCTCAGGCCGAGGAAATTCCGCTGCCCGACAGCGTGCCGGTTCCGACCGCCAAGCCGAAACCCGAAAAGCCGAAGCCGACCGAGGCGAAGCCCGCAGAGACCAAGCCGACCCAGAGTGAGACGGCGAAGGCTGACAACAAGAAGAAGGACGTCAAGACCCAGGAGACGGCGAAGTCGAAATCCGCCAAGGAGAGCGACTTCAACGCCGACGAGGTCGCGGCCCTCCTGAACAAGAACGACCCGACGGCCGGTGGCGCCAAGGCATCGCCGGACAAGGCGGCCTTCGGCGGCAAGAAGACCACCGGCGGCTCGGAGCTCAGCCAGAGCGAGATGGACGCGTTGCGCGGCCAGATCCAGAACAACTGGTCGGTTATTCCGGGCCTCGCCGATGCGGCGGACGTTCGCATCAAGGTGAAATTCCAGCTCGACGAGTCCGGCGAGCTGATCGGCGAACCGGAAGTCACCGCGACCGGCGGAACGCCGCAGACCCAACAGGTGCTGATGGGCGGCGCACGCCGCGCCGTCCTGCGCTCCGCCCCCTTCAAGAACCTTCCCCGGGACAAATACGATGCCTGGTCGGAAGTGATCGTCAATTTCGACCCCAGCGAACTGATGTAAGAGCTGAAAGGCTTGGATCTTATGATGAAACTCAACCTTCTTCGAACCCTGATGGTGATCGTCGGCATGGCCGGCGCTTTTGCCACCCCGGCGAGCGCAGTCGTCGAAATCAACATCAACAAGGGCAATGTCGAGCCGCTGCCGATCGCGATCACCGACTTCGTCTCCGGCGACGGCATCGGCGCCAAGATCGCCGCCGTCGTCGAGGCCGACCTCAAGCGCTCCGGTCTCTTCGCCCCGGTCAACCGCGCGGCCTTCATCGAAAAGATCACCAATCCCGACCAGGCTCCGCGCTTCGAGGACTGGAAGGTGGTCAACGCCCAGGCGCTCGTCGTCGGCCGGATCAGCAAGGAAGGCGACGGTCGTCTTCGCGCCGAGTTCCGCCTGTGGGACACCTTTGCCGGCCAGCAGATGACCGGCCAGCAGTTCTACACCCAGCCGGAAAACTGGCGGCGCGTCGCCCACATCATCGCCGATGCGATCTATGAGCGCATCACGGGCGAAAAGGGTTATTTCGACACCCGCATCGTCTTCGTCTCGGAAAGCGGTCCGAAGACCGATCGCAAGCGCCAGCTCGCCATCATGGACCAGGACGGCGAGAACGTCCGCATGCTGACCGGCTCCAAGGACATCGTCCTGACGCCGCGCTTCTCGCCGAGCCGCCAGGAAGTAACCTACATGTCGTTCGAGGGCCAGCAGCCCCGCGTCTACCTTCTCCAGCTGGAGACCGGGCAGCGCGAAGTGGTCGGCAACTTCCCCGGCATGACCTTCTCGCCGCGTTTCTCGCCCGACGGCCAGCGCGTCATCATGAGCCTGCAGCAGGACGGCAACGCCAACATCTATACGATGGACCTGCGCTCGCGCACCACGACGCGGCTCACCTCGACGGCCGCGATCGACACCTCGCCGTCCTATTCGCCGGACGGCGCCCGGATCGTCTTCGAATCCGACCGCGGCGGCCGCCAGCAGCTCTACGTGATGAACGCCGACGGCTCTGGCCAGCAGCGCATCTCGTTTGGCGACGGCTCTACCGACTTTCGGTCTGGTCGCCGCGTGGCGACCTGACGCCTTCACCGCTGATCGGCGTGATTAATCGACGGAGCGCATCCTCACCTCGGGCTTTCACAACGAAGGCCCGACCTGGGCGCCGAACGGCCGCGTCCTGATGTTCTTCCGCCAGTCCGCCGGCTCCGGCGGCCCGCAGCTCTACTCGATCGACCTCACCGGCTACAACGAGCAGCTCGTCAAGACCCCGACCTTCGCCTCCGATCCGGCCTGGTCTCCGCTTCTTGAATAGGCCGCATTCACGCCGCTTTCCTGCCGCAAGGTCCGCACCAACGGCGCCTTGCGGCAGCGATTTGACACTTTCTTAACCATGTTCGTTGGATGCCGGTTAACCTCGAATGGTTAAAGTCCGGCAACCCTAACGGAAGACATCAAGGAGACCGGCTATGAGCCGCATTCACACTCCGGCGAAGAGCCGCATGCAGCAGATCGCCAGCAACCCCGCCGTCCTCGCCATCGCGCTGACCCTGGCGCTTGCCGGCTGCGCCTCGAAGAAGAACCTGCCGAACAGCGCCTCCGACCTCGGCCTCGGCGCCGGTGCGGCGACCCCGGGCTCGACCCAGGACTTCACCGTCAATGTCGGCGACCGCATCTTCTTCGACACCGACTCCACCTCGATCCGCGCCGACGCCCAGCAGACCCTCGACCGCCAGGCCCAGTGGCTTGCCAAGTATCCGAACTACGCGATCACCGTCGAAGGCCATGCCGACGAGCGCGGCACCCGCGAATACAACCTCGCGCTCGGCGCCCGCCGTGCCGCCGTCACCCGCGACTACCTGGCATCGCGCGGTGTTCCGGCGAGCCGCATGAAGACCATCTCCTACGGCAAGGAACGTCCGGTCGCCGTCTGCGACGACATCTCCTGCTGGTCGCAGAACCGCCGCGCCGTCACCGTACTCGGCGGCGCCGGAATGTAATTCCCGCTTCAGGCGGCAGACTTGCGAAAGGCGGCTTCCCCCGGGGAGCCGCCTTTCGGCTTTTCTCCATACTTTGGCCGAACTTCGGTTGCTTTTTGCCGGCAATTGGAAAAAATCTTCCGGTTGCGCCAAACCCGGCGCGACGATTCATGAAGACAGGAACAATGACATGAAAAGACTTGTCATGGCCGCATTGCTCGGGGCGGCGACTGTGGCCGGCCTGCACGGAAACGCCAGTTCGATGCAGCTCCTCGCACCGCGCCCCGCGTCGGAAGCACGGACTGCCGATACCGCAGCCGAGCGCGCGCCGGTGATACTTGCCCAAAGCACCGATCCGTCGATCCGCGTCCTGCAGCTCGAGGAGGAGATCCGCAACCTCAACGGCCGGATCGAGGAAATGAGCTTCCAGATCCTGCAGATGCAGGAGCAGATGCGCAAGACGCAGGAAGACAACGAGTTCCGTTTCCAGGATCTCGAAAAGGGCGGCACCAAGAAGAGCGGCGCCCTCGACACACCGGTCGACGGCGGCGGGCAAGCCGATTCCGTCGCCGGGGTCATCACACAGGATCCGGTACCCGGCAGCAATGCCGGGGCCGACCCGATCGGCCAGCCCGAGCAGGTGCTCGGCTCGATCGAACTCGACCCTCAGGGCGTGCCCAGCGCGGCCACGCTCAACCCGGGTGCGATCGACAACGGATCGACGGCCCTCCCCGGCGTCGAAACCGTCCAGCCGAACCAGACCGCTTCGCTCGGCTCGGAAGGCGACGCCTATCAGGTCGCCTACGGCCATGTCCTGTCCGGCGACTATGCCATGGCGGAGAACGAGCTGAACGGCTTCATCGCCAGCTACCCTCAGAGCGCGAAGATCGCCGACGCCAACTTCTGGCTGGGCGAGGCGCAGTATTCGCAAGGCAAGTTCAACGAATCGGCGAAGACCTTCCTCAACGCCCACCAGGCCTACAGCGCCTCGCCCAAGGCCCCGGAAATGCTGCTGAAGCTCGGCATGTCCCTTGCCGCCCTCGACAATACCGAGACCGCTTGCGCCACCCTGCGCGAAGTGACGAAGCGTTATCCGAAGGCCTCGCGCGCCGTGGTTTCCAAGGTCGCCTCGGAGCAGAAGCGGCTTCGCTGCTGACCGGCTGCGGCACTTCCGCCGTGGACACGCCTTCTCCCGCCTCCCCTGAAGACGCCGCCCGCCGGCTCCTGATCTCCCTTCGCCATCCGGCCCGCCTTCTCGTCGCGATCTCCGGCG
>JAHRYZ010000268.1 GCA_020621905.1 Rhizobium sp.
CCTTGTGGGGAGACGGAAGGCCAGAGGGGGCTTTTCTCGGGCGTAGAGGGGATTGTGGGGCGGAGGTTGGCAGCGGCAGATTTTTGGCTCGAAGGGAGCCGGTAGCGATCACGACGTGCGTGACGGCTTTGCGCCCATCCCGGCCCAACAGGCAGGCACAGCCACTTCCTAAGAGCAGTAGAGCAGTCGCTGCCCGGGTCGCCTTTCCGACCCGTACTATCCGCCCATGCTGGCAAGCAATTCGTCCAGCTGGTCCAGCTGTTCCGGCAATGCGACGGCCGAACCTTCTATGGCGTCCTCGAGCGCCTCCCTGGACGGATAGACTTCGTGGAAATGCAGCAGCGTCTTCCCATCCTGTTCCTCGAAGGTCACGGTCGTGACCGCGCCTTCTTCGCCCTCGTCGTTGGTCCAGACGATGCGTTCGTTTGGCACCACTTCGAGATATTTGCCGTAGAAGGCCATGGTGTCCGAACCGCCGGTGCCGAATTCCAGCCGATATTTGCCGCCGGTACGGACGTCCATTTCACAGGATACGAGCGAAATGCCGGATACCGATTTCGGCAGCCACCAGCGCTGGAACAGTTCTGGCTGGCTCCATGCCCTGTAGACCATGCTCGGCGGCGCATCGAAGATCCGCGTAATCACGAGTTCGCGATCGCCTCTGCGCTCGACTGAGGCGCGGTTCGGCGCACCACCGGCATTCTCAATCTGTCATTCATCGCTGCCTCCCGTTCATTTCGCTGATGACGTCCGGGTTACCGGGCCTCGAAGAGCCTGCGATGCGCCTCGATCCACTCGGCCTCGGCCTTGAGGCCGCGTTTCCCAAGCCTGCAGATTCTCACCCGTCCCACCTTCTGCGTGATGACGAGCCCCGCCCGCTCGAGGACCTGAACGTGCTTCTTCATGCCGGTCAGCGTCATCTGGAACCTGTCCGCGAGACTGGTGATCGACGCGTCCCCGCGCCCAAGCTGGTCGATGATCCCGCGACGGGTCGCATCGGACAGAGCCGCAAAGGAGAGATCGAGGGTGGGGCTTAGATACTGAACCATGTAGTTCAGTTTTTACTCTACACCCGCGAGAAGCGCAAGGGTCTCGAGCTTTCCTGCAGTACGCCGGACATTCAAGTCATGGACTGCGGCGGCGTCAGCTGACCTCATCCCGAAAGCAGTCCACCCTTGCAGCCCGTTGTGACCATTGCCGGTTAATACGCGCAGCAAAAACGATCGGCCCATTCCGCCCGCTGTCGGTTGCGGGGCCGAACGGGCGGCCCTCCAACCAGCCTCAGTCGAACAGCGCGTCCGTCACCCGCGTGTCGCTTGGCGACTTTCAGCCCTTTGCGGTTATCGGCTGTATTTCACGACGTACTCGCCAGCGATTGGCCCGCTCGTCCAAGGACCAAGGCCGCAACCCGCATCAATCTCGTTGAGCTGCCTCTGAACGGCATCCTCCAGTCCATCCAGCAAGGACTGATATCGTTCGATAACACCGAATTGCGACCATCGTGATCGATTGAACCCATTCTCGAAGTGATTGTAATAGATTACAACTTCGCCAACCAGTGCCACGACCCAGCAAGGGCCGTAGCCACTCAGCTCCCATTCTTCCGGCATCCGTTTGATAACGTCCCACAGTTTACGCTGTCTGAAAGACATACGGATCCAGCCATCATTGATATGGTCCCAAAGCAACTCTTCCGGGAAACGCATGCTTGTCCTCATCCTCAGCAGCAATGCAGTCGGCGGATCAACTTATTGCTTAGGGAAAAATGTGGCGACGTTCGCAATTGGCGCATTCCGTCCGTTGCGGGGACGAGTCCACCGCGCCCCAACCCCCTCACCCAAACAACACGTCCGTCACCCGCACGTCGCCGACATGCAGGCCGTTCCAGTTGCGCATGGAGTGGTTGGCCATGGCCATCAGGGCGGCGTGCTCGGCGGTGTCCTTGTCGAAATGGCGGGCGAGAAGGGCGGCGATCATGCTTTCGGCGGCGCGGCTGGAGCCGTCCTCGCATTTGACGGCAAAGGACAGGCCCTTTTCCGGCAGGAGGGCGCAGAACACGCCCTCGGCGCCGGTCTTGGCGAAGATCTTGCCCGGGGCCACCTGCATCAGCCGGGTGCAGAAGCGTTTCGTGCCGGCGACGTAGAAGGGCTCGGCCATGCAGGCCTCGATCAGGCGCCTGGACGCGGCGGCCCGCACCGGCTCCAGCCCCTTGCCGGTCGCCATCTTGCCGAAGCCGCGGGCAAGGGCCACGAGCGGCACGGCATAGGTCGGGATCGAGCAGCCGTCGGTGCCGCAATTGTCGCGGCTGAGCGGACTACCGGTCAGGTTTTCCATGATGCCGCGGATTTCCGCCTGCAGCGGGTGGTCGTAGCCGGCATAGCCGCGCGGGTCCTCACCCGAATGGCAGCAGGCGCAGACGAAGCCGGAATGCTTGCCCGAGCAGTTGTTGTGAAGCGCGGTCGGCTTTTCCAGCGTGCGGGCCTGATGGATCAGCACCGGCTGTTCGAAGGACCAGTGGGCGCCGCATTCGAGCACGCTTTCATCGCGTCCGGCGGCCTTCAGCATCGAGGCGGCGAGCGCCACATGCTCGTCTTCGCCGGAATGCGAGGAGCAGGACAGCGCCAGTTCCTTAGTTCCGAAGCCATAGGCATCGGCCGCGCCGCTTTCGACGAGCGGCAGGGCCTGCATCGCCTTGCAGGCCGAGCGGGGAAAGGTCGGCGCGTTGATTTCGCCGGCGGAATAGACGATGGCGCCGTCGCCATCCACCACCACGGCCATGCCGCGATGGCGGCTTTCGACGAGCTTGCCGCGGGTGACTTCGACGGTGACGGGATTTTCCATGGCTGGTCTCGACAGGTTACGTTTCGTTCCCGTCCATAGACCAAACCGGGGCGCGATCGGCAAGGGATCGCAAAGGGATCAGCAACAAAAAAGGGCCGCGCGAGGCGGCCCTTCCATGAGTCTGGTCCCATAACGGACCCGGATCACGCGGCTGATCCGTAGCAAGGCGAGGTCAGGCCGAGGGCTGCCCCGTCGAGACCATCGTCTTCGCCAAGCCCGTCATGCAAACCGAAATCTCACTAGACATTCGATCACCTCCCTTTCGTTCGTTAACACTGAACGGGAGATGGGCGTCGGGGACCATGGTTTCAAGGGGTGTCGATCAGAACGCTTCGCTGGAGAAAGGGGCGGTGCGCGGCGGCAGCGCCTCGACGTCGATATGGTCGGGCGCCAGACCCGCCCTCGCCCGCGCGGCCATGGCGTCGTATGCGCGCTCCAGATGGCGGCAGAAGCGCTCGTTGTCGAACAGCGGCGCGGTGAAGCGGGCCGCGTCGAGGCGTGACGTGAGGGCGGTCAGCGCGTAAGGGTCGCGGGCCAGCATCACCGCCTTGTCGACGAAGTCGCGGTCCGTCTCGGCAATCAGCTCCGGCACGCCGATCGCGGTCAGAAGGCTGGCCGATACCCGGCTGGCGAAGGTCCTGCCCCTTGTCGCCAGCACCGGCAGGCCGGCCCACAACATGTCGGAGGTGGTCGTATGGCCGTTCCACGGCCGGGTGTCGAGCGCGAGGTCGGCGAGCGGGATGCGGCTGATATGCTCGGCATAGGGCCGGTTCTCGGCAAAGATCAGGCGCGCCGGATCGATGCCGCGCGCCTGCATGGCGGCGGTGAAGTTGCGCCGCGCCTCGGGCGAGCGGCAGAGGATCCATAAAAGCGAGTCCGGCACGGCGGACAGCACCGCGACCCAGAGCGACAGCGTGCCGGGCGTGATCTTGTAGCTGGCGTTGAACGAGGCGAAGACGAAGGCGTCCTCCGGCAGGCCGGCGTCGCTGCGCTCCATCGGCTGCGGCCGCGGGCGGGTGCGCCAGTTGTTGGCCTGGTAGGTCTCGGGCAGGCGGCAGAGCTTTTCGGCGTAGAAGGGTTTGCTGCTGTCGGGGGTTATGATCGGATCGGTGATCGCATAGTCGAGATCGACACCGGTGACGGAGCCGGGGAAGCCGAGATAGGTGACCTTGACCGGCGCGTCGGAGAGATTGACGATGCCGAGACGGGCCCCCATCGTGTGGCCCTTGAGGTCGACCAGGATGTCGGTCCGGCGCTCGGAGATCAGGGCCGCCGCCGCCTCGTCGGAGAGGTGACCGACCGGAACGATCCGGGCGCGCAGGTGCTCCGGCCAGGCGGCCTGCTGGGCGGCGGAATGGCGCTCGGTATAGCAGAACAGGGTGACGTCGAACCGCTCGAGATCGTGGGCGGCCATGGCCTCGAGGAACAGCGTCATCGTCGCATGGCCGTGGAAATCGTTGGACAGGTAGCCGATGCGGATCTTCTCGCCGGCAGCGGAGAAGGCCCGGCGGGTGCGGCCGGTCGCCGACGGCAGGGTCGCGGCATAGCTCGACGCTTCCTGGCTCGGGCGGGCATTGAGCGCCTCGTCGTCGCACCAGAGGATGCGACCAAGCGCCGGCTCGCGCGCCATCAGGCCGGCGGCAAAGGGCGCGTCCGGCCGGCGCATCAGTGCCTCGTGGCGCTCGATGGTGGGGAAATCGAGCACCTCGCGGGCGACGGCGAATTTCGAGACATTGAGGAACAGGTCGTCGGGGCGGGTCAAGAGCGCCCGGTCGAGTTCGGCATAGAGGGCATCGAACCGGCTCATCAGCCGATGATGATTGACGATCAGCGCCATGTGCCGGTCGTTGCCGCGATCGCGCCGTTCCAGCATCGGGTCCCTGTCGCCCCAGCGGCCGCGGGTGAAGAAGGCGCTGGCGACCGTGAAGGCCAGTTCCGGTTCCGCGGGGTTCAGCTTCACGGCCCGGACGCCGACGGCAAGCAGCAGATCGGTCAGGCCGGCCGCCTGGGCGAGCGTCACGGCAAGCTTCAGGTAACCGGCGGCCGCCTTGTCGTCGGCCTTCTCCGCCGCGCGGGCAAAGGCCTCGGCGGCGGCCGAGCGATTGCCGGACTTGAACTGGATATTGCCGATCAGCGCCAGCAGGCCGGGATGGCTGGCGCCGCCTTCAGCCACGGCCCTCTCGGCGAATTTCAGCGCCGCGGGCAGCCGCCCGGCCTGATATTCCTTCAGCGCCTGCTCAAAGCTCTTCTTCATGGCCTTCGCCTCCATCCGTCGCCGGCAGGCTTACGGATCGACGGTTGCACGAAACTGGCGCTCGGGGGAATGGGGTGGGCTCCCGCGTGGACAAAACTGGATCAGGTGTAGCTACTGTCAATCATAGTAGCCACGAACAAAAACGATAATGCTCTCAGGAGGGGAATCCGGCTCATCCTCAGCTGATGGAGCCCATCCACCAACTCCCAAATTCCGTGACGTAAACCCGTCACTCTCAATAGACACTTCTGGGTCTAGCTTCGCTATCTGCTTGATTAAGTCTGCGAATCCTAAGCCAAGAAGATTAATACCATTCAGGACAGGCTCAGCCGG
>JAHRYZ010000269.1 GCA_020621905.1 Rhizobium sp.
AGCCGTCGGGGTCGCGCCGCGCCGAGCCGACATAATCGGGCGCCGCGTCGGACAATCTCTCGACAGGGATCTCCACCGGACGCTTGAACCGGATCACGAGTATCGAGCCGGCCGTGGACACTTCGGACTCGACATCCTCGGCGAGCTTGAGCACCAGCCGCGCATAGCCGCCGGCCGCCGAGAACGTCGCTTCTCCCTTGACCGGATCCGCCCGGCAGGCGCCGGGAAACATCAAGCCGATCAGGACCAGCCCGGCCGCGAGCCATGACCGCCCGCCGAGGCAAAGCCGCGCCGTCCGCGCGCAAGCGCGGCCTCGCGACCATAATCCAGCGGCAGTCGTTCGCGCCATTCCAACCGGGTCTTTCAGTTTCGGCGATCCGTTCTGCGGCGGGACGCCCTCACCCCGCGCTTTTGAATCTAGAATTCGCCGTTTAAGGATTTGTTAAATATCCCCGCTAATTGGGCCTTTGCAGCAGCACCTTGCCCTCGATCTTGGGAAGATCGGCGGCAGAGGCGGATTTTTCGCCTCCAGCGCGGCGAGCCAGTTCGACCGTCAGCCGCTCCGCCGCTTCCGGCGTCATCAGGCCGAGAATATCGGACATCTTGCGCGGCGCGATCTGCGAGGCGATTTCGAACAGCACGGACATTTCGAGCCTGTCGAATACCTTGGCGGCGTCCTTCGGCTTCATGCCCTCATACATCGTGATGATGCCCTTGAAGCGCGCGGCATCGGCCTCGCTTTTCTGCCCGGTCGCCGTGCTGATCCGGGATTCGACGGCCTTCATCTCCTCGACCTTCGATTCGATGCGCTTTTCGGCGGCCTTGAGCAGGCTCTCGCGAATGTCGATTTCGCGGGCGCGCGCCTCCAGTTCCTGCCGCCGCTGTTGCAGCCGTTCGAGAATCGCGCGCTCGGACGCAGACACCGGCGCAGTCTGGTCGGGATAGAGCACAACACCGTCGGGCTTCGCCACTTCCGGCGCAGCCTCCGGCTTGGGCTCCGCCTTCTTGGCCTGGACCGACCCCGTGACGTCAACGGATTCGACCTTGCCTCCCATCGGAAAGTTGATGGTTTCCTGCGCCCAGGACTTCCTGGAGTTCTGCGGCTGATAGTCGAACACGTAGCCGCCGTCGATCACGAGACCGGCGATCTTCAGCACGGCAAGGCCGAAGATCGCGATCAGCACCACCGGAATGACGCGAATGTCACGGAAAGCTTTCATGCGGCGAGGCCATCAGACCTTCTGCGCTCGGAGAACGCCTGGGCGGCCGTGGCGAGTGCCTTGGCCGACGATGCTCTGGGCGCGGCCGGCGCCGCTTCCGGCTCGGACGAGGGCCGTGCGGCGACCGCGATCTTGGACAGACGCCGAATGATACTGTCGCCTTCGGCGAGCTGGTTCTTCAGCTGCTGGGACAACTGCGCCGCCGAGGTCAGCTGGTTGCCGAGATTCTCGTTGACGTCGCGAACGGTGTGTTTGAGACCGCCGATGGCGCGCTCGGCGATTTCGGTCGCCGTGATCAGCTCCCCGATCGTCGCCTTCAGCGAATGCTCGTCGGCCTTCAGCCGCTTCAGCCTCGTGTTCAGCAGCATGCAATAGCCGATCGTGAGCAGCACAGGACGCCACCAGGCTCTCGATCACAATTCCAAATGCATGACCATTGGGCCTCCATCGCCTTGGTTTGCGCTCGGCCTTCTCAAACATCATGAGGTGGTATTCGGCTTGCGCAGCTGCGGTGACGCGGATGGCGCGCGGTTATGACGCCCATCCGCCCTTCGGTCAGGATCACGGTGCCGCAGCGCACCTCGACCAGCGCGTCGGCGCGCATTTCGAGCGGCAGGGTGTCGCCGACCTTCAGCGTCATCAACTGCTTGAGCGGAATATCGGCCTCATAGAGCACGGCATCGACCGAAATCTGCGCTTGGGCCACTTCGGTGGCGAAGTGGCCCTCCCAGACCGGATCGCGGCCGAACTTCTCGCCCATGAACATCTGCAGCAGAACGGGGCGGATCGGCTCGATGGTCGCATAGGGCAGCAGCAATTCGATATTGCCGCCGCGATCCTCCATGTCGATATGCAGCCGCACCAGGATGGCGGCGTTGGCGGGCCGGCTGATGGCGGCGAAGCGCGGATTGGTTTCCAGCCGGTCGATCGAGAAGGTCACCGGCGACAGCGGCCTGAAGGCCTGCTCGGCGTCGGCCAGCACGACTTCGACCAGCCGCTTCACCAGATTGGTTTCGATCGTCGTATAGGGGCGGCCTTCGATGCGCATCGAGGTCTGGCCGCGGCGGCCGCCCAGGAGAACGTCGATCATCGAATAGATCAGGCTTGAATCCACCGTCGCTAGGCCGAAATTTTCCCATTCCTCGGCCTTGAACACGCTGAGCACGGCGGGCAGCGGGATCGAATTCATATAGTCGCCGAACCGCACCGACGTGATGCGATCCAGCGACACCTCGACGTTGTCGGAGGTGAAGTTGCGCAACGAGGTGGTCATCAGACGCACCAGCCGGTCGAAGACGATTCGAGCATCGCAGACGCTCGTAGGACACCATCGCCGAATCGATGATGGCGCGAATGCCGGAATGGTCGTCGAGATTGACCTCGCCGACGGAAAAACCGAGCAGGTTGTCGATTTCCTCCTGCGACAGGACCCGCTCGCCGCCGTTCTTGCCGCCGCCGAAGTCGCGGCTGCCGTCTTCGACCATGGCGGCCCATTGCAGCGCCATGGTGCCGGAGAGTTCGTTGGCGGCGGCCGCGGCTGCGGCTTCCGCCGGATCCTCGGAATCCAGGCTCGCTTCCCATTGGGCTGCGATTGCGTCCTGGTCGTCGAGAGGGTTGCCCGCCATGATCCTAAATCCGTCTCGTCACTGAACGACGATTTCCTTGAACAGCACAGCGGTGACATGATTTGGCGAGACCGCCGCATTGACGCGCCGGGTCAGTTCTTCCTTCAGGCGAAACAGGCCCGCGGAGCCGTTGAGATCGGTCGGCCGCAGCTCGCGCAGATAGGTTTGAAAGATGTCGGTGACGCGCGGCAGCGCCGGCTTGATCGCCTCGACCTGCTTCTCTTCCTTGATCTCGAGCACGACCTTGACCTTGAGATATTGCACGCGCTCGCCGGGCGCCCCGGTCATGTTGACCAGCATCTCCGGCACATCCATGAATACCGGCGGCTTCGCCGCCGCCACTTCGGCTTGCTTGACTTCGCTGCTGTGGCCGCCCCGGAAGATCAGGAACCAGGTCGCCGCGCCGCCGCCGAGGATGACGACCAAGCCCGCGATCGCGATCATCAGCTTCAGCTTGCTCTTGGGAGCCGGCGCTGCTTCGACGGCATCCGCGCCGCCTTCAGCCTGTTCGTTGTCTGCCATCGCCCGCCCGCCCAATGAAGGAAATGAACCCGATGCCGCAAGGCAGGCTACGACGCGATACCAATGCCCCCGACCCACACGCGCTCTCTGGATGGTGACGCTAAGGTAATAATGGTTAACGGAATCTTTCTTTTGCTCTCCAGCTAGGAAAAAGTTGCCGGGCAAACATGGTCAACAAGATCTTATTGCCGCCCCGGCGGCCCCCGGCCAAACCCCCAAGCCATTCATAAACCTGGGATTTCCCAACTGGCACGGCTTTCGCTCTGTAGCTCGTGAACCGCGGCTTGGGAGAGCCTTTGCGGTTCGCAGGATCCGCAGACGGCTTGGGAGAGCTTTGCCTGCGGATCGATCAGGGGAGAACCAGCGATGGAGAATGCGCTTCTCGTCGGACTTTCGCGGCAAATGGTGCTGCAGCGGCAGATGGATGTCGTTGCCAACAACGTCGCGAATGTCAACACGTCGGGTTACAAGGCCGACCGGTCGCTGTTTGAGGAATTTCTCAACTCGGGCGCGCACGAAGACAACTTCGTCGGACGCGACCGCCGCATCAGCTATGTGCAGGACCGCGGCACCTTCAAGGACTTCTCGCAAGGGCCGGTCGAGAACACCAAGAACCCGCTCGACGTCGCGATCGACGGCGGCGGCTTCCTCGTGGTGCAGACGCCGGCCGGCGAGCGCTACACCCGCGACGGCGGCCTGCAGATCAACAATCAGGGCCAGCTCGTCAACGCCTCGGGCTACCAGGTGCTCGGCACCAGCGGCCCGATCGTGTTTCAGCCGACCGACCACGACGTCACCATCGCCCCCGACGGCAACGTCACCGTGATCGAAGGCACCAACCGGATCGACTCGGTGCGCGGCAAGCTGCGGCTGGTCTCCTTCGCGCAGGCGCAGAACCTGGTGAAGGAAGCCTCCAACCTCTACTCCGCCGGCCAGGGCAACGCCGCGGCGCCCGACCTCGCCTCGAGAGTGCGGCAGGGCTTCATCGAAAAATCGAACGTCAATTCGGTGGCCGAGATGAGCCGCATGATCGAGGTGACGCGTACCTACTCGTCGATCTCGACGATGCTGCAGCAGCAGGGCGACCTGCGCAAATCCGCGATCGAACGACTTGCCGACGTTCCGGCCTGAGGAGAATAGATCATGCGCGCTCTTTATACCGCAGCGACCGGAATGGCGGCACAGGAACTCAACGTTCAGGTGATCTCCAACAACATCGCGAACATGCGCACCACCGGCTACAAGAAGCAGCGCGCCGCGTTTCAGGACCTGATCTATGACCATGTGCGCCGGGTCGGCGCGCAGGCTTCCGATCAGGGCACCATCCTGCCCGTCGGCGTCGACATCGGCGGCGGCGTCAAGACGGTCGGCACGCCGAGGCTGATGAGCCAGGGCACGCTGGCGCCGACCGGCAACGAACTCGACGTCGCGGTCCGGGGCGAAGGCTTCTTCAAGATCCAGGTGCCCGACGGCACTTACGCCTACACCAGGGACGGCTCGTTCCAGATGGACGCGCAGGGCCGCATCGTCACCTCGCAGGGCAATCCGGTGCAGCCGACCATCACCGTGCCGCAGAATTCGTCCGGCCTCACCATCAACATGCAGGGCCAGGTCTCGGTGGTGCTGCCGGGATCGACCACGCCTGTCACGGTCGGCCAGATCGGCCTGACCCGCTTCATCAACAAGGCCGGCCTGCAGCCGATCGGCGACAATCTGTTCACCGACACCCCGGCCTCCGGCACGCCGCAGGACGGCATCGCCAATGCCGACGGCTTTGGCGACATTCAGCAGTCCAACCTCGAACAGGCCAACGTCGAGGTGGTCACCGAAATTTCCGACCTGATCTCGGCACAGCGCGCCTACGAGATGAACGCCAAGGTGATCAGCGCCGCCGACCAGATGATG
>JAHRYZ010000270.1 GCA_020621905.1 Rhizobium sp.
GTAGCCTCCGGCATGCGGTAATGAACGGTCTGGACCTTGCCATCGCGATCGAGGTAGAGCGCCGTATGGTCGGACTTGGACGGCTTGCCGTACACCTGGGTTGCTTTCTTCGGCAGGTCCAGCTGGCCCCAGCTGTTGACCTCGACGATCGCGCCGCGCTTCGGAAGGTTGCCCGTCATCCATTCATGCTGGGCGCCGAGAAAGCCTTCGACATTGGTGGTGTAGCGGCCGTCCTCGTCGGCCGGTGCGAAGAGATCCTCCACCCATTCGATCCCATAGGCTTGAGCCAGATCGTCGCCGAAGCTCGCGTCCTTGGCATACATGCGCTTCTTCGTGAGCGCATTCGCGATCTGCCACCAGGCGGCGGTGTCACCCTTCTTCGGGCGGTTAGCTTTCCAGACCTCTTTCTGGTCGACCTGGCCGGCGGCCGCGATGATCCGCAGTTGCTGCTCGGACGGCATGTCGCCCAAAGCCATCTGCTCGAGCATGGCCGGCAGGACATTGGCGAGGAGGCGCAGCTTGCGGATCTGGCGGACAGGAAGGGCGAGAGCGACGGCGATCGCTTCCTCGGTCCAACCGAGAGCAACGAGACGTTCGATGCCGCGCCACTGATCGACCGGGTTGAGTGCCTCGCGAACCGAGTTTTCGATCATCGAGCGCATCGCGCCGTTGTCGTTGGCGGCGTCGGCCACGAGGATTTCGATTTCTTCCAGGCCGGCGGCGATAGCGAGGCGGACGCGGCGATGGCCGGCGTCGATGATGTAGCCGTTGCCACCATCGATTTCCGGCGCGACCACCGGCGGCTGGACGATACCGACCGCCTTGATCGTGGCGAGCATCAGCGCGTCAGCCTGCGGTGACGACTTCGACTGGCGCATCCGGTCGGGATTTTCCTTCAGAGCGCGCGGGTCAACCTTCATGATCTGCATGGGATTTGTCCTTGTCTAGAGAGTTGCGGACCGGCGCCTTGCCAGCCCTTCCTGTCTTCATTTTTCTCGAAGACACCTCCCGGACCGCCGAACGGACGGACGGACGCAACTGCGACCGAGCATCCCTGCTGCGTAGGACAAGCGGGGCTAACAGCCCTGCGAAGAACGAATGGCCGGGATCGCGCAGGTGGCGGTTGAGCGCACGCGCCGGCAGGAGGACCGATCGGCGACCGGTTCTTTCCCTCCTCCTTCTTTTCCGTTTCTCCATTAGAAGAGCGGTCCGCGTACGCCGAGGCGCGAACGACATGCAAAACCTCGACCGGAAACAGAAACGCAAAAGGGCGCTCGACCCGCGAGGGGAGCGCCCTTTAAGATCCCGGACGACATCGAAAACCACAGCGATTGCGGCGGCAGGACATTATTTGAACGGGAAGTGATGCCCAGATATTGTTGATGGCGGGAAAATTCAAGTCGCGACCGTGAACACCCGCTGATAAACGTCTCCGCCGTCCAAGAGTGCCAGTCGAGGAAAGATGAGTACAGATCCTACAACCCGGAGGGCCATCGCACAACGCGCCATCGATCGCGCGAAGTCCCGTGGTACGCCAATCGACGAGGACCCAATCTTTATGGCTCTGCTGGATCCTTGGATCAGTGGCGACATCGACATGCGTACGATACGCGAGCGCTATCTCGACAGTCTTTCTCTCAAGGAAGAACAGCACCGTGGTCGTCAGCCTGGCCAGGATGAGATATCTTTGGATGATGATGTGTAAGAAAAAAGGGCCGACGGAGTAAACCGCGGCCCATAAAGTGTGGAGATCTTTGACCTCCAGAGGGGAACAGCTACTGCGGCGGAACTGGGAGGAGACCGCCATATGCATCAGCTGCAGACTTTATGCCTGATTTTTGGCCAATCGGAAAACAATTATTGTGCAATGCAGCTATGCGGCGGCGATGGTCTCGCTGTCCAGATCTGCTGCCAGTTGAGTTTCAATTGCTCGCAACTCCAGCCGTTTTCCTTTCAGGTCATTTGCGAACGCAAAAGCGCCACCCTCTCGCGAACGGTAGGAGGCCAGCCGCCGCTCGGCCTCTTCGAGACGCCGGCGATATTGACGCCGCTCCTCCTCGAAGCCTTCAAGTCCATGCTCCAGCCGTGAGATGGCCCCGAGCGGCGTCACCGTGATCGCCAGATCGATCTCATACTCTGCGCCAGTGCGTTGGAGCAGCGTCTCGTAGCGATAGCCGTCGCCCTTGTCGAACCGCTCACCTTCATAGATGAGATCGAAGCCGCCGATCGTCGCCAGATGCACCTCGCCCTCCTGCTGCAGCTGCAGAAGCGTGAGGATTTCCTTCATCAGCGCCCGACCGGCCTCCTTGCGCTCGGCATGTTCTTTACCGAGCACCGTCATGGTGAAGGCATCGCCGGTGGTCGACTGTAGCCGCGCGATGTCCTGGCCGATTTCGTCAATCCGCCGGATCGAGACCTCTATCTCGCGCTCTGCATCTCGCATCTGCCGGCGGACGGCGTATTGATCGTCCTCGTGGGCGGCCCGCAGCCGTTCGAGCCGTGCGATATCGGCCTCCAAGCCTGCCTTCTGCATCAACCGTTCATCGCCGGAAGCGATCGCCTTGGCCATCGCGAACTGGTTGGCAGCCCCCTCGCCAACGTCGTCGAGCCGCCGGATCGAGGTATCTCCCGACAGGGCCGCGGCAATGAACCGGGCTTTGCGCTCATTGTTCTGCCACATGCTGGCATCCAACGAGCCTTCCGTCGCATAGGCGAAGATATCGACCTCGTCGTGCTGGTTGCCCTGGCGGACGATGCGACCCTCGCGTTGCTCGATCTGCGACGGCAGCCATGGCACATCGAGGTGATGGAGCGCCTTCAGCCGAAGCTGGGCGTTGACGCCCGTGCTCATAGTTTCCGACGAGCCGATCAGGAAACGAACCTTGCCGGCCCTGACATCGCCGAACAGTCGCTGCTTGGCTTCGGTCTTCTTGTAGTCCTGCATGAAGGCGATTTGCGATGCCGGCACACCGAGCCGGATCAGCTCGTCGCGGATAAAACGATAGGCCGAGAAGCCGCGGGACTTTTCGACATTGATCGTGCCGAGATCGGAAAAGATCATCTGGGCAGCTCCTGGTAGATCGAAGTCTTTCCCGTCGGGGCGTCGATAGATCACCTCGCCGGTATCCTTCCAGATCCCGTAGGCATTGCGGACGAGCAGATTGAGCTTGTTATTCTCCTCATTGTCGGCCGCCGGCATGACGAAGCGCAGGTCGATCGCCGCATGGCGCCCATCAGTGATGACGGACAGCAGTATGTCGTCGCCGGGCTTGGCGGGCCCCTCGCGCTGCTCGATCGCCTTGATCCTGCTGCCGAGGGTCTGCTGATAGGTCTTGAACAATGCCGTCGGCTTGGCAGTCATGATCTGCCGCCGGCCGGTCGAGATGTTGGGCACCTTCACGTATTGCCGCAGGTCATCCGGCATCACCACATCGGCAAACGAGCGGAACATGGCGATCAGCTCCGGCACGTTGACGAAGGAGGCAAAGCGGCTGACCGGCTTGTATCTTCCCGATGGCTGGATTTCAAGTTCGGTGGTCGTGTCGCCGAAGCATGCTGCCCAGGCGTCGAACTCGTGCAGTCCGCGCTCAGAAAGTGCCGCATGACCGAGCAGGCGCTGGATGGAGAACATCTCGCCCAATGTGTTCGTGATCGGCGTACCGGAAGCGAGAACCAGCGCGCGGCCTGGGTTCCGCGTCTCGATGTAGCGGGACTTCACATAGAGATCCCAGGCCCGCTGTGAGCCGTTCGGATCGATGCCCTTCAGCGTCGACATATTGGTGGCGAAAGACAGCTTGCGGAATTCCTGCGCCTCGTCGACGACGATCTGGTCGACACCAATCTCCGAGATGGTGAGAAGATCATCCTTGCGGGTGGCGAGACCTTCGAGCCGCTCCTGCAGTCCTTCCTTCAACCGCTCGAGCCGCTTGCGCGAAACGCGGTCCTCTCTGTCGGCCTTGGTCAGCAGATCCTCATAGAGCTGCAACTCGTCCTGGATCATTTGGCTCTCGAAGGCGGAGGGCACGGCGATAAATCGGAAAGCCGAATGCGTGATGATGATCGCATCCCACGTTGCAGTCGCCGCACGCGACAGAAACCGGGCGCGCTTGTCCTTGGTGAAGTTGGTCTCGTCAGCGACAAGAATGCGGGCATTCGGATAGAGGCCTAAAAACTCGCGAGCCGCCTGTGCCAGGCAATGGCCGGGTACGACCAGCATCGCCTTGGCGATCAGGCCAAGCCGGCGCTGCTCCATGATGGCTGCCGCCATGGTCATCGTCTTGCCGGCGCCTACGGCGTGAGCGAGATAGGTCGAGCCATCGGCGATGATCCGCCAGATCCCGCGTTTCTGATGCCCATAAAGAACAAAGGCGCCAGAGGCGCCGGGGAGTTTTAGATGCGAACCGTCGAATTTTCGCGGCGCGATATTATTGAAACGGTCGTTGTAGTCGCGGGCCAGCCGGTCGGTGCGATCCGGATCGGTCCATACCCAGTCCTGAAACGCCTGCTTGATCCTCTGCAGCTTGTCGCGCGCGGCTTCGGTATCGACGACGTTGAGCACACGCCGCTCGCCATCGGCATCCTTGAAGACGTCGAAGATCTGAGGAACCCGGCTGTTGAGCGCATCGGCGAGCAGGTCGCCGGCGTGGCGGCGGCTGGTGCCCCATTCGGACGTGCCAGCGGCGCTGTAGCCGAGCTGGCGTGCATCCACCGTCCAGGATCCGAGCTCCGGCATATGATGGATGCGGATTTCCGCCTCCATCTTTTGCCTGACGAAGGCAATCACATCGGCGGCCGGGATCCACGGCGCGCCGAGCCGGGCGGTGATATCCGAGGGCCGCAGATCGGCCGGCTGCACATCAGCCAAGGCGCGGACATTACGCTCATATGATGGGTCGAGCTCTGCGGCGGCCTGCGCGGCTGCGAGCTTCGTACGGACAGCCCCCGAGAGATATCCGTCGGCTGTCTTCCACGATCCGTCAGCAGGATCACGGAAAATGGCCTCGCCCAGCTCGTCGACCGCCGCCGCAGCATCGCTATGCAGCAGCTCCGCGATATGGTCAATGTCGACATGGCCGCGCTCATTCAGCACGACGGCAAGCGCATCCGCAGGTGAGGTAATCGTCGGTAAGGCCGGCGGAGCAATCACCCGTTCCGAAAAAATCGGGCCGGCCTTCGCCGTGTCGGTCTCGAGATCGTAGTCCTCTATCGAGGCGACCAGCCAGCAATCGGGATCGTCGCGGAACGGTGCGAGGTTCGGCT
>JAHRYZ010000271.1 GCA_020621905.1 Rhizobium sp.
AAGCTACAGAAGAATATCCTGACGGCGTTGCCTTCCTTGCCGCTTTCCGCGCCGGCGCGCCCCGTGCGCCCGTGGAAGCCGCGCACGGGGCGCGCGCGCCTGCAGGAGGTCACCGGCTTCGGCACCAATCCCGGCCATCTTCGCATGCTGGAATATGTGCCGCCGAAGGCGCTCAAAGGCGCGCCGCTCGTCGTTGTTCTGCACGGCTGCCTGCAATCCGCCGATGATTTCGACCGGGGCAGCGGCTGGAGTTCGCTTGCCCGCGAGGGCGGCTTCGTGCTGCTCTATCCGGAACAGCGCAAGTCCAACAATCCCAACCTGTGCTTCAACTGGTTCCGGCCGAGCGCCGTCGCGCGCGATCGCGGCGAGTTGATGTCGGTCCGTCAGATGATCGACAATGCCTGCCACCGGCATCATGTCGACAAGAAGCGCATCTACGTTCAGGGTCTCTCGGCCGGTGGGGCCATGGCGTCTGCCCTTCTTGCAACTTATCCGGAACTGTTCGCCGGCGGCCAGATCGTCGCCGGACTGCCATACGGGGCGGCGCGCGATGCGATGTCGGCTCTTTCGGTGATGAATTCCGGGGTCAGCCGTTCCCCGCGCGAATGGGGCGACCTTGTGCGCGCCGTCACGCCGGAGGTAAAGAAGCGGCCGGTGGTCTCGATCTGGCATGGAACGGCGGACCGCGTGGTATCGGTCGCCAACGCCCGTGCCACGCTTGCGCAATGGCTGGATGTCTATGGCCTTGACGAGGCCGACGGCAAAGCCGTGACGATCAAGGGCCAAGGCGCGAGGATCTGGTATGATGCGGCTGGCAAGCCGTTGATCGAGTTCTGTCTGATCGAAGGTCTCGGCCATGGTCTGCCGATCATGTCGAAGAGATCGCCCACGGCAAAGGCGAGCATGCCGTACATGCTGGAGGGTGGCATCAGTGCGCCGACCCATATGAGCCGGGCCATCCTGGCGAGCCGCTGAACCGCCTGCTTGATCTCACGTCATGCCATGAAAAAGCCCGGGGAACCCGGGCTTTTTTTGTGTCCGCAAACCAGTGCCGGCCGTGGCGTGCCGCGCCGGCCGTAGCCAGAGGCCTTCAGTTTTCCTGGATCGTCACGCCGTCGCGTCCGATCGTCATTTCAACGCCCTTGGGCTTCGTCTCTTCGCGATAGAGATAGATGCCGAGGCCTACGACGACCACGGCCAATGCGCCGATGACCAGGTAAAGACCATTGTTCCGATTCATGCATAGCTCCTGTCAGGTGGGATGGGCGATAAATCGGCAGACGCGCATTTGTTTCCTGCGATGGCAGGATTCAGCCGTCATTGGTCGCGTTGAGATTTTCCGGCCGCAGACCTTCGCCGGTGTCGTGGCGTGCGACAAGCCTTACGCCCATGCCGCCCGGCGGACAATCCCCGTCGGCCAGAAAGGCGATGCCCGCCCTCTCCAGTGCGTTGCGAAGCGTGAGCAGCGTCGCCTGGTCGAGCGTGGCTGACTTTTCGTCCTCGACCTGCAGGATCATGAAGGCGGACACACCGCTCTTCGCTGAAAGCTGGTCGACGCTGAAGCCGAGGAGCGCGCGTGCGGCGCGGATTTGTGCCGGTGTGATCATGAGAGGGAATATGGCGGATATGTCGGAAAAATCAATCGCGCGCTTGTCTGTCTGCCAATGCCTGGCGATAGACGTCGAGCGTCTGGTCGACCATGGCGTCCACGCCGTAGCGACCGCTGCGCCCGCGCGCCGCGGCGACCAGTCGCGCGCGTGTTGCCGTGTCGCGGAGTTTTGCCATGGCCACGGCGAGCGGCACAGTGTCGTCGATGTTCGGCACGACGAGGCCGTTGACGTCATCGTCGAGCACGTTCGACGTTCCTCCGACGTCGGTCAGGATCAGCGGCAGGCCGGCTGCGGCGCCCTCCAGCATGACATAGGACATCGCCTCGTAGCGGCTCGTCATGACGAGCACGTCGAGCGCCTGCAAGGCCTCTGAACCGGGCAGGTCCGCATCGATGACGACGCGGTCCGCGATGGCGCCAGCGGCGATCTGACGCCGCACGTCAGATTCCAGTTCGCCGCTGCCGATGATCAGAAGCCGGGCTTCGGGCACGGTCCCGGCGATTGCGGCAAAGGCGGCGATGAGGCGTTCCGGCGCTTTCTGGGCGGAGAGACGGCCGATGAAGCCGAATACCAGGGCATCCTGCGGAATGCCGAATTGCCCGCGGATTTCCGTACGGCGACCACTCGGCATGGTCCCGACCCCGTTGACGACGACCGAGAGCTTGGTCGCGGGAATGCCGAGTCCGAGCGCGTGAGCGTATTCGTTCCCGGAGACGCAGATCAGCCGGTCGGTCAGGAACCGCCCGAGGAGACCTTCGATCGCGCCGAAGACCAGGCGGCCCTTCGACGACAATGTCGGGTCCATGGTGCGGAACGCGTGCGGCGTGTAGATGCGCGGAATATGCGGGCCGGGCAGGCGAAGGCGGGTCAGTGCGCCGGCCTTGGAGCTGTGTCCGTGGATGATGTCGAAGGGGCCCTCGTCGCGGATCAGGCGGTTGAGCGCCCGCCACGAGGCGTAGTCCTTGGGACCCACCGCCCGCAGCATGGGAAGGGCGATTACCTTGGCGAGGTCGAGACCCATCAGTTCGCGAACGAAGCGCGCCTCCGCGCGGACGGGCGAATAGACCGCCGTCACGGTGTGGCCGCGTGCCTTCAGCCCGGCACACAGGTCGACGAAATGGCGGCCGGAGCCGCCGCCGCTCGGTTCGAGCACTTCGAGGATTCGCAAGGGGGGCTCGCTCTTTCGCATGGATCAGGCAGGGGCGGGGCCGCGTCGCAGCATCCGCTGGTGACGCCACTCCAGCGCGCCGCAGCCCCAGACGATGCCGAGCAGCAGGTAGAAATGCCGCCAGTGGTCGGTGTCGATGACATTGCCGATGATCACGTGGCCGACGATGACGATCCAGGCGATCATCAGATAGGGCTGCCAGGGACGATCGCGCAGCAGGAGGCGGAAGCCGATCGTCAGCGTCCAGGCCATCATGGCGATGTAGGAGAGGAAGCCGAGCCAGCCATAGGTGGTGAGCGACTTCAGCCAGATATTGTGCTCGTCCTCGGGGAATATCTCGCTGAACACCATCGGCCCGATGCCGAGCGGGTTTTCCATCATCATGAGGAAGCCGATGCGATGGCGGGCGAAACGGCCGAGATGGCCGCCGTCATATTCCTTCACCAGCGTGGTGCGATCGAGAAACAGGTTGCGCACCTGCTCGAACTGGAGCGCGATCACCACTGCGACCACCAGAAGCACGACGGCCGCCAGCGAGAGCAGGAGGATTTTCAGCCGGAACGCGCCCGTCCGCTCCTTCAGGAGCAGGATGAAGACAAGAGCGATCGCCGAGAACAGGAACAATGCCCAGGCGGCGCGGGAGAACGACAGGAACACGCCGAGCGCGATGACCAGCAGGCCGGCGACCCTGAGCGGCGCGGAGGACAGCTTGCCGGTCAGAAGGCCGTGCATCAGGTAGAGCGCCGGCGCGATCAGGAAGGGACCGAAGACATTGGGGTCCTGGAAGGCACCCTTGGCGCGGTCATAGAGCGTGAAGGCCTCGGCGCCGGGAAAGGCGTGGAAATAGCCGAGGATGCCGAGCAGGGCGGTGACGATGGCGGCCGCCACCCAGGCCTGGAAGATCAGGCGAAGCCGCTGGTGGCGGTCCTCGATGATCGCCGCATAGAACACGGCGGTGAGCGCCAGGAAGGTGGAGACCGCCAGATACATCGGCCCGGTGCCGAGATCCTTCATCACGGTCAGAGACAGGATGCCGCCGACGTTGAAGGTCAGCAGGAAGGCCAGAAGCGGGGCCACGGCGCGCGAGATCTTCAGGCCGAGCAGGAACCAGACGGCAATCTGCACGACCATCAGCAGTTCGTAGGGCGCCGGTTCCGACATGACGAAGCCGGACAGAAAGACGCCGCAGGCCACCATCGCCGAGCCGAGCATCGTCAGGACCGCGATCTGCGGCCTGAACGCTACCGGATGATGGGTGTCGATCGCGCTCAATACGCATTTTCCGTGTTGAGCAGGCGGAACGGCGTCAGGAACAGGATCTTCAGGTCGAACAGCAGCGACCAGTTCTCGATATAGTAGAGGTCGTAAGCCGTGCGGAACTTGATCTTGTCGTCATTGTCCACCTCGCCGCGCCAGCCGTTGATCTGGGCCCAGCCGGTGACGCCGGGCTTGACCCGGTGGCGGGCGAAATAGCCCTCGACGACCTCGCCGTAAAGGCGGTCGCGGGTCTGGGCCATGACGGCATGCGGACGCGGGCCGACGAGCGAGAGATCGCCGCGCAGCACGTTGAAGATCTGCGGCAGTTCGTCGATCGAGGACTTGCGGATGAAGCGTCCGACCGGGGTGACGCGAGGGTCACCCTTGGTCACGGCCAGACGCGCCGTCGGGTCGCTCATTTCCGTGTACATCGAGCGGAACTTCAGCACGTTGATGACTTCGTTGTTGAAGCCGTGCCGCTTCTGGACGAAGAACACCGGCCCCTTGGAGGTCGCCTTGACGGCGATCGCCGCGCCGATGAAGACCGGCCAGAGCAGCAACAGGGCGACGATGCTGAAGAAGATGTCGAAGCCGCGCTTGGCGACCGAATCCCAGTCGCGGATGGGTTTGTCGAGGATGTCGAGCATCGGGACGGCGCCGACATGCGAATAGGAGCGCGGACGGAAGCGAAGGCTGTTCGAATGGGCGGCAAGGCGGATGTCGACCGGCAGCACCCAGAGCATTTTCAGAAGGTGGAGGATGCGCTCTTCGGCCGAGAGCGGCAGCGCAATGATCAGCATGTCGATATGGGCGAGCCGGGCGAATTCCACGAGTTCGGCGATCGTGCCGAGCTTCGGGTAGCCCGCGACCACGTCCGGCGAACGCGCGGAACCCCGGTCGTCGAAGATGCCGCAGATGCGGATGTCGTTCTCCGGCTGCTGCTCGAGCGCGCGGATGAGATCCTTGGCCGGCTTTCCGCCGCCGACCACCACGGCACGTCGCTCCATGACGCCGTTGCGCGCCCACCGGCGGATGCCGAAGCCGACCAGATTGCGCTCGACGAACAGGAATGCGAGGCCGAGGCCGTACCAGGAGACGAGCCAGTCGCGGAAATCGAAGCCACCCGGTCGAAACAGGAAGAGGGTGAGTGCGATCAGAGCCGCCGCCAGCGTCCAGCTTCCAGCAATGCGCGGCAGGGCGCGGA
>JAHRYZ010000272.1 GCA_020621905.1 Rhizobium sp.
GCTCCCATGCCGCTCGCTGCGGAGTAACGGACATGGCCGGCGGCATACGGGAAAATCACTCCGGCGACGATCTCGCGGAAAACCACGAGATCAACGTCACGCCCTTCATCGACGTCATGCTGGTGCTGCTGATCATCTTCATGGTGGCGGCGCCGCTCGCGACCGTCGATGTCAGCGTGGACCTGCCGGCGTCGACGGCAAAGCCTGCGGAGCGTCCGGACGAGCCGGTCTATGTCACCCTCAAGGATGATATGAGCCTCTCGCTCGGCAACGAGGCGGCTGCCCGCGAGACGCTCGGTGCGGATCTCGATCGCCTGACCGATGGCGACAAGGAAGCCAGGATCTTCCTGCGCGCTGACAAGGCGGTGGACTATGGCGCCTTCATGGAGGTGATGAACCTGCTGCGGGATGCCGGCTATCTGAAGATCGCGCTGGTGGGGCTCGAGACGCTGCCTTCGGCGCAGCTGTCCGACGAGCCGGCGGCTGCCGAAACAGTGGTGCGGCCGTGAGCCGGGACCCGCTGCAACGTTCGCCGGGCCGGGCGTTCGGCGAACTGCTGCTGTGGACGTCGGCGGCCCTCTGCGTCGCGGCCGTTCATGCCGGGGCGGTGGCGCTGCTGCTGCGGGAACCGGAGATGGTCGCCGAGGACGCGGCCCCCCCGGCCGCGATCATGATCGAACTTGCCCCCGAACCGGTTGCCGATGTGACGGAGGCGGAGCAGATCGTCCCCGATCAGGTCGATGCCGAAGAGATCAAGACGGCCTCGCACGAGCCGGTACCGGAGACGGTCGAGGAACCGCCACCCGAACCCATGCCGCAACCCGCCCCCGAGCCGCCCGTCGAAGAGGTGGTGGAGCAGGTGCCGGAGCCCGTGGTCGAGCCTCCGCCGCTTCCTCCCGAGCCCCTGCCGGAGCCGGCCGAGGAGATCGATCCGGTCGAACAGATGGTGATGGCGCAGCTGGAGAATGTGACCGTTCCGATCCCCCTCGTGCGGCCGCCGCCGAAGCCGGTCGAGGAAAAGCCGAAGAAGGCGCCGGAAAAGAAGAAGGCGGAGAAGCCCAAGACGCCGCCTCCGCCGGCATCCGAAGCCGCGCGAAAGGCCAAGGTCGAGACGGCCCAGTCCGACCGGACTGCGGCAAAGGTGACAAGCGCCGGCGGTGGGCGCAATGTCAGTCCCGCCAAGTGGCAGTCACGTCTGATGTCGCATCTGGAACGCCGCAAGCGTTACCCGTCCGAGGCGCGCAGCAATCGCGAGGAGGGCACCGTCTACGTGCGGTTCCGCATCGACGACGGCGGCAATGTGCTCTCAGTGTCGCTGTCGCGCTCGTCAGGCCATTCGAGCCTCGATCAGGCTGTGCTGGAGATGGTGCGTCGGGCCTCGCCCGTTCCGGCCCCGCCACCGGGTGTCAGCAAGACGATCACCGCGCCGGTGCGCTTCAATATCCGCTAGCGCTCAGGCGAGGAGCGCTTCGGTCGCAGCCAGCACCGCTTCGATCGGGCCGGCGGTATCGATGCGGTTCCAGCGCATCTGCCCCAGGTCCTTCGCCAGCTGCGCCTGCAGCACATCGACTGTCGCGTCGGAGAGGCCCTGCGGTCTTGATTGGACACGTGTTTTCAAAAGAGGGGCGTCGGCCTCCAGCCAGATGCCGGTGAAGGGCACACCGAGTTCTTCCGCGAGCGACTGGATAGTGTCGCGATCTTCCGGACGGTCGAAGACGGCATCAACGAGCACGGCTCCCCCACCGGAGAGGACGAGATGCGCACGATCGCCGAGTTCCTTGTAGACCTTGCGGGAGACCTCCGGACGATAGGCTTCGAGTGGCAGGCGCTCCTCGGGAGCCGCGCCGAACATCGCCTTGCGGATGCGGTCGCTTTCGAGGATGCGGGCTCCAGGCGGTCCTGCCAGTCGCGGCGCGAGCGCATCGGCGAGCGTCGACTTGCCGGAACCGCTCAAACCGCCGACCGCCACGAGCCGAGGCGAGCCTGGCGCCAGCAGCAAAGCGGCGAAATCGAAGTAGCCTCTTGCGCTTTCCGCCAGAGGTCCGCCCGCACCGGCGCCTTCCTCGATCTGCGTGCCGGTCACGTGGGCGCGCACGGCAGCGCGAACCGCCATGAAAAAGGGAAGCAGGACAAAGCCGTCGTCGTCCCGGCTGATGTCGAGGTAGCGATTGACCACGACATTGCCAAAATCTGCGAAGCCGCGAAACCAGAGATCCATCAGCAGGAAGGCGAGGTCATAGAGCACGTCGACGGTGGCGATCTGGTCGTTGAAGTCGATGCAGTCGAACATGCGCGGTCCGGCGGGGCTCATGAACAGGTTTCTCAGGTGCAGGTCGCCGTGGCAGAGCCGAACCTTGTCCTCGGTTTCCCGCCGATCCATCAGGGCGACGTGGTCCGCCCAGGAGCGCCGGAACGCATCGGTGAGATGCCTGACTGCATCCTTTGCGAACACATGGCTGGTGGCAAAGCCCGCCTCGTTGATGTCGAGCACGCCGGCCATGTTGGCCGAGCCACTGCCGGCGTGAACAACAGGGGCGGTGGCGTGCACGGCGGCGATCATCGCAGCAGTCTGGCGCATCAGAGGCGCATTCAACCTGCCCTCCGTCGCCATGCGGTCGAACAGGTCGTGCTGGGCAAACCGATTCATCTCGACGACCACGTCCAGTGCCTCGCCTTTGCCGTCGAAGGCCATTCGCCCGTCCGCCTCACGGGTGATGCGGCGGATGCCGAGATAGAGGTCCGGCGTGGCGCGGCTGTTGAGTTCTACCTCGCGCCGGCAGTAGTGCAGGCGCAGTTCGTAGGTCGAAAAGTCGACATAGGGCAGTTTGACCGCACGCTTCAGCTTGTAGGCGCGGCCATCGATCAGGAAGACCAGCGAGATATGGGTTTCGATGATCTTCACCGTCCCCGTTTCGCCGTAGGTTTCCGGGGCGCTCAGAAAGGCGATCGCCGCCGACTGATCGTGAATATCCATTCGCTCGCCTCGAAATGCCGCCAGATCACAGGGGGCACCTTGGCCGATTCCGAAAGCGAAGGCCAGTGCGGCCCGTCAAACCTTGGTCTGAGGCGCTTGAAATGTCATGGAAAATTCAAAAAAGGAAAGGCCACGCGGTCCCTCCGAACCGCGTGGCCTCCAATCCGGTCTGCAGGATCGTCGATCAGCCCACGTCGAACTTGACACCCTGGGCGAGCGGCAACGTCTTGCCGTAGTTGATCGTGTTGGTGGCGCGGCGCATGTAGGCCTTCCAGGCGTCGGAGCCGGATTCACGGCCGCCGCCGGTTTCCTTTTCGCCACCGAAGGCGCCGCCGATTTCAGCACCGGACGGGCCGACGTTGACATTGGCGATGCCGCAATCCGAGCCGCGGTCCGACACGAAGGCTTCCGCCTCGCGCAGGTCGTTGGTGAAGATCGACGACGACAGGCCCTGGGGAACGTCGTTATTCAGCGCCAGCGCTTCATCGAAGTCCTTGTATTTCATGACGTAGAGGATCGGCGCGAAGGTTTCCTCGACGACCGGGCCGGTCTGGGCCGGCATTTCGACGAGCGCCGGACGAACGTAGAAGGCTTCCGCAGCATCGCCTGCATTCACCCGTTCGCCACCGGCAACCTTGCCGCCGGCCGCCTTGGCGGCATCCAGGGCATGCTGCATGCGGTCGAAGGCACCCTTGTCGATCAGCGGACCGATCAGGTTGCCTGCTTCGAGCGGGTTGCCGATGGTGACCGAACCATAGGCCTTGATCAGGCGCGGGACGAGCGTGTCGTAGACGCTTTCATGGACGAAGAGGCGACGCAGCGAGGTGCAGCGCTGTCCGGCGGTGCCCATGGCCGCGAAGGCGACGCCGCGCAGGGTCAGGTCGAGGTCGGCGGTCGGGCCGACGATCGCCGCATTGTTGCCGCCGAGCTCAAGGATCGAGCGGCCGAAGCGGGTAGCGACACGCGGGCCGACGGTGCGGCCCATGGCGGTTGAGCCGGTTGCGGAGATCAGCGGAACCTTCGGATGGTCGACGAGGACTTCACCGATGTCGCGGCCACCGATCAGCAGGGTCGACAGGTTGGCAGGCGCCTTGCCGCCGTCCGCGACGTAGCGGCTGACTGCCTTTTCGAAGATCGCCTGGGTGGCGATGGCGGTGAGCGGGGTCTTTTCCGACGGCTTCCAGATGGTGGAATTGCCGCAGACCAGCGCCAGCGCCGAGTTCCAGGCCCAGACGGCGACCGGGAAGTTGAAGGCCGAGATGATGCCGGTGACGCCGAGCGGATGCCAGGTTTCCATCATGCGGTGCTCGGAGCGTTCGGTGGCGATCGTCAGGCCGTAGAGCTGACGCGACAGGCCGACGGCGAAATCGCAGATGTCGATCATTTCCTGGACTTCGCCAAGACCTTCCGAGGTGATCTTGCCGACTTCGATGGAGACCAGACGGCCGAGATCGGCCTTGGCGGCGCGCAGTTCTTCGCCGAGCAGGCGGATCAGCTCGCCACGCTTGGGCGCCGGGACAAGGCGCCATTCGAGGAAGGCCTGATGGGCTGCACCGATGGCGGTCTTGGTGTCGGCAGCATTGATCTCGGCCACGGTGGCGATCTTCTCGCCATTGATCGGCGAGCGGACGGACAGCGTGCCGCCGGCGAGGCTGGCAGCGGGGACGCCGAGGCGGCCCATGATGGCGGCCACTTCGGCCGCGAAGTTCAGGTTGGCAAGGGTCATGGTGTTCCTTCCAGTGATTTCGGATGTTCCGTTATCGGTTGTCTTCGAGGTGCGTCTCTTCAGAAGCGCGCGCCGGTGAAATGGGCGATCTGCGCCAGCCTCGTAGTAGGCGTTCTTGGGTTGCGAAGCGGAGCTGGCGCGACCCGGTCGGCAGCGGCAGATCCGCTGAAGCTCGCCGAGATATGTCGGGCCAGTGTCTTACCGAAAACGGTCCCCGGCGCAATGCCGCGGCCATTATAGCCGGAAAAGCCCACGACATTCGGTGCGAACCTGTGGAAACGCGGGATAGCGTCGTCGGTCATGCCGATGCGGCCATACCATTCGGTTTCGAACTCGACGTTGCCGAGATCGGGGAAGAGCTTCCTGAGCGCGCGCTTGGCCCAGGCGCGGTGGATGCCGAGGCCTGTGTTGCGAAGAGCGCCGCAGCTGCCGAAGATCAGGCGACCGGCCCGGTCCATACGGAAGGAGGAAAGCACTTCCTTGGTGTCCCAGCAGCCTTCGCGGCCCGGCAGGATCTTCTTCAGCTGTTCG
>JAHRYZ010000273.1 GCA_020621905.1 Rhizobium sp.
GTTCTTGCTGCGGTCGAGAAACAGCCAGCCGCAATTGCCGCAGATCTTCAGGCGATCCGGCTCGGGCGTGGCGGCGAGTTGCAGGGCCGAGCGCGCCGTCGCCGCCTCAAGCGCGGTTTCCGACGATGCGGACCGCAGCATCAGGGCGGCTGCTTCCAGCAGGTCGGCCAGGGTGCGGCGATCGGCCTGCCCCAGAACCTGTGCGCGAAAATGCCGGTCGATCGCCTCGCGCAGGCGCAGGAATTCCTCGGTATTGGATGCTTCGACCGGGGCGATCGGGCCGAAGAGGGCGCGTTCGGCACAGAACTGTTCGGCTGCGGCCGGAAAGGCGGCGAGCTGCTCCTCGACGGCGAAACGGTCGATGCTGCGGGCGCCATCGAAGCGCAGGATCACGCTGTTGGCGACATCGAGCGCCAGCGCGCCACCGGAGAAACGATGCGGGGTCCAGGAAAAGGTCATGCGAAATTATAACTGGTAAAACCGTTTTTGCCAGTTATAAATGCAGAGGGAGGCGATGATGGTCTATCTCTTGCAGCAATTGGCCAATGCCGTGCCGATCGCAGCGCTCTATGCGGCGCTGGCCTTCGGCTATGCGCTGATCTTCGGCATGACACGGCGTCCGGACATCACCTATGGCGCTCTCTTCGCCTTCTCGGGGCAGATCTTCCTGATCTTTGCCCAGTTCGCCTGGGATCGCCTGTTCCTCATCCTCCCTGCCGCCCTCACGCTCGCCGCGGTCGCGTCGCTGCTCTACACGCTGGGCACAGCAGGCGGCATCGCGCGCTACGTGATGCGCCCGCTGCACAGGCATTCGCCGAATGCCGTCATCGTCGCCTCGCTCGCCCTGCTGATCCTGCTGTCGGAATCGACCCGGCTTGCCATGGACAGCCGCGAGATCTGGCTGTCGCCCTTTCTCAACGACCGGCTCGTCTTCTTTCGGCACGGCGAAGCGGAGGTGGGGCTGACGGCCATCCAGCTCGGCAATGCGGCGATCATGGCGGCGCTGGTGGCACTCGGCCATCTGCTCCTGGTCCGCACGAGGGCGGGGCGCGTCTGGCGGGCGGTGGCGGACGATGCCGGTGCCGCACAGCTCTGCGGCGTCAACGCCGACGCGGTCTTCGCGCTGTCCTATCTGTTCGCCGCCTTCGTCGCGACGGTCTGCGCCATCTTGGCCACCTCGTACTACGGCACGATGGATTTCTCCTCCGGTCTGCTGTTCGGCCTGAAAGTGGTGCTGATCGCCGCGATCGGCGGTCATTCCGTGCCGCTGCGATCGGCGCTCGGAGCGGCACTCTACGGGTTCGCCGAGACGCTCTGGGGCTCCTACCTGCCACTCGCCTGGCGCGACATGGCGCTTTTTTCCATGCTGGTGCTGCTTGCCGTGATGTATCGCCGCGAGGCGCGGGTCTGAGCCCTGGTCCAGTATGAGCTTCAGCGCCACCGGCACCTTCCGGTGGACCACCGAGAGGCGCGATTGACGACGGCATTCGGGCGCGCTTTATGGGGGAGGATGCGGCCGGTGCCGGATTCGCGCCCGCAAACGCCAGAGCGCCAGACGGACCCATGAACAGCATTCGCCGGCAATTGATCCCCTGGCTGAAGGTCCTCGTCTCGCAGGGTGTCGTTCTGGCGCTCGTGCTGTGGCTGCGGGAGTCGATCCCGGTCGACGGACCGCTGCTGCTGGTCGCCCAGGGCCTCGCAGCGGCGCTGATCGGCAGGCTGCTCGGCCTGTCGCCGTTCTGGATCCCCATCCAGATCCTGCTGCCGCTCGCCGCCGCCTACAATGCCGTGGTGCCGGCCTGGGCCTATCTCGCCGCCTTCATCGTCTGCGCCCTGATCTACTGGAACAGCGCGTCGGAACAGGTGCCGCTCTATCTCACCAACCGCCGGACCTGGCAGGCCCTGGACACCGTCATCTCCGAGCAAAAGGCGACGTCTTTCGTCGATCTCGGCAGCGGTATGGGCGGCGTGGTCACCTTCCTGGCGGACGCCCATCCGGGGCTGCGCGCCCGCGGCGTGGAAACCGCGCCACTGGTGTTCCTGGCATCGAGGATCCGGCTGATGCTGCGGCGTCTGCCCAATGCCGAATTTGCCTATCGCAGCATCTGGGACGAAGACCTGTCGGCCCATGACGTCGTCTATTGCTTCCTGTCGCCGGTGCCGATGCCGAGGATATTCCTGAAAGCCAAGGCCGAGATGCGGCCGGGCACGCTGTTCGTCAGCAACAGTTTTACCGTGCCGGACGTTGAACCGGATGCGGTCGTCGAGGTCGACGATACGAGAAAGACGCGGCTTTATCTTTACCGGATCTGACCGGGCGGATCAGCGCCACTTGTCGCGGGCGCGGTCGTCCGCATCCTTGGCCGAGACCCAGTCGCCGGCCGTGCCGTCCTTTCGGTGTTCCTTCTTCCAGAAGGGCGCCGAAGTCTTGAGATAATCCATCATGAAACTGGCGCCGTCGAAGGCGGCCTGGCGATGCGGGGCGGTGGCGATCACCAGCACGATCTGCTCGCCTGGCGCGATCCGGCCGAAGCGGTGGATAGCGGTGAGGCCGATCAGGTTGAAGCGGTCGATCGCCATCTCGCCGATGCGCCGGATCTCGGCCTCAGCCATGCCGGGATAGTGTTCGAGTTCCAGCGCCGAAAGCGTGCCGGCCTCATCGCGACAAAGGCCGACGAAGGAAACGACCGCGCCGATATCGGCCCGGCCCTCGGTGAGGGTCCGGCTCTCGGCGGAGAGGTCGAAGTCCTGGCTCTGGACGCGCACGGTCGGCATGGTCATTTCATCGCTTCTCCGGCTTGCATGTCCATGCGGCAAGACATGTCACCCGCCGGTCATCGGTGGGAAGAGGCCGATCTCGCGGGCGCCGGCGATCGGCTCGTCGTGCTCGACATGCTCCTGGTTGATCGCGACGCGGATGGCCTTGGGGAACTGCAGGGCGTTCTCGTATTCCTCGCCAAGGGTCGCAAGATGGGCGATGAGGTCGCCCGCGGTCTTCACATGGGCCGGAAGATCAATCTCTTCCTCCCCCTTGCCGATCCGCTCCCTGACCCAGGCGAAATAGACGAGCTTCGTCATCCTCAGTCCACCATATGCTTCACGCCGGCGCGGAAATAGTCGTAGCCGGTGTAGAAGGTGAGGACGGCCGCGATCCACAACAGCGTGATGCCCATCTCGGTCGTGTAGGGCAGGACCTTGTCGCCGGCCGGGCCGGCCAGCAGGAAGGCCAGCGCAAACATCTGCGCCGTGGTCTTCCACTTGGCAATCTGCGTCACCGGCACGCTGACCGTCAGCGCGGCGAGGTATTCGCGCAGGCCCGACACGAGGATTTCGCGGCAGAGAATGGTGATCGCGGCCCAGAGCGACCATCCGGCGATCGTCCCGTCCGCCGCCATCAGCAGCAGCACAGAGGCGACCAGCAGCTTGTCGGCGATCGGGTCGAGCATCCGGCCGATATTGGAGGTCTGATTCCAGATGCGGGCGAGATAGCCATCGAGATAGTCGGTGATCGAGGCGACGATGAAGATGCCGAGACCGGTCCAGCGGGCGAAGTCCGAACTTTCCAGCCGGCCCTCGATGAAAAAGCACACGACGATCAACGGCACGGCAAGAATGCGCGCGTAGGTCAGGAGATTCGGAATGTTGTAAGCGCGCGAAGCCATGATGCCCTGTCTGTCGGATGATTTTCGAGTGTAGATGACGGTTTCCCGACGCGACCGTCAACACAAGATTTCTTAATTGTTTTTAAGGCGGCGAGCGAGGAAAGCACGGTTGGTGCCGTCAATCTGCGGCGTTTTCGTGGAAATGATTGTAAATAAGCCGGGCCACCGCCTCGGAAATGCCCTCGACGGCCGTGAGATCGGAAACCGCGGCGCGCGACACGGCCTTCGCCGTCCCGAAGTGCTGCAGCAGCGCCCGCTTGCGCGTCGGGCCGATGCCGGCGATCTCGTCGAGCGGGTTCTTCACCATTTCCTTCTTGCGCCGCGCCCGGTGCGAGCCGATGGCGAAGCGGTGCGCCTCGTCGCGCAGGCGCTGGATGAAATAGAGCACCGGATCGCGCGGCGGCAGGGTGAAGTCGGGGCGGCCGAGCGCGAAGAATCGCTCCCGCCCGGCATCGCGGTCGACGCCCTTGGCCACGCCGATCGCAATCACGCAGTCGGCAATCCCGAGTTCGTCAAGGATGGCGCGCACGGCCGTCATCTGGCCCTGGCCGCCGTCGATCAGGATCACGTCGGGCCAGGCGGGGAAGGCGGCATCGGCCGAGTCGTCCGGCGCCACGCTGCGGTCGGGTTTTCCCTCTTCCTTCAGAAGGCGCGAGAAGCGGCGGGTCATCACCTCGCGCATCATGCCGAAGTCGTCGCCCGGGGTGATGTCCTCCGACTTGATGTTGAACTTGCGGTACTGGCCCTTGACGAAGCCTTCCGGCCCGGCGACCACCATGCCGCCCACGGCATTGGTGCCCATGATGTGGGAGTTGTCGTAGATCTCGATGCGGCGGGGCGCGTAGGGCAGGCCGAAGGTTTCGGCGAAACCCTGCAGCAGGCGCCCCTGCGATGCTGTCTCGGCGAGCTTGCGGCCGTGGGCTTCGCGCGCATTGGCCGTCACATGGTCGACGACGTCCTTCTTGTCGCCGCGCTGGGGCACGAGGATTTGCACCCTGTAGCCGGCGCGCTCGGTGAGCGCGGTCGCCAGCAACTCCTGTTCCTCGATCACCTCGGACAGGAGGATCAGCCGCGGGCACGGCTTGTCGTCGTAGAACTGCGCGAGGAAGGCGTTGAGCACCTCGGCGCTGCTCATCTGCGGATCGGCCTTGGGGAAATAGGCCTGGTTGCCCCAGTTCTGTCCGGCGCGGAAGAAGAACACCTGGATGCAGGTGAGCCCGCCCTCGTGGTGGATGGCGAATACGTCCGCCTCCTCGACATTGGCCGGGTTGATGCCCTGGTGGCTCTGCACGTGGCTGAGGCCCGCCAGTCGGTCACGAAACACGGCGGCGCGCTCGAAATCGAGGTTCTCCGCCGCCTCGTTCATCGCCGCTGCGATCGACGCCTTGACGTTCTGGCTCTTGCCGGAGAGGAAGTCCTTCGCCTGGCGCACCAGTTCGGCATAGTCGGCATCGGTGATCTCGTGCGTGCAGGGGGCCGCGCAGCGCTTGATCTGATAGAGCAGGCAGGGCCGGGTGCGGCTCTCGAACAC
>JAHRYZ010000274.1 GCA_020621905.1 Rhizobium sp.
CCGCCCGCTGCTGATGAACCTGAAGGATCTGCTGACGCTATTCATCGCTTTCCGCGAGCAGGTCGTCACGCGCCGAACCAAGTTCCTGCTCAACAAGGCGCGCGACCGCGCTCATGTCCTGGTCGGTCTGGCGATCGCGGTTGCCAATATCGACGAGGTCATTCGCGTGATCCGGACCTCGCCCGATCCCCACACCGCGCGCGAAACCCTGATGTCGCGCGACTGGCCGGCCAAGGACGTCGCCTCCATGATCACGCTGATCGACGATCCGCGCCACCGGCTCGCCGAGGACGGCACGGCGCGGCTGTCGATGGAGCAGGCCAAGGCCATACTCGATCTGCGGCTGCAGCGGCTCACCGCGCTCGGGCGCGAGGAGATTTCGGAAGAACTCGACAAGCTGGCCGTGGAAATCGCCGATTACCTCGAAATCCTGCGTTCGCGGGCCCGCGTTCAGACCATCGTCAAGACCGAACTCGCGGACGTGAAGGCGGAATTCGCGACCCCGCGCAAGACCGTCATCATCGAGCACGAAGGCGAGGTCGAGGACGAGGACCTGATCCAGCGCGAGGAATGGTGGTCACGGCTCGCATGCCGGTTGCAAGCGCGTGCCGCTGTCGGCCTATCGCGCGCAGCGCCGCGGCGGCAAGGGCCGCTCGGGCATGCAGACCCGCGACGAGGATTTCGTCAGCCGCCTGTTCGTGGCCTCGACCCATACCCCGGTGCTGTTCTTCTCGTCGCGCGGCCAGGTCTACAAGGAGAAGGTCTGGCGCCTGCCGATGGCGGCGCCCAACGCGCGCGGCAAGGCCATGATCAACATCCTGCCGCTGGAGCAGGGCGAGCGCATCACCACCATCATGCCGTTGCCGGAGGACGAATCCTCCTGGGCCAATCTCGACGTGATGTTTGCGACCACCGGCGGCAACGTCCGCCGCAACAAGCTGTCGGATTTCGTCGACGTCAGGCGTTCCGGCATCATCGCCATGAAGCTCGACGACGACGAGGCGATCGTCGACGTGCAGATCTGCACCGAGCACGACGACGTGCTGCTGACGGCGGCCGGCGGCCAGTGCATCCGCTTCCCGGTGACCGACGTGCGGGTGTTCTCGGGCCGCACCTCGATGGGCGTTCGCGGCATCGCGCTGTCCGAGGGCGACAAGCTGATTTCGCTGTCGATCCTGCGCCATGTCGAGGCGACGTCGGATGAGAGATCGGCCTATCTGAAGATGCGTCGTGCCGTGGCAGGCGAAGCCGCGGCCGAAGAGGCTGCGGAAGCCGACACCGAGGAGACATCAGGCGCCATTCAGCTCAGTTCCGAGCGTTACGTCGAGATGTCGGCGCAGGAGCAGGTCGTGCTCACGGTTTCCGTCAATGGATACGGCAAGCGCACCTCATCCTTTGAGTACCGGACTACCGGCCGTGGCGGCAAAGGCATCGTCGCGATGTCGGTCAACAACCGCAACGGCAAGCTGGTGGCGTCGTTCCCGGTCGAGGAAGGCCAATCAGCTGGTCACCTGATAGGCAGCCGCTGATCCGCTGTCCGGTCGAGGGCATCCGGATCGCCGGCCGCTCGACCTAGGGCGTCATCGTGTGACACCGCGAGGACGAGCATGTGGTCCGTCGAGCACATCGGCGAGGACACCGGCGCGGCAATGGAAACGCGAGTGGCGAATAGCGAATGGCACGTGGCATTCGCCACTGCCATTCGGCCTCCCGGCTTGCCGTTGGATCAACGAGGTCCGGGGCATCCGAGGACCCCAAGCCAGGCAATCCGGGCAACTGAAGACGGAATTGGTAAGGTTGACGCCGTTACGGCGTGCGGTCGGCGGTGACCAGCCGGCTTCCCGGATCATGGCCCTCTGCCGGCGACGCGCAGGCAGGAGGCCTCGAAATGCGGCCATGCCTGCTGCGAGCAGTCACGGCCGACCGGGCGGATGTCGAGGCGGTCGCCCTTGGCGAGGGCTACGGGCACAATGGCTTCGACCCGCGGGGCAAAGCCGGGCAGAACGGTCAGCGCGGCGGCGATGAACGCAGCGATAGCGATGGCTGAAAGTGCCTTGATCATGACGGTCCCCTGTATTGGGCCTTTTGCGGCCCGCCGTTTCGTTGGTGAATGGATACCCAAAGCCGGTTTCCGGATGTCTTCGCGCGCCCGCGAAATGGTTTCGTCCCGCCAGAGTTTTGTTTCGTCGCCGCAGCGGCGATGAAACATTGCCTGCCTGCCTAGATGACGCCGTCCCCCCTGAAGTGGTTCAGGGACGGGCGGAAGATAAAAACTGGGGTTTTGGGGCCCGAGGCTGGAACAAACCCGGCTTGCGGGCGTAGCCGGGGCGCGGTAGAGGGATTTATGCCCCGCATCGCGCTGTATCCCGGCTCATTCGATCCCGTCACCAATGGACATCTGGATGTGGTCCGGCACGCCGTCGGGCTCTGCGACCGGCTGATCGCCGCCATCGGGGTCCATCCCGGCAAAAAGCCGCTGTTTTCGGTGGAGGAGCGGCTCGACATGGTGCGGGAGGTCTTTGGGCCGATCGCCGCCCAGGCCGGCTGCGCCTTCGACTGCACCACCTACGACAACCTGACCATCACGGCGGCGCAGAAGAGCGGCGCGACCATCATGATTCGGGGCCTGCGCGATGGCACCGACCTCGATTACGAAATGCAGATCGCCGGCATGAACGAAACCATGGCGCCCGGCGTGCACACGGTGTTCGTTCCGGCTTCGGTGGCGGTCCGCCCGATCACCGCCACACTGGTGCGCCAAATCGCCGGAATGGGCGGCGACGTATCGGCGTTCGTGCCGCCACTGGTCGCAGCCAGCCTCAAGACCAAATTCGCCGCCTGACCGTCTTTCTCTGATCCGGAGTTTTCATGATCCGAATTCTTGGCCTGATCGCCGCGCTGTTCTGCGCGGCCCCCGCGATCGCGCAACCGCTTCCTGCCAACCTCGACAAGCCGAATGCGATTGTCGTCGATACCACCAAGGGCCGCATCGTGTTCAAGCTGCGGACCGATCTGGCCCCACAGCACGCCGAGCGGATCAAGCAGCTCGCGCGCGAGGGGTACTACAACAACGTGCCGTTCCACCGCGTGATGGACGGCTTCATGGCGCAAACCGGCGACGGCCAGAATTTCAACGGCACCGGCGGTTCGAAATACCCCAACCTGAAGGCGGAATTTTCCAGCGTGCCGTTCACGCGCGGTATCGTCGGCATGGCGCGGCGCGGCGACAGCGTCGATACCGCGAACTCGCAGTTCTTCTTCATGTTCGCCGACGCGCCCAGCCTGAACCGCCAGTACACCGTGATCGGCGAAGTGGTGTCGGGGATGGACGTCGTCGACAAGCTCAAGAAGGCGCCGGCGGGATCTCGCAGCGGCGAGGTGACCGATCCCGACAAGATGGTGAAGGTGCAAGTCGCATCCGACGTCAAGTGAGCCATGATGGCGCCAGGCAGCAAGCCACACGTCTGGTTTGCGGCGTGGCTGCTGTCCATGCATCGGACGGCGCAGGCCAGCCGGAGCGGCTCGACAGCATCGAGGACGTTTTGCAAGACTGCGTTCCTGCTGGAAGCCGCCGCCGCCGTCGCGCGCCAGCCCGATCGACATCACGGTGATCGTCAGCTTCAACCGCGCTGGCGCCATTCTCGGCCAGCCAGGATTGCCACGAATCCGAAAGCGCCAGCGACAATGATCGGCTCGCTACCGATCGCCGTCATGGAGACATTGCAACGCTGTACGCCGTTGCCATTTACCGAAGGATTGGGCGGCGCGGTCGCCGGCCGGCCTTTCGCGGTTCGATTTGGAAATCGCAGACCTCCACACAAACCCGTAGAGAAGAGAGCATGGCTGACACCGAAAATACTTTGATCCTCGAAACCACCCAGGGGCCCGTCACCATCGAAATGCGGCCCGATCTCGCACCCGGCCACGTCGCACGGATCAAGGAACTGGTGCGCGAGGGCTTTTACGACGGTATCGTGTTCCATCGCGTGATCGAGGGCTTCATGGCCCAGACGGGGTGCCCGCAGGGTACCGGCACCGGCGGTTCCGGCAAGAAGCTCAAGGCCGAATTCAACAAGGAGCCGCATGTGCGCGGCACCACCTCCATGGCGCGCGCCGCCAGCCCGGATTCCGGCGACAGCCAGTTCTTCATCTGCTTCGACGATGCCTCGTTCCTCAACGGCCAGTACACGGTCTGGGGCCAGGTGACGTCGGGCATGGAGAACGTCGACAAGATCAACGCGGCGAGCCGGTAACCGACAAGATCGTCAAGGCGCGGATGGCTGCGGACGCGGCGATCTGATTCACACCGGCACGCGGCGTAACCCGATCTGCGCTGACAACTTCGATCCTGACCGCGCGGAGCGCCCGATGACGTGCAAGAACATGCGCACCGATCTGTTCGACTTCGAACTCCCGCCTGCGAGCATCGCGCTGCGGCCTGCGAGCCCGCGTGATTCTGCGCGCATGCTGGTAGTGCAGCCGGACGGCGTCTTGCGCGACCGCAGCGTTTCAGACCTTCCGCAATGGCTGGAGGCCGGCGATCAGCTTGTCGTCAACGACACCAGGGTGATCGCCGCCCAGCTCAAGGGACGGCGCATCGGCCGCGAGACCGAACCGAGGATCGAGGCGACGCTGATCAAGCGGCTGGACGGCTCGCGCTGGCAGGCGCTGGTCAAGCCCGCCAAAAAGCTTGCGCCCGGCGACGTGCTTCGCTTCGGCAACGAGGGCAAGGTCTGCCTGCTCGGCCATCTCGACGCGCAGGTCGAGGCCATGGGCGAGGAGGGCGAGGTGACGCTGTCATTCTCGTTTCACGGACCGACGCTCGACCAGGCCATCGCCGATCTCGGCACGCCGCCGCTGCCGCCCTACATCGCCTCGAAGCGCACGCCCGACGAGCAGGACGCCGACTACCAGACCATGTTTGCGGCCAACGAAGGCGCGGTGGCGGCGCCGACCGCCGGACTGCATTTCACGCCGGCGCTCGAAGCGGCGCTGCGCGGCCGTGGCGTCGATCTTCACCGGCTGACGCTCCATGTCGGGGCGGGGACCTTCCTGCCGGTCAAGGTCGAGGAGACTGCCGAGCACAAGATGCACGCGGAGTGGGGATCGATCTCCGCGGCGACCGCCGCTGCCTTAAACGCCGCCCGCGCCAAGGGCGGCCGCATCGTC
>JAHRYZ010000275.1 GCA_020621905.1 Rhizobium sp.
CAATTCCGTTCGCCTAACGGGAACGCTGTGCCTAGAGCTTCCCATCCTTTGACACATAGTCTGCCGCGATCCATGCGAAATCGCGGTAGTCGAGACTGTCTGCGTCAATGCGCAGGCGGCTGCATATCTCCGGCAGAGCCTCATTGAAGCGCTGGTAGTCGTCTCGAATCGCAGCACCTGACAGGAGCGGCCGGCTGCGCACCGCGGAGTTGAGAAACGAACGGACCTTGTCGATGAGTATCTCGACCTTGCCTTCGTGAGAATCGACATCCTGACCGGCAATGTCTGAGATGAATTTCTGGTAGCGGTAGCGCTCGCAGTCGAGAACAAGGCATTTCTTGCGTTTCTGTACAGTGTCGCCGTAGCGCTTCGCACCGAGAAACAGGCCGAGCTCCAGCGGCATGTTGAACCGGGGAAGCTTGTTCACACCGTCCAGTTCCGTACGGGAGATGTCATGAATGCCGAGCGGACATTCCTCGATCAGCGTCTCGATCTTGGCAATCCGGGTCCCGCCGCCGTCGATCACCTCAAGAGCACAACGCGGCGTGAAGCCGCATCGATAGACGGCAAATACGATCGCGTGAAAGAATGGAAGATAGGCGCCGTCGAACGGGCAATTGATGAAGACCGGCGTTTTGCCGCGAGCCACTAACCGGCTCGCTTCATCGCTTCTTCGCGGTGAATCTCGCGAATGACCTGGTTGAGTTCCCGGACGGTAAAGCTCTTCGGCTTGAACGGCGGCTTCATGATGGGCGTTCCGTCCGATGCGTAGCCGATCACACCACGGGCTCCAGACGCCTCGCGTTTCACTTGCTGAATTTTGGAACCGGCCTTGCTCATGCCATGCATATTGGCGCAATTCCTGACTTTTGCAAGTGACGCAAAGCCAGCAGTGCTCACTCCGCCCCCGCCTTGGCCCTCTCGAAGCGCGCCTCGAATTCGCGCCTGAGCGCCCGGCGTTCTTCCGCGGCGCGCTTGCGCCTGGCCTTCATCTCAGTGTCGACGACGAGTTCCGGCACCGTGGTCGGCTTGCCGGCCTCGTCGACGGCGACCATGGTGAAATAGCAGGAATTGGTGTGGCGGCGTTCGCCGCTGCGGATGTCTTCGGCCTCAACGCGGATGCCGATCTCCATCGAGGTGCGGCCGGCATAGTTGACCGAGGCGAGGAAGGTGACGAGCTCGCCGACATGGATCGGCTGGCGGAACACCACCTGGTCGACAGACAGGGTCACCGCATATTGCTGGGAAAACCGCGAGGCGCAGGAATAGGCGACCCGGTCGAGCAGGTTCAACAGCGCGCCGCCATGCACCTTGCCGGAAAAATTCGCCATGTCCGGCGTCATCAGCACGACCATGTCGAGCTGGCTTGGATCGTGGGCGCGGTTCATGCGGTGTCCTTTCGGCGGCGGGTCCGGGGCCAGTCTAGGGATCAGGCGCGGCGGTGAAAAGGGGGCCGGCGGCTTGCAGTGCTGCCGTGGCTGTGTGGCTGACGGCTCAGGCTGTAGCAGAGACTGAGACTGGTGGCGGGTGGCGGGTGGCGGGTGGCGGGTGGCGGGTGGCGGGTGGCGGGTGGCGGGGCATCGCTTGTTTTCGGATCCTCGGGTCAAGCCCGAGGATGACGGTGGGGACAACATGGCGTCCCCGATCTCCCCCTCATGCTGAGGTGCTTGGCCGACAGGCCAAGCCTCGAAGCATCCGGCCACGGGTAGGCGCGCCAGCCGCACGCCCTCGCCCTTCGAGGGTCGCTGGCGCTCCCACCTCAGGGTGAGGGCTCACGTTGTGCATCCGGCGTGAAGACGGCCGTTGTACTTGTCGATGTGGTGTTCTCCGTCAGCCTTTACGGCGGGTCTGGCGTTCGCGCACCTGCAAGTGTGTGACAGCAAGGCTGCGTCGCGATCTCTCCCGGCAAGCCAGGATAGCCGAGCAAGGCGGGACCTCGAAGCATCCGGCCACGCGCGTCCGCCAAAAACGGGGACGACGAGAGCCGATTGCGCAGAAAAATCAATGCCGGCATTCGGAAAATTTCCCCGCCCCCGCGGGCCAAGGCTACAATGCCCCCGTTCCGCCATCGGATGCATCGGGTCATGCGAACCCGGCGAGGCGGGGCCGGTGCCGGGATTGGGAGCGATCGCAGGCTTTTCATTTCCGGGGCGAGATCAGGGCCTCCCTCGCTGAACAAGCGACGTGCCTGTGCGGCACCCAAGCGGACCACAAACGCCATCCCGAAAGGGTGGAGGTCCGTGTAGAGAGGGCGAATTTCAGGGCCGAAAAACACCGAACGGGGCGCCGCAGGGTGCCATATATTTTTTAACTTACGAGGCAGCTTGCAGCGCCCCGTCCGAACCCTTGAGGCTAAAGGCCGAAGGGAAACTGAAAGAGATCAAGCCACGGGGCGGAGCCGCCGGTGTGAAGGCGAAGCCGTGTCCGGTCATCGGTCGAAAGGCGCGCGCGAAGCCCCGCCGCGTCATACCCAGCCGACCGCCCGGCCGGCGAGGCTTGCGGCGAAGAACAGCAGGAAGCAGGCGGCGACACGGCCGACGAGGGCCGGGTGGCGCCGGCTGACCGAGCGGATCACGGCGGCGCCGAGCGCCAGCCAGAGGCTCGCGACGACGACGACCGTCACGCAGAGCACGGCGAGATAGGGCATGGTCGCGGCCATGCCGCCCGCCGGGATCAGCGCCAGGCCGATGATCAGCGCCTTCGGGTTCATCACCGTCGTCCAGTAGACGCAGCGGCCCTTGACGCAGGTGTCCGCCGCGTTCGGCGCCGGCGCCGTCCACAGCTTGATCGCCAGCGACAGCACCCAGGCGGCGGAGCACAGCTTGACCGCATTGGCGATCACCGGCTGGCCTTCAAGGAAGGGCCCGGCAAAGCTGACGAGCGGCAGGATGGTGGTCAGATAGCCGGCGAGTTCCGCACCCATCAGCGGCCAGGATCGGCGAAAGCCCATGGAGGCGCCGGCGACGGCCAGCAGCGTGTTGGTTGGCCCCGGCGTCAGCAGCAGGAGCGCAAGGGCAAGCGTGAAGGCGGCAAGGGTCAAGGCAGGTCTCCGGCGGTCTGTCTGCCCGGACCATACAGGATCCGGACGACGGCGATTTGACCCCGGTCAAGTCGGGAAGGCGCGGCGCTCATTTCGGCGACAGCACCCGCGCCGGATTGCCGGTCACGGTCGCCCCGGCCGGCACGTCGCGCGTCACCACGGCGCCGGCGCCGACGATCGCCCCGTCGCCGATGGTCACGCCGGCGAGGATCACCGCCGCACCGCCGATCCACACGTCCGTGCCGATCGAAACCGGGCGGGCGATCTCCTGCCCCTCGGAGCGCAGGCGCCGGTCCTTGTGATGCTCGGCACAGTAGATCTGCACGGCGGGGCCGAGCATGGAGCGATCGCCGATGGTCACAGTCGCGGTGTCGAGGATCACGCAGCCGGCATTGAGATAGACATGGTCGCCCAGCGTCAGGTTGAAGCCGTAGGCGCAGTGGAACGGCGCCTCGATGAAGGCGCCGGTACCGAAGCCGGCAAACAGGCGGATCAGTTCCGGCGCCGCCGCGCCGCGGTCGGCCGGCGGGAGCGTATTGTGGCGATGCACCGCCTCGCGGGCGGCGATCCGCAGCCGGTCGAGTTCCGGATCGATGCAGCTGTACCACTGCCCGGCTGCCATCTTCTCCCGCTCGCTCGCGCCCATCACTGTTCCCCCCGCTCGGCCGCTTGGTGGCGGCCCACCCGTCCCAAGGCTCAGATCAGCGCCACCCAGGCCCGGGCGATCGCCAGTCCGGCGGCTTCGGCCTCCACCCCTTTGGTCGCCGCATAGTCCGGGTGGCGCTCGAGCCAGCCGGGATGCTTCTTCTCGACCAGTTCGGGAAACATACGGTTCCACTGCTCGACCACGCCGCGGTTCGCCTCGAAATGAAACTGCATGCCATAGGCGGCACGCCCGACCCGGAAGGCCTGGTGGTGGGCAGCATCGTTGCGGGCGAGATGGATGGCGTCCGGCGGCAGGGTGAAGGTGTCGTCGTGCCACTGGAAGGAGAGAAACCGGCTGTCGTTGACCGCCGACAGCACCGGATCGGCAAGGCCGGCTTCGGTCGGCTCGATCGCCTGCCAGCCGAATTCGGGGGCGGCCCCGATCAGGTTCTCCCCGCCGAAGGCGCGGGCCAAAAGCTGGCTGCCGAGACAGATGCCGAGCACCGCCCTGCCCGCCTCGCCATAGCCGCGCATCACCTCGGCCAGCGCCGGCAGATAGGGATGCTTGGCATCGTCGCGGGCGTTCTGCTCGCCGCCGAACACGACCAGTGCATCGTGATCGTCGGTCGAGCCCGGCAGCGGCTCGCCGGCATAGGCCCGGATCACCTGGACCTTGGCGCCCGCCTCGGCGAGCGCAACGCCCACCTGCCCCGGGTCCGAATAGCGGGTGTTCTCGATGATGGCGACGCGCATTGCCTGTCCCTTGCCGACTCGTTCGACTTCGGAGATGACCACGCGCCGCCTTCGTCTTCAAGAGGCGGCGGCGCAGCAAGGCGCCGCCGCTCGGTCGGTCGGACGCAGCTCAGAAGGTCTTCCCCAGCCGCGCATCGACCGAATGCCGGTTGCCGCCGCGAACCGCGAAGAACAGGAAGATCGCGGCCCAGAGAATGGACTTCTCGGCGCCGGCAAGGCCCTGCGCCTGCACCACGCCGTGGAAATAGACGGTGACCAGCAGGACGATCATGGCGGCGACGGCGGCCGGGCGGGTGAACAGGCCGATGGCCACCAGAATGCCGCCGAAGAATTCAGTCGCGGCCAGCAGCGGAGACCAGAAGGCGCCCGGATAAAAACCGAGGCCCTCGACCATGCCCACGGCGCCGAACGGGTTTATGATCTTGCCATAGCCGTGGGTGACCAGCAGGACGCCGGCCACGAGCCTCAGGACGGTCTCCACGGCCTCGTGACTGGCGCCATAGAGCGGGGCGACCTGCGGGAGGATCAGGCGGTTGCGGTCGATGGGGTGGGACATGCTATTGCTCCTTGCTGCATTTTGCGCAGTCATGGCCGCAACGGCGAGCCGGCTCAAGGGCAGCACCATGAAAACATGATAACTTAAGTTGACTTTATCGTGAAGATGAACCGATGGACGGGAAAGAGGCATGAACGAGA
>JAHRYZ010000276.1 GCA_020621905.1 Rhizobium sp.
AAAACGATGATGAGGATCAGGATCATCGTCGGCGACAGGCCGGACTGACTGATCCAGTCGCCGATCACCGTCGCAAGACCTGTGCCTTCGATGAAGAAATTGAACAGCGCCGCACCGATCAGGATCATGAACATCATGGCCGACGTCTTGGCGGTTTCCAGCGATGCCTCGATCATGCCGCTCATCGGCGTCTTCATGACGACGGCGAGGATGGCTGCGCAGAAGGCGCCGACGGCCGCAGCTTCCGTGGCCGAAAAGAAACCGGAATAGAGCCCGCCGATAACGATGACAAACAGCGAGATGGCCGCAACCACGGACTTGTCGAGCTTGGCCTTCGGTGCATCCTTGCGGCTGTTGACCGGCGGGGCAAGCTCCGGGTTGACCCGTACGGCGATGACGACAGCCGCAATGTAGAGAAAGGTCGCCAGCAAGCCGGGGAACAGGGCCGCGGCAAACAGCTGGCCGATCGAATTTTCAGTCAAAAGCGCATAGATGACCATCAGCACCGAGGGCGGAATGAGAACCCCGAGCGTGCCGGCAGCGGCCACGGAAGCGCCGGCAAGGCTTGGCCTATAGCCGGCGCGGATCATTTCCGGCACGGCGATGCGCCCCATGGTAGCCGCCGTTGCCAGGGACGAACCGCAGATGGCGCCGAAGATCGCGCAGGCACCGACAGAGGCCATGGCAAGACCGCCGCGAAACCGCCCGAACAACCCGTTCATCGCGCCGAACAGGCTGGACGACAGGCCCGCATGCGAGGAAAACACGCCCATGGCGACAAACAGCGGAATGACGGAGAGGCTATATGGAAACACCGCCTCGAAGGGCGCGGAACTGAGCACATAGATGGCGCCCCCCGTGCCGTTGATCAGCGCAAAACCCGCAACACCGGTGATCGCCATGGCGATACTGACGGGAACGCCGGCAAAGGTCAGCAGCATGGCAAAGACGAACCCGAGAAGTCCGATGACAGGCGTACTCATGCAACACCTGCCGGACCGGTGTTCTGTGCGGACAGCGCATCGACGATGTTGAAGCCGACGGCGAGCGTCGATACCAGCATGCCCAGCGCAAAGGGCAGCCAGTAAAGGCCCATGGGAAGCCCGATATTCATCGAGATATCACTGCTTTGCAGCATGTCGACGGCGGAGACCGAGGTATAGAAGGCAAGAAGCGCGCAAAATGCCAATGTGAGAAACAGAGCGACAATGGCGAGCATCCATTGGCTGTGCGGTGACAGCAGCGCCGAGACCAGATCCAGCGTCACATGCGCATTGACGCGGAAGGCGTAGGGCATGGCCAGAAATGCGCCGGACATGATGAAAAGCTGGACATAATCCACGGCGCCCAGAACACCGCTGGCGAACTGGCGCAAGACGACATCGGCAACGGTAATGCAGGTGGCAACAGCGAATGAACCAGCGCCCACAAGGGCGAGGTAACGGAATGCGGAATCAAAAATCCTCATGGGACAGCTTCTTCAATGGGGCAGGAACAAGAGCGGCACGGAGAGCATCCGTGCCGCCGGCGACCATTACTTCCGCGAGAGATACTCAGCTTCGAATTGCGGCACGAGCTGCAGCGCCCGCTGGTAGACTGCCTCCGCATCGGCGAAACCGTCCTGCTTCAGTGAAGCGAGATAGCTCACGATGACCGGTTTCATCGCCTCCTGCCAGGCGGCCTGTGCCGCAGCATCCGGCTCGATGATTTCGTTGCCGGCAGCCTTGGTCTGTTCCAGGCCCGGCTTGTCCCACTTGGCCCAGTAGTCACCGGCCTTCTTCACCAGCGGCTCGTAGGAGGCATCATCGATGCATTTGCGCTGTGCGTCGCTCAACGACTTGTATTTGTTCTCGTTCATCGCAAACCAGAAGGATGCGGCGTTGAGCTTCAGGTCCGACGAATAGTCCAGCACTTCGGCAAGCTTGAAGCCGGCAACGCCTTCCCAGGGAAAAATCGTGCCATCCGCCGTGCCTTTGGAGATCGCCTCATAGGTTTCTCCCGGCGGCAGGCCAACCGGCACGGCACCCAGTTCCTGCAACATCAGGGCAGCGGCCGGTGAGGGTGAACGGATGCGCATGCCCTTCAGATCTTCCGGCAGACGAACGGCCTTGCCCTTGGTGTGGATGAGCCCCGCCGCATGCGCGTGCAGGGCCAGCACCTGAAAGCCTTCATAGGGCTTGGAAATCGCGCCTTCTTTGTAAAGGGTCCAGAGTGTCATGGAATTGGCATAGGCGCTTTTCGACAGAAGCGGCGTATCGATAGCGGTGGCCTGCGTGAAGCGATTGCGTGGCAGATGGTTCAGGCCATGGGCCAAATCCACAAGCCCGGCGCGCAACTCGTCCTCGAGCTTCGTCACATTGCCGAGCTGCGTGCCGGCCGTATAAAATTCAAAGGTGATGTCACCGCCCGAGCATTTCGTGACCTGATCGGCCCAGCCGAGCGCGAAATCCTGGTGCGGACCAGAATTTGCACCCCAGAAATGCGCGAATTTTAGCTTGACTGGCGCGGCCTGGGCCAGGGTTGTCGTCAGCATCAAGGCGGCAAGGGCCGCAGTCAGTGTCAGCTTCATGGTTTTCCTCCCGAATGAAAAGTACCCCGTTTAAGGCAACTAACGATCCAGCAGCCTCCGTACCCGGATATGGCAATGCTTGCCGTCCACCGACTCTCGCAACTAACATGTTACATGTCAACCGACTCATGACCCAGTGAAATCACCCCTGCCCCTCAGTGAGGACGTCAATGAGCCTCGCATCCATTATGTCCTTGGTTACCGCGCTGAGCGAAGCTGCGACGACTTTCAACGCAGAGATGCAGTAGCTTGTTCTCACCCAGCCTGTCGCCCTCACGGCGCTGGCCGCGCCAGCGACCGCGCGATGTCAATGATCTCGTCACGCGCCACCGTCGGGGGCTTCCTTGTTCCAGGCAATCCCAAGCCTGATCCGAGATCGGTCCCCCTCACCTTCTTCAGGACGATATCGCGATCGGGAAGTTCAGCCGCCAGTTCCGGGGGCAAAACCCACACTCATACCGGGCGAATGAAGTCCAGGTTGACGCGTCCGCATCACAGCTGGCGAATGATGTCGCTGTTATAGCGCATTGGAGACATTCAGGCGGATGTCGGATGCTTCCAGCCAATGCGAGAGAGAAACACCGGCAATACACCAGTGTCGCCGGATAGATGGTGCCGATCATGAGCCCGCGCAACGTCTTGCCGGCAACCGCGCGCACGATCTCGGCCGATAGCTCCAGACCCTGCTGAGTTGGATCAATGGCACGACGTTCCCGCGGTCAGAACCACAGCCCGATTGGCGCCGGTGTGGATCACCGTCTCGCACCAGACCATTCGTCTCTAAGCGAGAATATTCGGTCGGCACATTGCCTACGAAACCTGTAGGCGGTCCGCCGGCCGGCTTGGCGACAAACCTGTTGCGGGCCTCGCAACGTCGTTGGCCCACGTCATTGAGCGATGGACAAAGATAGATACGCCTGACATGTTACATGGCAAATTCCATCCATTGTCAGGATACTGAAATGCATAATGATAAACAATGGATTACCGCTATAGCTGCGCTGGTGGTCTTTGGTCTGGACTTGCCTGCACGCGCGCAGGACAAGACGACACAGGACAGTCCTGCGATCAACATCCCTTTGCAAGCGGCAAGGCTTCTCGCTGGCGTGATCCGTCTGCGTCAGATTGAAGATGCGGTGCCACGAGCCCGGCGCGGACGGACGGCACAACAAGTTCCTGATGAAACCGCCTTTGTACCACCACGGATCTTCGATAACCTCTAATACGGCCCCAAAACTCGGCACCCAGCTTTGTCGGACCACATCGGACACACCATCTGATTGATTCCGGCTATTAATGGTCGACGCTGATCGTACCGGGAATGAAGGCGCAGAGGATCCGGCCCAGATCAAGTACATTTTGATCACCCATCCCGGTCCGGATCACCTTGGCGGCGCCAAGTACTTTCAGGAGGCCTATGGTACCCAGATCGTCATGACCGCATCGAACTGGGACAGTGTGCTCAATGCCCCGGCGGATTCCTGGATAAACAGTCATTTGCCGGGTGGTGAAAGCTATAAATTCTGGGTGGGGCCTCCAGCGCGCAGTTTGACGGCGCAGGATGGACAAACCCTGACGCTTGGCAGCACGACTGTGACGATGGTGGAGACACCGCGCGTGCCGGGAAGTGGTGCCTTGTCCTACATTCTTCCGGTGACGGACCATGGCCAGCCGCATATGTGGGCGACCTATGGTGCCACAGGCGCGCCGCCCACGCTTGAAGGGAAAAAGCTCTACCAACAATCGGTCAAACATCTGTTCACTTACATGGAGGCATTGAAAGTTGATTCGATGATCAGCAATCACCCCTTCGTTGATGGGTCCGTGGATCGCATGAAGGATCTTGCGTCGCGCAAACAGGGGGAAGCCAACCCCTTTGTGATTGGCACTGACGGGGCTAGACGATATGTCCAAATCCTCGGAAATTGCGCGGAAGTCTGGGTGGCGCGCAATGCGGCCGGCCTTGATGATCTAGGGCAGCCGCTCCAGCAGAAGACTACGCCCTGAGGGAGCACCCGCCGCGTGAAGGCTTCGCGGCTATGACCTTTATGGAACACCTTAGAAGCAGGCCATGGTGAGCATGGGGATGACGAGGCTCCCAGCTTGTCGGGATGGGTGATCTATGTGTTCTGGATGCTAGAGGTCCCAAACCTTGGTGCCGCGTTTTGGCCTCGCCGAGCGATTGCGTGGACACAGAGTTCTACGAATGCTGCTGCACGCTCAACCCGCCATCGATGGTCAGGCAGGTGGCGTTCATGAAGGGGCACTCGTCGGAAATCATGAACACGGCCGCCAGCGCGATCTCCTCAGGCGTTGCAATGCGACCGCCCGGATGCAGTTTCATCGTCTCGGCCTTCGCAGCCGCCGGATCGGCGAAGCTGTTCCAGTAGTCGATGACCTTCTGGGTCGCGACATAGCCCGGCGCAAGCGCGTTCACCCGCACGCCCTTCGCGGCATATTCCAGCCCGAGCGACTTCGTCATGCCGAGCAGCGCATGTTTTGCCAGCGGATAGGGAAATGTCTTCGGGATGATCGTGAAGGCGTGCGTCGACGCAATATTC
>JAHRYZ010000277.1 GCA_020621905.1 Rhizobium sp.
CCCGACCCACTTCATCCGCCGCATGAACATGCGCGAGCAGTTGATCAAGGAAGTCGAGATGATCCCGCTCGAGATCGTCGTGCGCAACGTCGCCGCCGGCTCGCTCGCCAAGCGTCTGGGCATCGACGAAGGCATCGTGCTGCCGCGCTCGATCATCGAATTCTACTACAAGTCCGATGCCCTCGCCGACCCCATGGTCTCGGAAGAGCACATCACCGCCTTCGGCTGGGCCAATCCGGCCGAGCTCGACGACATCATGGCGCTCGCCATCCGCGTCAACGACTTCCTGTCGGGCCTCTTCCTCGGCATCGGCATCCAGCTCGTCGACTTCAAGATCGAATGCGGCCGCCTCTATGAAGGCGACATGATGCGGATCATCCTCGCCGACGAGATCTCGCCGGACAGCTGCCGGCTGTGGGACATCGAGACGCATGAAAAGCTCGACAAGGACCGGTTCCGCCAGGATCTCGGCGGCCTGCTCGAAGCCTATCAGGAAGTGGCCAAGCGCCTCGGCATCATCAACGAAAACGAGCCGCTGCGCGGCACCGGCCCGGTGCTGGTAAAGTAACAAGCCCAGGGAGACTTTAAGAGTGATCAAGGCACGCGTGACCGTAACCCTCAAGAACGGCGTTCTCGATCCCCAGGGTAAGGCGATCGAGGGCGCGCTCGGCGCACTCGGTTTCGAAGGCGTCGGCCATGTCCGCCAGGGCAAGGTCTTCGATCTCGAAGTCGAAGGCACGGACAAGGCCAAGGCCGAGGCCGACCTGAAGGCCATGTGCGAAAAGCTCCTCGCCAACACCGTCATCGAGAACTATACTATCGCCATCGCCTGAAGGTGATGGAGCGACGGGATGACGGAAGTGACGAACGAGCTCATGTATGAGCTCATGAAGCGAATGCACACCGATATTTCCACCCTGAAAGAGGGGCAGAACGAAATCAAGGCCGAGCTCAACGCTGTGCGCGGCACGATGATCTCCATGCAGCAGGAAATCCACAACGTCTATAGCGTTTTGGCACGTCACGAACACCGCCTCGATCGCATCGAAAATCGCCTGGAGCTGCGGGAGCTCCAGGAAGCACAAGCAAGGTTTGAGCCCCACCCATGAAATCCGCCGTTCTGCAACTTCCTGGCCTCAACCGCGACCGCGACATGATCGCCGCGCTGACGAAGATCTCGGGCCATGCACCGGTCACCATCTGGCAGACCGAGACGAGCCTTCCGGATGTCGACCTGATCGTCATTCCGGGCGGCTTCTCCTATGGCGACTACCTGCGCTGCGGGGCGATTGCCGCGCGGATGCCGGTCATGCAGGCCGTCAAGGCCGCCGCCGAACGCGGCGTCAAGGTGCTCGGCGTCTGCAACGGCTTCCAGATCCTGCTCGAGGCGGGCCTCCTGCCCGGCGCCCTGATGCGCAACGCCTCGCTGAAATTCGTCTGCAAGGAAATCAAGCTCGAGGTGGTCAACGCCGAGACCGATTTCACCCGCGCCTATGCCAAGGGCCAGATCATCCGCTGCCCGGTCGCCCACCACGACGGCAACTACTTTGCCGATGCCGAGACGCTGAAGGCGATCGAAGGCAATGGCCAGGTGGTCTTTCGCTATGCCGAGGGGACCAATCCGAACGGCTCGATCAACGACATCGCCGGCGTGATCAACGGGAAGGGCAATGTGCTCGGCATGATGCCCCATCCGGAGAACCTGATCGAAGCGGCCCATGGCGGCAATGACGGGCGCGGCATCTTCGCCTCCGCCCTCGACGTAATCGCCGCTTAACCAGACAGATGATAGAAGGCCGGGCTCTTAACCGGAAAGCACCCCGCATGCGCCCTGCCCTCAGCCTTCTCGTCGTCTCCTTGCTGGCCCTCGCCTCTTGCCAGTCCGAATCGAAAGCACCGATCGCCCACGGGCAGTCGGCGCTCGACATCATGGAACGCGTGGCCGTCGGCGCCAACAATTGCTGGATCAAGTCCGGCGATCCGGCCTTCAAGGCTTATGCCATGGCGCCCGAACTCAACTCGTTTTCCGGCAAGCCGCGCATTCTCTTGGTGCGCAAGGGATCGAGCGACATTCGCCCGCTCCTCGTCGTCCAGGCCGAGGGCAAGCCCGCACGGCTGGACGCCTTTGGCCCGATGATGAGCGAACCTGTCGCCGGCCGCATCGCCTCTGACGTGACACGCTGGTCAAAGGGCTCCAAGACCTGCTGACCGATTCCGGTTTTCGCGCAGGTTTCACAGCGCATCCGACCTATAGCCCATCGCCATTCAAAAATACGTGTGATAGCGTCTGCCTCGAAAATGCCCGGATTCGAGCTGGACTGACCATGACGTTCAACGCCTCTATGCGCCTTGCTCTCGCTTTCACCGCCATTGCGTTTACGCCACTCCTTGCTCAAAATGCCGCGGCGGCAGACTGGTCGATCAAGGAGGTCCGCGCAGGCGTCACAGGCTCCATCCAGGCGCGCAGCACCTTCGAACCCGGCTTCTTTCCCACCGTCGCACTCTATTTCGACCCGCTCGACCGGGCCAATGCCGCCACCTGGCAGGACGTCATTCTGAGGCCGCGGGTCAATGTCGGCGCATCCGTCAGCAGTGCCGGCGAAGCCAGCCAGATCTTCGGTGGCCTCGCCTGGACCGTGGACATCACTGATCGCTTCTATGTGGAGCTCGGTTTCGGCGCCGCCGCGCACAACGGCGACAACAAGGACGACGGCACGAACGGGCCGAAGCTCGGTTGCTCCCTGATGTTCCGCGAATCCGCCGCGGCCGGCTTCCGCCTGACCGACAAGCTCGACATCGTCGCCTCCATCGACCATTCGTCGAATGCCGACCTCTGCGACCCCAATGACGGCATCAGCCATGCCGGCCTTTCCCTCGCCTACAAGTTCTGATGACGGGAGCCCTTCGGGCGAAAAACCGTCTCGATCCTGGCGCCCATGGCCTCGATTGCGGGTTCGAGGGCGGCCCTGCGTCGATCAGAGCATCAACAGCCGCGACTTCTGAACCTCCCGCTCGGCATCGATCCGCGTCAGGCCAATGTCGCGGAGTTGATCGTCGGTGAGGTCGTGCAAGGCGAGACGCCCCGCCCGCTTCATCTGCCAATGGGACAGCCCCTGCCACAACCGTGCGAGGAACCGCTTGGGGCGAACGGAAGGCTTCAGCATGTCGCCCGACGAACGGAACAGCGTCTCGCGCGCATAGCCATCGGGATAGATTGTATCAATTGTACTGATGTATCGCGCTGAGTCGGTCATATTGAACCTCTCCATTCCAATTTTATCGATACAATCGCACTATATTGACCAGAATGACGAGGCAATGTAGTGAATTGTCATGATGACAAATTGGCTCCCAGACTTGCACCTAGGCAAAGGCCCGATCTATGTGCGTCTCGCCGACCAGATCGAGACGGCGATCGCCGGCGGCACCCTGCCGGCGGGAGCCAAGCTGCCGCCGCAGCGCAATCTCGCCTATGACCTCGGCATCACCATCGGCACGGTGAGCCGCGCCTATGCATTGGTCCACGAACGGGGGTTGGTCAGCGGCGAGGTGGGGCGCGGCACCTTCGTGCACGACACGCATGACGCACCGCCGGAGGCCAATCTCGATCCGGTGACCGCGGCGCTCGTCGGCACCCGGCCCATTATCCCGCCCCCCGGCAAGATCCGCTTCGACAGCACCGCCGCGCCGGATGTCGCACAGGGCGCCTACCTCCAGAGCCATATCACGGCGATCCTCAGAGACCACCCGAGCGACATTGCCAGCTACACGCGCAGTTTCCCCGACCACTGGTTCACGGCCGGCGCCCGCTGGCTCGGCAAGCGAGACTGGGCTCCGTCCCCGCGCGACATCGTACCGACGCTCGGCGCCCATGCGGGCATCATGGCGGTCATCACCGCCGTGACGTCGCCGGGCGACAAGGTCGTGTTCGAGCACCTGACCTATTCCCAGGTGAGTCGCGCCGCCGGACTGGCCGGACGCCGCACCATCCTCGTCGAGAGCGATGCCGGAGGTGTGTTGCCGGAGGATTTCGAGCGCGTCTGCGCCCAGCAGCATCCGAAGGTCGCCTTCCTCATGTCGTCGGCACAGAACCCGACGCTCGCGTCCATGTCGCTCGAGCGCCGCCAGGCGATCGTCGACGTCGCGCGGCGCTACAGCGTCTGGCTGATCGAGGACGATCTTTACGGCGCCATGTCGCCCGAGCCCCTTCCGCCGCTCGCCCAGCTCGGACCTGAACGCACCTTCATGGTCGGCGGCCTGTCCAAGTCGGTCGCGGCCGGCGTACGCGGCGGATGGGTCGCCTGCCCGCCGCATTTTGCCCAGCGCGTCCGTATCGCCCACAAGATGATGACCGGCGGAATGCCCTTCCTGCTCGCCGAACTCTGTGCCCGGCTGGTCCTGTCCGGCGACGCGGCCCGGATCCGGGCGCTTTGCGCCGAAGAGATCGCCGCGCGCGAGGCGCTGGCCAGGGAATATCTCTCGGGTTTCGACTTCGTGTCGCACTCCGCCGTCCCCTTCCTCTGGCTGGCACTGCCCGATCCGTGGCTGTCCGGCACATTCAAGAACGCAGCCCTCACCGAAGGCGTGCTGATCGACGACGAGGATGAGTTCAAGGCCGGGCGCTCGGAAAAGGTACTCCACCGCGCCCGCCTGAGTTTCTCGTCTCCTCAGCATCGTGACGAAGTGCGGGCCGGATTCGCCATCGTACGACGCCTGCTGGAGAACGGTGGCGCCGGTTACGACAGCATCGCCTGAAGACCGGAGGCGTGCTGGCGGCCTGCCTTGCGACAAAGCTTTGGACAGAGCCTGCCGTCAGCCGCATTTTCCTGTCGCACCATTGCCATTCATGCGCTAAAGAAGCGCCCAAACCCCGATTTCCGGCAGGCTATCCAGGACCAGCGATGACGATCCCCAACACGATCCAGATCACCCCCGAACTCATAGCCTCGCACGGGCTGAAGCCGGACGAATACGATCGCATCCTGCAATTGATCGGCCGCGAGCCGACCTTCACCGAGCTCGGCATCTTCTCGGCCATGTGGAACGAGCACTGCTCCTACAAGTCGTCGAAGAAGTGGCTGAAGACGTTGCCGACCAAGGGCGCGCGCGTCATCCAGGGTCCGGGCG
>JAHRYZ010000278.1:0-3865 GCA_020621905.1 Rhizobium sp.
GGCGCCGTAGCGCTGGCGGCCGCCACCTGTCTGATTTCCATGCCGGCAGCCGCCCAGCAGGCGAGCAAGCTCGATGAGGTCCTCGCCCGCGGCCATCTGGTGCTGGGCACCGGGTCGACCAACGCGCCCTGGCATTTCAAGAGCGCCGACGACAAGCTCCAGGGCTTCGACGTCGATATGGGCCGCATCGTCGCCAAGGCCCTGTTCGGCGATCCGGATAAGATCGAATACGTCAACCAGTCGTCGGATGCCCGCATTCCCAACATCACCACCGACAAGGTCGACCTCACCTGCCAGTTCATGACGGTGACGGGCGAGCGCGCACAGCAGGTGGCCTTCACCATCCCCTACTATCGCGAGGGCGTGGGCCTCATGCTGAAGGCAGACGGCAAGTATGCAGACTACGAAGCGCTGAAGGCCGCCGGTTCGTCCGTGACGATTTCGGTTCTGCAGAACGTCTACGCCGAGGACATGGTGCATGCGGCCCTGCCGGAAGCCACCGTCGACCAGTATGATTCCGTCGACCTGATCTACCAGGCGCTGGAATCGGGCCGCTCGGACGCCGCCGCGACCGACCAGTCCTCGCTGGCCTGGTACATGACGCAGAACCCGGGCCGCTACAAGGATGCCGGCTACGGCTGGAACCCGCAGACCTACGCCTGCGGCGTCAAGCGCGGCGACCAGGATTGGTTGAACTTCGTCAATACCGCTCTGCACGAAGCTATGACCGGCGTCGAATTCGATTTTTACGCCAAGTCCTACAAGACCTGGTTCGGCAAGGAGCTTGCGCCCCCGCAGATCGGCTTCCCGGTCGAATACAAGTAAGCGACAATGGAACGGGAGACCCCTCTCCCGTTCCATCACTTCCGGGCGACGGGTAGTCATGGGTTACACACTGAACTTTGCAGCGGTCTGGCGCAACTTCGACCAGCTTCTGGGAGGCCTGGCGCTCAGCCTCGGGCTCGCCTTCGTTTCCATCCTGGTCGGCGTGCTGATCGGGCTCGCTGTGGCGTTTGCGCTCGTTTCGAAGCACAGGATCGCGTCCTGGCCCGCGACGGCCTATGTCACGATCATCCGCAACCTGCCCATCCTGGTGCTGGTGCTGTTTGCCTATTTCGCGCTGCCGCAGATGGGCGTCAGGCTGGGAAAGATCGAGAGCTTCGTCGCGGTCCTGTCGATCTATTCCGGCGCCTATCTGGCGGAAGTGTTCCGCGCAGGACTGCTTTCCATTCCCAAGGGATTGCCGGAGGCGGGCCTGGCGATCGGTCTCACGCCGATGCAGATCCGCACATCCATTGTCATGCCGCTGATGCTGCGCAACGTCCTGCCATCCCTGTCGTCGACGGTCATCTCGCTTTTCAAGGACACGTCGCTCGCCGCGGCGATCGCCGTGCCGGAGCTCACATTCGAGGCCCGCAAGATCAATGTCGAGAGCTTCAGGGTCATCGAAACCTGGATCGTGGCTTCCGGCCTCTATGTCGCGACCTGCATGGCGCTGGCGGCACTGATGCGTCTCGCCGAGCGCCGGCTGGCAATTGCGAGGTGATGTTGTGAGCGATTTTCCTGCCTTCTTCGAACAGCTCTGGCTTGCCCGCTTCGTCATCCTCAAGGGCCTCGGCGTCACCGTCTCGATTTCTCTTCTGGCGATCGCCTTCGGTTCGGCGCTCGGCGTTCTCGTCGGCCTGGCGCTTGCCTATGGCAAGGGGCCGGTGCGCTTCGCCGTCCGGGCCTATACCGATATCGTCCGGGGCACGCCGGTGCTGGTGCTCGTCCTGGCGAGCTATTATGTTTCCGCCGCCGTCGGGATCGATCTTGGTCCGTTTTCGGCGGGCGTCCTGGCGCTTGCCGTCTTCTGCTCCTCGCATGTCGGCGAGATCGTGCGGGGCGGCCTTCAGGCGATCCCGGTCGGCCAGACCGAGGCCGCCAAGGCGATCGGGCTGACCTTCGGACAGACCTTCGCCCATGTGCTGTGGCCGCAGGCCCTGCGCCAGTTCCTGCCCGCCTGGGTCAATACCGCGGCGGAAATGGTCAAGGCCTCGACGCTGCTCTCGGTGATCGGCGTGACCGAACTCCTGTTGCGCACGCAGGAGGTCATCTCCCGCAACTTCATGAGCCTGCAATTCTATTTCTTCGCCGGCCTGCTCTACTTCGTCGTCAATTTCGCCATCGAGCGCTTCGGTAAATATGTCGAGCGCAAGACGGTCGTGCCGACCTGAGGATTTCCTACCCATGGCAAAGACAATTCTCGAAATCTCCGGACTGCGGAAGACCTACGGCACGCTCGAAGTGCTCAAGGGCGTCGATTGCACAGTCAGGGAAGGGGAGGTGATCTCGATCATCGGTTCTTCCGGCTCGGGCAAGACCACCATGCTCCGCTGCATCAACATGCTGGAGGAGTTCCAGGGCGGGACCATCAGGCTCGACGGCGAGGAGATCGGCTACCATGTCGAGGGTGCGCAACGGCGACGAAAGGCGGAAAAGGAAATCGCCCGCCAACGCGCGCTGACCGGTATGGCCTTCCAGCAGTTCAATCTCTTCCCGCACCTGACAGCGGCCCAAAATGTGATGCTCGGCCTCGTCAAGGTGAAGAAGATGGCCCGGTCGGAAGCGCGGGCGATCGCCGAGACCTGGCTCGACCGGGTCGGCCTAGGCGAAAGAGCCGACCACTATCCGGGCCAGCTTTCCGGCGGCCAGCAGCAGCGTGTCGCGATCGCCCGGGCGATCGCCATGAACCCGCGGCTGATGCTGTTCGACGAGGTCACGTCTGCGCTCGATCCCGAGCTGGTGGGCGAGGTTCTGCAGGTGATCAAGGGACTGGCGTCAGACGGCATGACCATGCTGCTGGTCACGCATGAAATGCGCTTCGCATTCGAGGTTTCGACGCGCGTCATCTTCATGAACCAGGGGATGATCTGCGAGGAGGGCGACCCGAAGGAGATGTTCGTCCGACCGAAGACGGAGCGGCTGGCCGAGTTCCTCAAGACATCGAGTTTCAACTAGAAGAAAAGTGAGGTCACATGACTATCAAGCGTTACGGCGCCGGTGAAACCGGCGCCGGCGGGCAGCCCCTGCCCTTTGCCCGTGCTGTGGAAGCCAATGGCTGGCTCTATGTGTCCGGCCAGGTGCCGATGGAAAAGGGTGAGATCGTCAGCGGGGGAATCGTTTCCGAAAGCCGCAAGGCGATCGAGAACATGATCGCCATCCTCAAGGAGGCAGGTTACGGGCTGGAGGACGTGGTGCGCATCGGCGTCTGGCTGGACGACCCCCGCGACTTCTGGAGCTTCAACGGGGTCTATGCCGAGTTTTTCGGCGCCAACCCGCCGGCTCGCGCTTGCGTTCAGTCCCGGATGATGGTCGATTGCAAGGTCGAAGTCGACTGCGTGGCCTATCGCGCGGACCGCGCCTGATCGAGGGATGCGGCCGCCGGTCTGGCCCGTCTCTTCCAGATGAGGAACACCATGGCTGATGCCGAAGACATCGTATCGCGCCGCACGCGGGGTCTGGACCGGGCTTTCGACATCCTCGAATTCCTGCGGCAGAAGCGCCAGCCGATGCGGCCGAACGAGATCGCGTCGGAGATCGGCGCGCCGCGTTCTTCCGTCTATGAGCTGGTGAATCTCCTGCTGCGTCACGGCATGCTCGACTATCAGGGCGGCGAGGGTCGGGTCTTTCTCGGTCGAAAGCTCTATTTCCTCGGCTCGGCCTATGCCGAGCAGTTCGACCTGATGAGGGAATGCGATCGCATGCTCGTCCGTCTCGTCGAGGAGACCCGCGAGACGGCGCAGATGTGCCTTCTCGAAGGCAACAAATATACCGTTGCCATGATGCGGGAAGGCCTGCGGCCTTTCCGCATTTCGTCGAGCGT
>JAHRYZ010000278.1:3875-5048 GCA_020621905.1 Rhizobium sp.
TTCCGTGGACCGCGTCCGGGCGCCTCCTGGTCTCGCATCTCTCAGATGCAGAAGTGCTCGACTACATCCCGCAGGAGGACTTCGTATTGCCGAGTGGCCGGCGTCTCGATCCGGCGGACTTCATCGCGCAGGTCCGCCAGGCTTCAAAGGACGGCTTCTTCACCTTCAATAGCGAGGTCGAGAACTTTACCCATTGCTTCGCCGCCCCGATCCATCAGGCCGATGGGGTTTGCATCGCCACGCTCTGTCTGGTGGCGCCGCGCGAAGACGGACTGCGCAACCGCACTGCCTATCTCGAGAGTCTGGTCGGCGCCTCACGCGAAATATCAGAAAAACTCGGCTTCGGCTGGATTCAAGGCCGGACGAACCGCGCCGGCCCTTAGGGCCGGCACATCGGCTCAGGCGCGGCGCCATCGCAGGCGGGGTCGGCGCCCGAGCAATGTGACCGCTCGGCTCCAGGTCTCATTCGCTTACAATTTGGCCTGTTTCAGCGACCGATATTCCATGATGAATACCTTCACTGGCCGGGGCGAAGCTCCAATTTCAGCCGACTATCACGAAACGACCTGTGCCATGATGTCCACACTGTGTGCTCAAGTCCTCGTCCCCTCGTTCGAGATCTTCGCACGACAAGGCACTCGCTATCGGCATGATCGGGCGTCAAGCGTTGGGGCGAGCCGTTTCGGTCCCGGCGGTGCGGAGAGGCTCCTTTCCCTTGAACGGCAATCAGCCGACAATGGGTCCGCCTGGCTAAGGACCTCGCCTCCGCAGGACGACGATCGCGCCAGAGAGGATGACAGCCACGGGTTCGTCACAACGCCGAGCGTTAAGGCTGGCCCGCACGCCCCAGGACATCAGGTCCATCGCGAAGGCGAACGGTGCCCGTAGCTCTCGCCGAAACGGCGCATGTGATAGACGAGCGCGTCCTGGAAACCCGCCGGATCCTCAGTCGCTTCAAACAGCGGCTCGGGAAATGGGGTGATCGGGTTTGGTTGTGGTCGGCGTGACGCGCAAGCTGGTTGCGACGAGGGGCCATCAGGCGCAACGCGCCTCGGTTTCTGGTGGAGGAAGGCGCGCGTCCCGGCTTTGCCTGCGTTGCGCTACTGGCTGGACCAGCCTGCGTTGCCGGCCGGGCATCTTCGGCGGGGGGCGGCGCTCCGAGCCATCGAAGGA
>JAHRYZ010000279.1:0-1921 GCA_020621905.1 Rhizobium sp.
GCCTGAGCAGCCGTGCGATCTCCCGGCGTCGGGAGGCGACACCCTCGCCGGACAATGTCTTTGCCGTCAGGAACTGCGTGACCATGATGCCGGGTGCCACGAATTCGACCCGCGGGGCGAAGCCCGCCGCATGGGCCGCCTGCGCCGTCATCGCTTCGCGTTCACGAAAGACATGGTGAAACGGATAGTCGATGCCGAGGCGAACCACGTGGCGACCGGCGGCATCCGCGACCAGGAAGCTTTCGTTGCTCAAGCCGCCATGCAGCGGCTCGATCGAGATCGAGCCGTTCCAGCAGGGCAGCCGGTGAATACGATCCTCTGTCTTGGCGTCCATGCGCGTCATGCAGCGTCCAGCGCCTCGCGGTCGATCGTCTCCCAGATTTCCATGGCGCCGTGCCGATCACCGGATTCGAGACCGGCGAACCGGGTGAGGTAGGCGGCCTGGACATATTCCACCGAATATCCGGCCTTCTTCAGCACTTCGCCCATCAGCTGCGTGGTAATCAGCTGGCCGGTCCAGTCGTGCAAGGGCAGCTTGATGGGATCTGTGGATTCCTGTGCGATTGCCGGCACGGCCAGGCCGGCGCCCGCGAGCATGAGGCATATGGCGGCGATTCTCGGCAGGCGAGTTGGATCGAGCATGCGAGTTCTCCCAGTAGAGCCGGTTGAAACATGATTGGAACCGGCTGGGCACCCGGTCGTCGTTCCCTGTACTTTTCGTATCTAGTGACGGCGGTGCGCACGGCAATCTCATGTCAGTCACCGGCATATGTCAATGTTGCTTTGTGGTATTTTGTGCTTTTATGACCGAATATGCCGCGATTGCCGGATGCGACCGCCTCCGCTATCAGCTTTGCCATATGGAGGGGCTGGACCATGACACCATCGAGACGACACCGCGACATCTTCCGGTTGCTCCAGCGGGACGGGACAATCACCGTCGCCGAACTGGCAAGCAAGCTCGGCGTCTCGCTCGAGACCGTACGCCGCGACCTGAAGCCGCTGGCCGGGAACGGCTCTGTCATCAAGATGCATGGTGCGGTCAGTCTTCCGTCTGTGGCGGGAGAAGCCCCTTTCGAGAAACGGATGCGGGAAAACAGCAATGCCAAGAAAGCGATTGCCGCGGTCGTGGCCGCGACGATCCGCGACGGCGATTCCCTCATGATGGACACAGGCACGACGACGAGTTTTCTCGCCCGCGAGCTTCTGGCGCGCCGCCGGCTGACCGTCGTGACCAATTCCTCCGACATCGCCCGGACGCTCGCGACCGTCAACGACAACAGGGTCTACATGGCCGGCGGCGAGCTGCGCAGCGATAATGGCGCGGCATTCGGAACGACGGCGATCGAATTCGCCAGCCGTTTTTCCGTGACCCATGCGATAATTTCGGCCGGCGCCGTCAACACCCGCGGCGTCATGGACTTCGATCTCGAGGAAGCCGAATTCGCCCGCATGGTACTGAGCCGGGGCAAGCGGGCCATCGTCGTGACCGATTCCTCGAAGTTCGGCCGCGACGGCCTGGTGCTTGTCAGCGGCTTTGCCGCCGTCACCGAAATCGCAACCGACAAGCCGCCCCCGGGCGACATTGCCGAAGCCCTGGACGCCGCCGGCACCGACCTCCTGCTCGCCTGAACCGCAGCGGCGTCCGTCGGCGGGCCGGTCCGGTGGCGTCGCCTCTGCAATCAGGACGCTTCCCCCTGAAGCGGATCTGTCTGCCGTCATCGCAGGACGTGCGTTCCGCGATGACACCCGGTTCCTGGATCAATCTGCCAAGTGCTCGGCGAAGGTCGTTCCGCGATAGGCTTCGCGGAACATGCCTGCATCGACAAGGCGCGGCATCAGCCCGTCAAACATCAATCGCATCGAGGCGACCGAGCCGCCCGGCACTGCGATGAAGCCGTCGATCGCACCGCTTTCGCTC
>JAHRYZ010000279.1:1931-4268 GCA_020621905.1 Rhizobium sp.
GCCGCGAAGGCATCGTCGACCGTGCCGATCACCTGCCAATGGGCCGAACCGATCACTTCTGGGCGCAGCAGGAGTTCGCCGACAGTCGGCTCGTCCCGCGCGATCAGCCGGCGCAGCAGTTCGGCATGGGTGCGGCTGCGCGGATTTTCGGGCGCCGCCGGCAGGTCGCCTGCCGTCACGCGCCGCTCCTCGGGCCAGCCGGAAAGCTCGAGCCCGGTCATCTCGCCAATCGCCGCCAGGCGGCGCGACCTGTCGGCACGCGCATGGGTTTCGGCAAAGAGTTCCTTGGCCTCGGCTCGACTGTCGGCAAGATAGAGGCTGAGGCCGGGGATCAGCTTGACTGCATCCGCCCGGCGTCCGTGTCCTTCGGCGCGACGCTGAAGGTCGAGCCGGAGATCGATTGCCATGGCTTTGTCTGGGGTCGAGGCGAAGACTGCGTCGGCGACCGAGGCGGCGAAATCGCGCCCTGTCGGCGAGGCTCCGGCCTGCACCAGCGGGATCCGTCCCTTGCCGAAGGCCGGGATGTTGAGCGGTCCTTTGACATTCAGATGCCGGCCGGCATGATCGATCGGCTGGACGAGCGCAGGATCGGCGAAGCGGCCCGACGCCTTGTCCATTTCCAGAGCGTCATGCGGATAGCTCTGCCAGAGTTCCCGCACAACAGCGGTGAATTCCGCCGCCCGCGCATAGCGCTCCTCGGCTGTCGGCATGGCCTGGAGCCCGAAGTTTTCGTGCCCTTCCAGGGCCGTGACGATGTTCCATCCGGCGCGGCCATTGCTGAGCCAGTTCAGCGTCTGGATCTGCCGGGCCACCACGTAGGGCGGCAGAAACGTGGTCGAGACGGTCGACAACAGGCCGATGTGCGACGTCTCGCGCGCGATCGAGGCGAGGAGGACCGTCGGATCCAAGCTAGAAAAGCCCGGCCCCTTGTCCAGGACGTCCCGAGTCAGGAAAAGCGTATCCGGCCGAAAGACGAAATCGAGATGGGCCGCTTCGGCGCGCCTGGCGATGTCGAGATAGAACCCGCTGGAAAAGAGATGTTCCACATCGCTGTCCGGCCGGCGCCACCCCTCGCCGCTGAGCCATGTGGGAGCCAGAGACATGCCGATATGAAGCCTTCTGGAAATACCCATGTTGAAAATCCACCTTTCGGAAATCTGCGGCACACCGCTGCGGAGGTGCCAGTTTCGAATTGTGGAGTTTTTTACTATAGTTTACTGTCACCGCAAGAGGATCGAACAGGAGTTGCATTTTCGTGCTCGAAGCCAGTGACATCGCCGCGAGCTATGGCGAAGTGCCTGTCTTGCAGGGTTTGTCGGCCGCGTTTGCCAAGGGGCGTGTCACCGCGCTGGTGGGCCCAAACGGCTGCGGCAAGTCGACGCTGCTGAAGGCGATCATGGGGTTTGTGCCCGTTTCGTCAGGGGAAATCCGGCTTGAGCGGGAACCGGTTCGAGCCATCGGCCGGCGCGCGCTGGCCCGCAGGATCGCTTATCTGCCGCAGGAATCCCAATGCCCGGACTACATGACGCTCGGTGAACTCATCGAACTTGCCGGCCATTCCCGATACACGCTCGCCGGCGGTCCGTCGGAGCGTGACCGCATGCTGTTTCGCCAGGCCCTGGAGATCGTCGGCCTAGCCGACCGGGCCGGCTGCCAGGTCAACGCACTGTCCGGCGGCCAGCGCCAGCGCGCCTGGATCGCCATGGTGCTGGCCCAGGACACCGACGTGATCCTGATGGACGAGCCGGTCAACCATCTCGACATGAAGTACCAGTATGCCGTGCTTGGCCTGGTCCGCGACCTGTCGGTGCGCCATGGCAAGACGATCGTCATCGTGCTGCACGACCTCAACCTGACAGCCACCTTCGCCGACAATGTCGTCATGCTGCGGGCCGGCAAGGTGGTTGCCGCCGGACCGGTGGCGACCACCGTCACCGCGTCCACCGTCGCACGCGTCTTCGATCTCGAGGCGGAGGTCTTCACCCGCGACGGCAGGCTGATCTGCCTGCCGCGGATGAGGACCACAGGGACCGTTACGGCATGAACCGGCGCCAGCTTTCTCTTGCCGGCGCACCCTTGGTGCTGCTGGCCGCCCTGCTGGCCAATCTGACGATCGGCGCAGCCGCAATACCGCTGGAGGAAGCGGTCCATGCGCTGCTTCATGCGCAGGCGGAAACGTATGAACAGTCGGTCATCCTCTTCCAGCGCCTGCCGCGAGCGCTGATCGCGATCTATGTCGGCGCGATGACCGCCGTGGCTGGAGTGGTCCTGCAGGGCCTGACCCGCAATCCCCTGGCCTCGCCCTCGACGCTCGGCGTCAATGCCGGCTCGACCCTC
>JAHRYZ010000279.1:4278-5033 GCA_020621905.1 Rhizobium sp.
GTCGTGGCCGGTGCCTATCTCTTCGACCTTGGCATGGAGGCCCAGGGCGTCGCCGCGCTGGCCGGTGCCTTTGCCGGTTTCCTCGCCTGCGTTTTCGTCGCCCGCATCGCCGGCCGCACCAGCGACCCGCGCGGACTCGCGCTGATATTGTCCGGAGCGCTGGTGTCGATGCTGTTCCTCGGGCTGACCAACGCCTTCCTTCTCTCCGACCCGGCCCGCCGCGGCGATTTTCTTGGTTGGGTCAGCGGCAATATCAATCACGTCTATGCCGAGCGTCTCTTCGCCTTCTGGTGGATCGGCGCTCTGGCACTGCTTGTCCTCCTCGTCCTTGCACGGCCGCTGACGCTGATCCTGCTCGGCACCGAGAAGGCGGCCTCCGCCGGGGTCCATGTGACATGGGTCTCCCGGCTGGCGCTTGGCGCCGCCATGCTGGCCAGCGGATCGGCGGTGGCGATTTGCGGCCCGATCGGCTTCGTCGGACTGGTCGTGCCGCATATGCTGCGGCCCCTCGTCGGCAACGGCTTCGCGGTGCTCCTGCCCACCTCGGCGCTGATCGGCGCCGGCCTCTGCCTGATGGCCGATCTCGCTGCCCGCGAGGCTTTTCAGCCCTATGCGCTGCACACCGGCCTCCTGATGGATCTGTTCGGCGGACTGGTCTTCGTGGGGATCGTCAAGCGCTTCTATCTGTCATCCTCGAGCAGGAGCCCTTCATGAGACGCGACCGGGCGACCGACGGCAGACGGATCCTGCGCTTC
>JAHRYZ010000280.1 GCA_020621905.1 Rhizobium sp.
ACGAGGCCGAACGGCAGATACTCCAGAAATCCCTCGCGCAGCTCGGTGAAGTCGACGTCGAGCATCATGATCACGAACAGGAACAGGACGGCGACCGCGCCGACATAGACCACGACCAGAATCATGCCCAGGAACTCGGCGCCCATCAGGATGAACAGGCCGGAGGCGTTGACGAAGGCCAGGATCAGGAACAGCACGGAGTGCACGGGATTGCGCGACACAATCACCATCACCGCCGAGGCAACGCAGATGCCGGCGAACAGATAGAAGAACAGCGCTGGAAGGATCATGCCCTCACCTCACCGGTACGGCGAATCGAGTTCGATGGATTTCGCAATCTCGCGCTCCCAGCGGTCGCCATTGGCGAGCAATTTCGCCTTGTCATAATAGAGTTCCTCGCGGGTCTCGGTCGCGAATTCGAAATTCGGTCCCTCGACGATCGCATCGACCGGACAGGCCTCCTGGCACAGCCCGCAATAGATGCATTTCACCATGTCGATGTCGTAACGCACCGTGCGGCGGGTGCCGTCGTTGCGGCGCGGGCCGGCTTCGATGGTGATCGCCTGGGCAGGACAGATCGCCTCGCAGAGCTTGCAGGCGATGCAGCGCTCTTCGCCGTTCGGATAGCGGCGCAGCGCATGTTCGCCGCGGAAGCGCGGGGAAATCGGACCCTTCTCGAACGGATAGTTGATCGTCGACTTGGGCGCGAAGAAATAGCGCATCGACAGGAAGAAGGCGCCGACGAACTCTTTCAGGAACAGGGAACTGATAGCCTGGGAAAGACCAGCCATCTCAACCTCCAAATCTGCCGAATGAACGGATGGCCATGATTATGCCCACCCCATGATCTTCAGCACGAATGCAACGATGATGACCATGGCGAGCGAGATCGGAAGGAAGACCTTCCAGCCCAGGCGCATCAGCTGGTCATAGCGGTAGCGCGGCACGAAGGCCTTCACCATGGCGAACATGAAGAACACCATCGATGCCTTCAGGACGAACCAGATGATGCCCGGCACCCAGTTCAGGAACCAGACGTCGACCGGTGGCAGCCAGCCCCCAAGGAACAGGATGGTGGTCATGGCGCACATCAGGCAGATCGCCGCATATTCGCCGAGCATGAACATCATGTATGGGGTCGAGCCGTATTCGACCATGAAGCCGGCGACCAGTTCCGATTCCGCTTCCGGAAGGTCGAAGGGCGGACGGTTGGTCTCTGCCAATGCCGAGATGAAGAAGATCACGAACATCGGGAAGAGCGCCAGCCAGTGCCAGTCGAGGAAGGAGTTCGGCAGGCCGACCATGGTGCCGAGGCCGTCCTTCTGGGCGTAGACGATGTCGGTCAGGTTCAGCGAACCGACGCACAGCAGGACGGTGACGATGACGAGGCCGATCGAGACTTCATAGGACACCATCTGTGCTGCGGAGCGCAGCGCGCCGAGGAAGGGGTACTTCGAGTTCGAAGCCCAGCCGCCCATGATGATGCCGTAAACCTCGAGCGAGGAAATGGCGAAGATGTAGAGAATGCCCACATTGATGTTGGCGATTACCCAGCCGTCGGCGAGCGGCACCACGGCCCAGGTAGCGAGCGCCAGCGTCACGGCGACCAGCGGGGCCAGAAGAAAGACGCCCTTGTTGGCGCCGGCCGGAATGACCGGTTCCTTGAAGACGAACTTCAAAAGGTCAGCAAGGACTGGAACAGACCCCAGGGACCGACAACGTTCGACCGCGGCGCATCTGCACGGCTGCCCAGATCTTGCGGTCGGCAAGCGGAATATAGGCGATGAACAGCGGAGGGCGACCAGAAGCAGAAGCGACTGGCCGATCATGATGGCCGCCGGCCAGACATATGTGGAAACGAAGCTATCCATGATCCCCTGCCCTTACTCTGCCGCAGCCTTGAAATTGTTGCGGGCCAACGCCGAGCACTCGGCCATGACGGCCGAAGCGCGAGCGATCGGGTTCGTCAAATAGAAGTCTTTCACCGGCGACGCAAACGCGGATTTCGTCATCTTCCCGGCTTTTTTCGCAAGTGCGGCAATTTCGGCACCGGTGCCCGGTGCGATCTCGTCGAGGGCGGCGAAATGCGGGTAGTCCGCATAGAGCCGGGCCCGCAGAGCGCCCAGCGAATCATAGGGAAGCTTCTTGCCGAGCACGTCGGAAAGCGCGCGGATGATCGCCCAGTCCTCGCGGGCATCGCCCGGTGCGAAACCGGCGCGGTTGCCCATCTGGACGCGGCCTTCGGTGTTGACCCAGGTGCCCGACTTTTCGGTATAGGTCGCACCCGGCAGGATGACGTCGGCATTGTGGGCGCCGTTGTCGCCATGGCTGCCGATATAGACCGTGAACTTTGCCGACTTCCTGGTGAAGTCGAGTTCGTCGGCGCCGAGCAGGAACAGCACGTCCATCGAGGCCAGCATGTCCGCGGCAGCGACACCGCCCTCGCCCGGCACGAAGCCGAGATCGAGGCCGCCGACGCGCGAAGCGGCGGTGTGAAGCACGGCAAAGCCGTTCCACTCTTCCGAGACTGCACCGACTGCATTGGCGAGCTTTGCGGCGTTGCCCAGCACGGCCAAACCTTCAGCCCCTGCAAGCGCCCCCTGGCCGACGATGATCAGCGGGTTCTTGGCGGCCTTGAGCTTCTCGACGAAGCCGTTCTTGCCGGAAAGGAGATCGGCCAGCGATTCCGTACCGGCACCGAGATATTCATAAGGGTAGCGCATCTCGCCGCCCTCACCGATCACGCCGATCGGCAGGCCGCTGCGGCGCCAGGCCTTGCGGATGCGGGCGTTGAGCACAGCCGCCTCGTAGCGCGGATTGGCACCGACGATCAGGATCGCGTCGGCCGACTCGATGCCTTCGATGGTCGAATTGAACAGGTAGCTTGCGCGACCGAGCGACGGATCAAGTGCCGCCCCATCCTGGCGACAGTCGGTATTGGCCGAGCCGAGCGAGGCGATGAGCGCCTTCAGCGCATACATTTCCTCGACCGAAGCCAAGTCGCCGGCGATCGCGCCGATCTTGGCGCCCGTGGTGGCAGAGACCGCCGACTTGATCGCGGCGAAAGCGTCACCCCAGGTGGCGGCCTGCAGACGGCCGTCACGGCGCACGTACGGCCGATCGAGGCGCTGGGTCTTCAGACCGTCCCAGATGAAGCGGCTCTTGTCGGAAATCCACTCCTCGTTCACCTGCTCGTTGACACGCGGCATGATGCGCATCACTTCGCGGCCGCGGGTGTCGACGCGGATCGCGCTGCCGAGCGCGTCCATGACATCGATCGATTCGGTCTTGGTCAGTTCCCACGGACGGGCGGTGAAGGCGAACGGCTTGGAGGTCAGCGCACCGACCGGGCAGAGATCGACGACATTGCCCTGCAGCTCGGAGGTCATCGCCTGCTCGAGATAGGTGGTGATCTCGGCATCCTCGCCGCGGCCGATCAGGCCGAGTTCGGCAATGCCGGCGACTTCGGTGGTGAAGCGGACGCAGCGCGTGCAGTGGATGCAGCGGTTCATCACGGTGTTGACCAGCGGGCCGATATACTTGTCTTCGACGGCGCGCTTGTTCTCGGTGTAGCGCGAACTGTCGATGCCGAAGGCCATGGCCTGGTCCTGCAGGTCGCATTCGCCACCCTGGTCGCAGATCGGGCAATCCAGCGGATGGTTGATCAGCAGGAATTCCATCACGCCTTCGCGGGCCTTCTTGACCATCGGCGTGTTGGTGAAGACTTCCGGCAGTTCGCCGTTCGGACCGCCACGGATGTCGCGCACGCCCATGGCGCAGGAGGCCGCCGGCTTCGGCGGGCCGCCCTTCACCTCGACGAGGCACATACGGCAATTGCCGGCAACCGACAGCCGTTCATGGAAACAAAAGCGCGGGACTTCGGCGCCGGCTTCCTCGCACGCCTGCAACAGCGTGAAATGATCCGGGACTTCGATCTCTTTACCGTCGACTTTCAGCTTTGCCATATTCGCCTTCCTGCCTCACGCATAGTGCGCATTGCACCGCAGCTCTCGCTGCGGCAGGCGGAACCGACCAACCTGGATTGGCTCGTCCCCGCCGTTTATTTCCTTGTCCTTGCCCCGTGTCGCGAGGCTGGAGATCCGTTGTTCTTCGCCAACCGCGAAATGCCCCCTGCAGGGCATCGCGCCGTCCCTATTTCTTGCCGCGCGCCAGTTGGCGCGCCTGACCGACCCAGTCGTCGCGAACAGCCCGTCCGTCGAGACCGATCGCCGCGTCGAGCGCTTCGAGTTCAGCCGCGTCGAGCGCGGCCAGGTCGGCAAAGCGCCGGATGCCACGGCTGTTCAGCACCTGCTCCAGTTTCGGGCCGACACCTTCGATCTTCTTCAGATCGTCGGTCTTGCCGTTCGCCCGTCCGGCCCTGGCCGTCTTCGCGCCAGCTGCCGGTTTCTCGGCCTGTGCGACCTTGGCGCCTGTCGCAGCCTTTGCTGCGGGCGCCTTTTGAGCCGCAGCCTTGGCCTTCGCCGCAACCGGCTTAGTCGCCTTGACCGTCGCCGGCTTCGCCTCGGCCACCTTGCGGCGCTTCACGTCCTTGACCGCCGGCGCCGGCTGAACATTTGCGTCTGCCGACGATGCACCCTCGTCAGGCGTCCCGGCCTTTGCCTGCTGCTCTTCCTCGAGCCTGCGGGCAAGCTTGCTGGTCGCATCGATCGCGCCGTGCAGCGAACCGAGAAACACGCTCGTCATATGCGTGGCAAAACCGAAACCGATGGCCGTGGCCGCCGCGAGCGCCGCGGTCGGATGGGCCATCAGCGGATGCAGCGGCACATGCGGCATGTCCTTCAGCGCATCGGCGAGATGGCTGAAGTCAGCCGGCTCAGCCGACTGCCCTTCCCCCGTCTTGTCCGATGCCTTGGCCATGACCGCTGGTCCTTACTCTGCCGCTTCCAGCACCACGCCATGCGCCATGGCATTGCGGGTGTACTGGTCGATACGGGCTTCCATTTCCGGACGGAAATGCTTGATCAG
>JAHRYZ010000281.1 GCA_020621905.1 Rhizobium sp.
CACGTCGGCTGTTGCATCGATCACGGGAGAAAGCATGGCTGCGGTCATTCGAAGACGGCCCTCGGGAAGTAGAAGCTGACCACGACGTTCGGCATGTCGACGATCTCGGAAATGCGAAGATCGCCGCAGGTCGAGACGAGCATGTAGGCGTCGACCGGATCCATCTTCTGCGTCGCTGCGAGAAGATCGACCATGTTGGCGACGGCGTCCCTGGCCGCGGCCCAAAGGTCCGGGCCGATGCCTGTCGTGACCTCATAGCCCTTGGCGTCGAGATGACGCGTGACCGGGCCTGGCGTCGTGAAGCGCGGGGTCTTCAGCGGCTGGTCCTTGATGAGGTCGAGCGTCAGCACGACATCGAACGGGCTTTCGATCGCGGTACCGCAAACCTCGCCATCGCCTTGTGCGGCGTGGGTATCACCAACCGAGAACAGCGCACCTTCGACCTCGACCGGCAGATAGAGCGTCGTTCCGGCGGACAGGTCGCGGATGTCGAGATTGCCACCGACGCGCCGCGGCGGGACAACCGTATGGTGACCCTTTTCGGCCAGCGCATTGCCGATGGTGCCGGCAAAGGGCTTGAGCGGCACGCGGCCGTTCTTGCCGAACAGGGCCGGCTCCATGCTCGTCCCGTCGAACTTCCAGACATTGAGGGCCGGCTCGGTGAACTGATCGGCAAGCAGGCCGAAGCCGGGAATATTTGCCGTCCAGCCAAAGCCGGCGCCGTCGCGAAGCTGGGGCATGAAGCTCTCGATCGTCACCTTCAGCACATCGCCCGGCTTTGCGCCATCGACATAGATCGGACCGGAAACCGGGTTGATCCTGGCAAATTCCAGCGCCATCACGTCCTCGACGGTGGACTGGGGGCCAAGCTGGCCCCCAGAACTGTCAAGGCACTGGAACAGGATCGTCTCGCCCGGTGCAGCCGTCAGCGCAGGGGCAAAGGAATTGTCCCAGCCGAAATGGTGCTGATGGGAGTGGATCGTGTGGTTGCAGTGCTTGCACATGGCTGCATCACTCCTTGATGAAGACGTAGTCGTAGTTGACCGGGATGGATACCGGATCGACATAAAGGGCGTTGTCGCCGCCCATGCGGGCAGACTTCAGCGTGTAGCGCTGTTCGTTGAAGACCGGCGCCCATGGCGCGTCTTCCATCACCTTCATGTTGATTTCGGACCACTTGGCGAGACGCTCGTCGACCTTGGCCGGATCGACGATGGAATCGGCCTCGGCCGCCAGCTTGTCGAGATCTTCATTGCAGTATTTCGACCAGTTCCACCCGCCTTCGACCGTGCCGGCGCAGCCGAGGATCGGGCCATAAAAGTTTGCCGGATCCGGGAAGTCGGCGATCCATGCCATGCCACCCGACCAGATCATCGGAGCGTTGCCGGCACCGCCAGCCTCGATCACGTTGGCCTGGGCCAGCGACTTGATCGATGCGTTGATGCCGTCGGCCTTCAGGTCCTGCTGGATCGCCTGGGCGATGCGCGGATTCGGGTCGGTATTCATGACGAACAGCTCGGTCTCGAAGCCGTCTGCGTAACCAGCGTCGGCAAGCAGCTTCTTTGCGCCTTCCTGATCAAACTTGTAGCCGTCATAACCCTTGGTATAGCCCGGCATGGAAGGCGGAAGCGGCTGGGTGGCAGGAACCGCGCGGCCGTTGATGACCTGAACGATGCGATCCTTGTTGATCGCCATGTTGACGGCCCGGCGCACCTCGACCTTGTCGAACGGTGCCTTTGTCACGTTCATGGTGATATAGCCGGTGTGCAACTGGCCACCTTCGACCACGAGGCTCTTCTGCGCCTCGTCCTTCATCACTTCGACGAACTTGGCCGGCGGAATGCCGTCGCCCGGAATGTCGACTTCGCCGTTCTGGGCCCGCAGTAGCGCGACGACCGGTTCCTGGCCGACTTCAACCGTGAAGCTGTCGAGATAGGGAACACCCGGGATCCAGTAATCGGCGTTCTTCTCGAACACGAGGCGCTGACCGAGCGTCCATTCGGTGAGCTTGAATGCACCGGTGCCGACTGGCTTCTTGCCAAAGTCTGCGCCAGCTTCCTCGACCGCTTCCTTTGGCACGACAGACGAGAAGTTCAGCGCCATGACGTGGAGGAACGTTGCATCGGGACGCGAAAGCTTGAAGACGACGGTGCTCGCGTCGGGGGCAGAGACACCCGCAACGGTCGCGGCCTTGCCTGCCGCGGCTGCGTCATAGCCGTCGATCATGGAGAAGAAGCCCTGGCCCGGCGACTGGGTGGCGGGATTGATGACGCGGTTGATCGAATAGATGACGTCGTCGGCGACAAGCTCGCGGCCGTTGTGGAACTTGACGCCCGGGCGCAACTTGAAGGTGTAGGTCAGGCCATCCTCGGAAATTTCATAGCTCTGGGCGAGGCCCGGACGCAGATTGGTCGTGCCGGGTTCGTAGTCCATCAGGCCGTCGAAGACCGACTTGATCATCGACCAGTTCTGCCAGTCATAGCCGATGGCAGGATCGAGCGTTGCGACGTCGTCCTTGTAGGTAACGACCATGTTGCCGCCTTGCTTCGGCTCCTGTGCCTGGGCCGGGGCAAAGGCCGGCAGGGCCATGAGGGTTGCGAGCGCAGTTGAAAGGATAAGCTTCTTCATAGGCCTTACTCCTGTTGGTTGACGGTTTCAGCGCAGCTTGATGCGCGGATCGATGAGCGGCGAAATCAGGTCGGCGATCAGGTTGCCGATGACGATGCCGCAGGCTGAGACGAGCGTGACCCCCATGATGATCGGGATGTCGACGCGTTGGATCGCTTGCCAGGCCAATTGGCCGATGCCTGGCCAGCCAAAGACGCTCTCGACAACGACAATGCCGGACATGAACAGGCCGATATCGATCCCGATCATGGCGATGATCGGCAGGATCGCGTTGGGCAGTGCGTGGCCGAGGATGACCTTGCTGCGACCGAGGCCCTTGGCGCGCGCGGTGCGGATGAAATCGGCACGCAGCACATCGACCATCGAGGATCGCATGATGCGCGAGTACCAGCCCGAACCGAGAATGCCGAGTGTCACGGCCGGCAGCACAAGGTGGGCGAACGTGCCGTAGCCGCCAATCGGAAACCAGCCAAGCTTCACCGCAAAGACGAAGAGCAGCAGCAGGGCGACAACGAATTGCGGCGCGGAGACCGTGAGGAAGCTGGTCAGCATCAGGCCGTTGTCGATCGCCTTGCCGCGGTTGAGCGCCGCAATGATGCCGAGCGGTAGGCCGATCAGAAGTTCGCAGCCAATCGCCGCCACCAGCAGCAGCAAGGTTGCCGGCAGACGCGAGAACAGGAGTTCGGCGACTTCGGTCTTCTGCAGATACGAGCGTCCGAAATCGCCCTGAACAAGGTTCCACAGATAGTTGCCGTATTGGACGAGGAACGGCTGGTCGAGACCAAGCTGCTGGCGGATGCTTTCAACCGTCGCAGCCGTTGCGGAACGGCCGGCGATCTGACGGACCGGGTCTGCCGGCAGGACGTAGAGCAGGACGAAGGTGATGAACGAGACGCCGAGCAGGATAAGCGCGGACTGGACGAGGCGTCTCACGATATAGGCAGCCATCAGTCACGCCCCTGTTGTGTCGGATCGAGGATGTCGCGTAGCGCGTCGCCCACCAGGTTGAAGGCGAGCGCAAGCAGCAGGATCGCTACGCCGGGAATGAAGACGAGCCATGGGGCCGACTGGAAGTAGGTCTGGTTCTCGAAAATGATGTTGCCCCAGGATGGCATCGGCGGCTGAACGCCGATGCCCAGGAAGGACAAAGTCGCCTCCAGCAGCACAGTGGTCGAAATGCCGAGCGTGCCCCAGACGATCAGTGTCGGAATGAGATGGGGCAGGATGTGCTTGAAGAGAATGCGGCTGTGACCAGCGCCCAGCGTCTTTTCTGCAGCGATATAGTCACGCTCGGCCAGCGACGAGGTTTGCGTGAAAATTACCCGAGCCGTCTGCACCCAGTTTACGAATGCGATGACCATCGCGACGATCCAGAGCGATGGGGAGAATATCGCTGCAAGGCAGATCGCAAGCAGGAGTGCCGGAAACGCCATCATCAGATCGGTGAAACGCATGAGCACCGCACCGATCACACCACGGAAATAACCCGCGGTGACGCCCACAAGCGTGCCGATCAGCAAAGCGGCTCCATTGGCAACGAGGCCGATCACCAGCGAGGTCTGCGCGCCGTACAGGATGCGCGAGAACAAGTCGCGACCGAGAAGATCGGTGCCGAACCAGAATGCTGCATTGGGCGGCAGCGGCGCGCCCTCGATCGTGAGGCCGTCGAAGAATTGTTCGTAGGGATCGAACGGCGCGAGCCATTTGGCAAAAATCGCGCCGCCGACGCAGATGATAATGATCAGCAGTCCCAGGAGCGCCAGCTTGCGCCGAGCCAGTTGACGCAGCACGGAAGGCCCGCTCTCCGGCACGACCAGGGGTTCAGGCGGGATCGATGCGTCTGCCATCGTCAAGGCCCTTCTCGTTCGAGTAATTTGCCACGAGCCGCTCCGCGGCAATTTCGATCGTCACGCGCCAAGCCATCGCAGTCTGACGCAGAAGGTCATAGGCCTCGGCCTCGGTCTTGCCCTTCATCACGAAGATCATCACGGCGCGCACGATCGTTTGGCGCGCCGAGAGGCGGCTCTGCAGGTCGGAAATCAGGGCCTCGGATGCATTGGCGCGGTCGAAATTGCTGCGGGCGACGAGGAGAGCCGCGTAGACGCCCTTGTCGCTCATCGGTTTGAGGAGCTGCGCGTGAGCGCCCATTTCCATGGCCCACCTCAAGCGGCCCGGCGCTTCCGAGCCGATCAACGCGATCATCGGCATCGGTGATTGGCCGGGTGCCCAGGGAAACTGCTCGTCGTGCCCCATGTCGGCATCGTAAAAGATGAAGTCGGCTGCAATCGCCTCGGAGGGGAGTTCCGGCCATGCCTCGCGCACGTCCAGTCCGATGA
>JAHRYZ010000282.1 GCA_020621905.1 Rhizobium sp.
CGGCACCTTCTCCCCGCAGGCGGGGAGAAGGACCATGCGGCACCGCCGTGGCCGTACCCTCTCCCCGATTACGGGGAGAGGGTCAGGGTGAGGGGCAAATGCCAAAAGCAACGACACCCCCTTGGTTTCCGCTCGCGCGCTCCTCATCCGGCGCTGCGCGCCACCTTCTCCCGGCCGGAAGCCAGGAGCACCCGCCCAAAAGATCGCACACTCCCGTTTCGCAACCCCGACTTTCGACAGGGATGATCGCGGGGGCGAAGCTGTGTTAAGCCGGTCGGCATTGAGGGCGCCCTGACGGAGGCGGTGCCCATCTCTTGGAGGAGAGCCATGGATTTCACCCTGAGCGACCAGCAGCAGGCCTTTGTCGACATGGCGGCCGACTTTGCCGCCGAGGAACTGGCTCCCTTTGCCCTCGAATGGGACCAGAGAAAGCACTTCCCGGTCGACACGCTGAAGAAAGCCGGCAGCCTCGGCCTCGGCGCCATCTGCGTCGCCGATGACGTCGGCGGCTCCGGCCTCGGCCGGCTCGATACGGCACTGATCATCGAGGCGCTGGCGACCGGCTGCCCGACGGTTGCCGCCTATATCTCGATCCACAACATGTGTGCGACGATGATCGACCGCTACGGCACGCCCGAGCAACGCGAGACGCATCTGCCCGCCCTTGCCACCATGGACGCGCTCGCCAGCTACTGCCTGACCGAGCCCGGCTGCGGCTCGGATGCGGCGGCCCTGAAGACCCGCGCGGTGCGCGACGGCGACGATTATGTGCTGACCGGCCAGAAGCAGTTCATCTCCGGCGCGGGTGCCAGCGCCCTCTATCTCGTCATGGCCCGCACCGGCGAAGACGGCCCCAAGGGCATTTCCGCCTTTCTCGTGCCGGGCGATGCCAAGGGGCTGACCTTCGGCGCCAACGAGAAGAAGATGGGCTGGAACGCCCAGCCGACCCGCGCCGTGATGATGGACGGCGTGCGCGTGGCCGCAGAAAACCGGCTCGGCGCCGAGGGCGACGGTTTCCGCATCGCCATGTCCGGCCTCGACGGCGGACGGCTCAACATTGCCGCGGCCTCGCTCGGCGGCGCCCAGTTCGCCTTCGACAAGGCCGTCGCCTACATGAAGGACCGCAAGGCCTTCGGCAAACCGATCGCCGAATTCCAGGCGCTGCAGTTCGAGCTCGCCGACATGGCGACCGATCTGGAAGCCGCGCGCACCTTCCTGTGGCGCGCCGCAACCGCGCTCGACGACAAGGCGCCGAACGCCACCACGCTCTGCGCCATGGCCAAGCGCCTCGTCACCGACCGCTGCTTCGATGTCGCCAACCGCGCCTTGCAGCTGCACGGCGGCTATGGCTATCTCGCCGAATACGGCATCGAGAAGATCGTCCGGGATCTCCGCGTCCACCAGATCCTCGAAGGTACCAACGAGATCATGCGGGTGATCGTTGCCCGCTCCGTGATCGGCGCTTAAGGAGACAGGGCATGCGCTATCTGACGACCGAACTGACCGGCGAGGAAGTTCTCACCGGCCGCACCGGCGCACTCGGCCTGATCGCGCTGAACCGCCCGCGCATCATCAACAGCCTGTCGCTGGCCATGATCCGCCAGATCGAGGCGGCGCTGGACAGCTTCGAGGCCGATCCGGCGATCGCCGCGGTCCTCGTCACCGGCGAGGGCGAGCGTGGTTTCTGTGCCGGCGGCGATATCCGCATGCTCTATGAGAGCGGCCGCACCGGCGACCCGGAAGCGGCGACCTTCCTGCGCGAGGAATATCGGCTGAACGGCCGCATCGGCCGTTATCCGAAACCCTATGTCGTCATCATCGAAGGCATCACCATGGGCGGCGGTGTGGGCCTTTCCGGCCATGCCAGCCACCGCATCGCCACCGACACGACGAAGCTCGCCATGCCGGAAACCGGCATCGGCTTCTTCCCTGATGTCGGCGCGACAGCTTCTGTCGCGGGCGCCGGGCGAACTCGGCACCTATATGGGATTGTCGGCGAGCCCATCGGCCCGGGCGACGCGATCGCCGCCGGCTGCCGACTGCTTTGTTCCGCCAGCGATCTGACCGCCCTTGCCAACGCCTCGCCGCCCTGCCCGCCGGCGCCGATGCAAAGGCCGTATCCGACCTGATCGCGACCTTCGCCACGCCCGCGCCGGAGGGCCTGTTCGCCGCAAACCGCGCCCTGATCGATCGCTGCTTCGCCTTCGACACCGTCGAGCAGATCATCGCCGCGCTCGACGCCGAGGAGAGTGACTTCGCCGCGAAGGCCAAGGCGACCATGCTGACGAAATCGCCGACCAGCCTGAAGGTGACGCTGGCGCTGCTGCGCGCCGGCCGCACCTCGCCGGATCTAGAAACCTGCCTGGCCCGCGAATTTGCCGCCACCGCGCAGACGCTGAAGACCCCGGACTTCTACGAGGGCATCCGTGCCGCCATCATCGACAAGGACCGCAATCCGAAATGGTCACCGGCAACGCTGGACGACGTCGGCCCTGAGATCGTCGAGGCTTTTCTGAAACCCCACCCGCAGCCGCTGTTCGGCTGAACCTCCGTAGGCGGGCGGGCGTTGCCCGCCCGCTCATGCCAAAAGCCAGGCTACCCCGCCGTCAATCGGGAAGCCGGACGGTCATTTCCATTTCCATCTGCAGATCAGGCCCGGCAAGGGCGGCGACCCCGACGCCGGTGAGGCTCGGCTTAGCGCCGTCGAAGAAGGCGGTGATATGCGGCATGGCCTCGGCGATACGCTCGGGCGTGAGATCCGTCATGTAGACGCGCACGATGACGATGTCTTGTGGGGCAGCACCGATCGCATCGAGCGCCGCCTTGGCATTGGCGCAGACCAGACGGGCCTGCTCGCCAAGGGAATCAGGGGCGGGTTCGCCGCCCGCCCGCCAGGCGACCTGTCCGGAAACGAAGGCGAGCCTGCCGGGCTCCATGACGCTGATCTGCGAATAGCCGAGTGCGCCCGCATCGGGCAAAGTCGGCGGGTTCAAACGGTGAAGTGTTTGTGCCATGTCTCTTCCTTCCTGTCGTCGTTCCGCTTCCCGGTCTAGAGCTGCCGCAAAGCATGGCCACTATAGCCGGTTGATTGGCGAATGGGCGTCGACACAGAAGCGAACGAGCGGAGTGAGCTGATGCTGCGTGCCAATCTGAACGACATCCAGGTGTTCATGGCGGTGGTCGACGCCGGCAGTTTCATCGCCGGCGGCAAGGCCATGGGCCTCTCGCGCTCGGCGGCGGGCAAGGCCGTCATGCGCCTGGAGGACCGGCTAGGTGTGCGCCTGCTCAATCGCACGACGCGCACGCTGAGCCCGACCGACGAAGGACGGCTGCTCTACGAACGTGGATTGCAGATCCTCGCCTCGGTCGACGAAGCGGAGGCAAGCGTGGCAGGAACGAGCGGCATGCCGCGCGGCGTGCTGAGATTGACGGTACCCGACGCCTACGGGCGGCACGTGCTTCTCCCGATCATCGGGAAATACCTGAAGTCATGGCCCGACATTCAGGTCGAGGTGAGCTTCACCGACCGGGTCGCCGACATCGTCGAGGAAGGATTTGACCTGGCCATCAGGATCGGCGTCACCAGCGCGGATTCGAGCTTCGTCTCGCGGGTCGTCGCCCGCTGCCGGGCCATGCTCTGCGCTTCGCCCGCCTACATCGCCGCGCGGGGGGAGCCGACGGATCTCGATGAACTCGCCGCCCATGACTGCCTCGTCTTCAGCAGCCGCAACCAGCGCCAGACCTGGCACTTTCCCGGCGAACAGGGCGGATGGATCAAGGCGCAGGGGCGGAGCCGGTTGCGGCTCGACAGCGGCGAGGCGCTGCTGGACGCCGCACGCGCCAGCCTCGGCATCGCCTTCCTCCCGGATTTTCTGGTCGCCGAGGACCTTGCAGCCGGGCGTTTGCGCCGGATCTTGCCCGAGCACGGCTCCGGCGACGTGCCGATCATCGCGCTCTACCCCGACAAACGCCTGCTCGAACCCCGCGTCAGGCGGTTCATCGATCTGATGGTGGAGGAACTGGGAGCGTGAGTGATCCCAAGAACGTGTCACATTGACAGCACAATGCATTTGCATTACATGGATCCTCTGTAGGAGGCTGATATGAGCACGACAGCGACTCTGGAAATCGACGCCACGATCACGGAACGGGGACAGACCACGGTTCCCGCGGCTATCCGCAAGATGCTGGGCGTCTCCAAAGGCGCAATCGTCTTCAAGGCGATGCCTGATGGCACGGTGATCATTGAAGCGAAGCGAGAAGAGACCGAAGAGGACCCCGCGTTGGGGGCGTTCCTTACCTTCCTTGCGCACGATATCGCCCGCAATCCCCAAGCGCCCGTTCCGTTGAGTCTGGAGCTCCTGCAGGAAGGCCGTGATCTTGTAGGCGATGTCTCCGTCGATCTTGATAGCCCACTCGACGATGACTGAAATTATGATCAACGGATGGCGGCTGTTCCTCCATCCCCTTTTCCTCGCGCAGTACCGGGCAATGATCGCGGCCGTGAGGCACGACCGGGCGAATGACCCGGAAAATTACAAGACGCGGCGCAATGCCAAACTGCTGGCAGCCACGATGAAGATGGCTTTCGAGGAAATCCCCGCCGATCCATCTCACTCCAGGTTCCGAATGGGGAGCACGCTCGGTGAGGGCTACAAACACTGGTTCCGTGGCAAATACGTTGCGCAATATCGGCTATTCTTCCGGTTCAGCGCCAAAGACCGGATCATCATTCTGGCCTGGGTGAACGACGACAATACCAAGCGAGCCTATGAAAGCCCGACGGACGCTTATCGTGTCTTCGCCAAGATGTTGAAACAGGGCCGTCCGCCGGACGACTGGCAAGGCCTGCTCACGGAGGCCGAAGCCGCCACGAAAGCCTTGGCGGACGATGATCTCGGCGCCTGAACGCCGATGACGCACGCCCTCACTCGATCTCGTAAGGGGTCGCGTTCC
>JAHRYZ010000283.1 GCA_020621905.1 Rhizobium sp.
CCTGCTTGCTGCGGACGGCTATGGCGACCGCCTGCGCTTCTCCTGGAAGCTCGGTCCGGCCGACAATGACGAGATGATCAAGGGAACCGACTTTGCCATCGTCGAGGACGGCCGGCTGAGGGAGGTCAACGGCTTCCTCGACAAGGTCCCGGCGGCCGCATGACCGCCCGGAGCCTGGGTGACATCCTGCGCGAATGGCGGCGGCGGCGCCATCTGAGCCAGCTCGACCTGGCGCTCGACGCCGAAATCTCGCAGCGGCACCTGAGCTTCATCGAAAGCGGGCGCGCGGCGCCCAGCCGCGACCTGCTGCTGCATCTGACCGAGCGGCTGGGCGTGCCGTTGCGCGAGCGCAATCCGATCCTGATCGCCGCCGGCTATGCGCCGGTCTTCGCTCAGCGATCGCTGGACGATCCGGCCCTCGTGGCCGCCCGGGAGGCAATCGACCTCATTCTCAAGGGGCACGAGCCTTTCCCGGCGCTCGCCGTGGACCGCCACTGGACGCTGGTCTGCGCCAATGCGGCCCTTGGCCTCCTGCTTGCCGGCGTTACGGACGAAAGACTGCTTGCGCCGCCGGTCAACGTGCTTCGCCTCAGCCTTCATCCCGATGGCCTTGGCCTCCGGATCATCAACTTTGCCGAATGGCGCAACCATCTGCTGGAGCGGCTGCAGCAGCAGATCGCCGCCAGCGGCGACCCGGTGCTGCGCGCGCTTCTAGAAGAGCTCATCGCCTTGCCGGTACCGCCGACGACGCGGCGCGCTATGACGGGCGTCCCGCGCAATCTCGGCGACATCGCCGTACCGCTGGAGATCGAGACCGAGGCCGGCGTGCTTTCGTTCCTGTCGATGACGACGGTGTTCGGCACGCCGCTCGACATCACGCTGTCGGAACTGGCAATCGAATCCTTCTTTCCCGCCAATGCGGAGACGGCGGCAATCCTGAAGGCGATGCCCCGTCCGCCCGGCGAGCGGAGCTAGATTCTCTCCGCCTAGAACTCCACGCCGATCTGCGCCTTGATGCCGGAGCGGAACGGGTGCTTCACCAGTTCCATCTCGGTTACCAGATCGGCGATCTCGATCAGTTCGTCCTTGGCATTGCGGCCGGTCAGCACGACATGCGTCATCTCCGGCTTCTCGCTCTCCAGGAACTCGACCACCTCCGCGATGTCGATGTAATCGTAGCGAATGGCGATGTTGATCTCGTCGAGCAGGACCATGGAATTTCCCGGATCGCGGATCAGCTCCTTGGCCTTTTCCCAGGCCGCCCTGGCCATGGCGATGTCGCGCGCCTTGTCCTGGGTTTCCCAGGTAAATCCCTCGCCCATGGTGTGGAATTCGCACAGGTTGGAAAAGTGCTTGAGGATCAGGTCGCGCTCGCCGGTCGACATGGCGCCCTTGATGAACTGCACGACCGCACATTTCCGGCCATGGGCGATATGGCGGAAGATCATGCCGAAGGCGGCGGAGGACTTGCCCTTGCCCTTGCCGGTGTGGACGATGATCAGCCCCTTCTCGCCGGTCTTGGTCGCCATGATCTTCTCACGCGCGGCCTTCTTCTTCGCCATCTTCTCCGCGTGGCGGGCCAGATCGGCTTCGCTGCCTTCGTGTTCGTCGCTCATCGCATGTCTCCCAATTTCAACGGTAGTGGTAGCGGCAGGCCGCAATCTGCAATTCCTGTGTATCGCCTGAGCCGGTGACGCGATAGACCAACCGGTGCTCACCGGAGATGCGCCGGGACCAGAAGCCCTGAAGTTCTCCCTTCAGCGGTTCGGGTTTGCCGGTGCCGGAAAACGGAGTGCGCATGCACTCCCGGATCAGGATATTTGTCTTATCGAGCATAGCCCGATCCGCCTCCTGCCAGTGGAGATAGTCCGACCAGGACCTCTCCGACCAGACGAGCCTCATGGCTTCTCCCCGGCAAGCTGTCGTTCAGCGCCCTGCCCGGCATCGAGTTCCGCAATCGATGCCCGCAGATGTTCTGCATTGATGGGGCTGGCGAGCAGATGCAGCGTCTCGACCATGCTCTCGTACTCTTCTTCCGACAGAACGACGACGGACTTACCCTTGCCTCGGGTGACGACGAGCGGCGCACGGCTGTCGGCCACCTCGTCGAGATGCGAGGCCAGGTTCTGGCGAAATTCGCTGACATTCACATGGGCCATCACGACACCTCCACGTACATCTTTATGTACATCTTTCCGCCGCCTGCTTCAAGCATCGGCACCGCCGCGCGCGAGCCGCGAAAGGTCGAACATCGCCGAATTGCTGCGCGGCGTCCACACCCCCCGGTCGATCGCCTCGATCAACCGTTCGGACATTTCTCGGAGCGCCGCCGGGTTCTTCTCCGCCATGAAATCGCGCACGCGTTCGTCCAGCACGAAGGCCTGATAGACCGCCTCGAAATGGTGGTCGCGCACGGCGCCGGTCGTGGCGGAAAAGGCGAACATGTAGTCGACGGTCGCGGCGATCTCGAAGGCGCCCTTGTAGCCATGGCGCATCACGCCGTCGATCCACTTCGGGTTGACGACGCGGGCGCGCACGACGCGGCCGATCTCCTCCTCGAGCGTGCGGATCACCGGCTTTTCCGGCCGCGAATGATCGTTGTGGTAGACGGTCGGGCGGGCACCTGCGACATGCTCGATCGCCGCCGTCATGCCGCCTTCGAACAGGTAGTAGTCGTCGCTGTCGAGCAGGTCGTGCTCGCGATTGTCCTGGTTCTGCACCACCGCCTGCACTGTCCGCAGCCGTTCCTCGAACAGACCGCGCTCGGCCTTACCGTCTTCGCCCGCGCCATAGGCGTAGCCGCCCCAGACGAGATAGGCTTCGGCAAGATCGCCGCGGCGCTCCCAGCCCTTTTCATCGATCAGCGCCTGGAGGCCTGCGCCATAGGCGCCGGGCTTGGAACCGAAGACGCGGTAGCCGGCGCGGCGGGCGGCCGCCTTCTCGTCCAGTCCGTCGGCCACCAGCCGCGCGGTCTCGGCCCGCACCCGGGCGGCGATCGGGTTGTCCGCCTCATCCTCGTCGAGGCCTGCCACGGCCCGCACCGCCTTGTCGTAGAGCGCGATCTGTTCCGGGAAGGCATCGCGGAAGAAGCCGGAAATGCGCAGCGTCACGTCGACGCGCGGGCGGCCGAGGATGGCCTGCGGCAGGATTTCGAAGCCGGTGACGCGGCGCGAGGCCATGTCCCACAGCGGCTTCACCCCGATCAGCGCCAGCGCCTGGGCGATGTCGTCGCCGCCGGTGCGCATGTTCGAGGTGCCCCAGGCGGTCAGGCCGAACGAGGTGGGCCACTCGCCGTGGTCCTGCACGTAGCGGGCGATCAGAAGTTCGGCGGATTTCTTGCCGAGTTCGTAAGCGGCCGGTGTCGGTACAGCGCGGCTGTCGACCGAATAGAAGTTGCGGCCGGTGGGCAGCACGTCGGGGCGGCCACGCGTCGGCGCGCCGGAGGGACCGGGGGGCACGAAGCGCCCGGCAAGGCCGGTGAGCAGGCCCGCGATCTCGGCCGGACCGGAGCGGATGATCGACGGCTTGAGGCGGGTTTCGATTTCCTCGAGCACGGCGCGCGTGGCGGGCCAGCCTTCGGGGCAGGACGCGGTGCCGTCCACCAGTCGTGCGGCAAGGATTTCGATGCGCTCGACGGTGTCGCCCCGGGTGCGCCAGGGGGCGTCGGTCAGATCGGCGAGGATGGCGGGTCTCGGACCGGTCCAGGGGTCGGACATGATGCAGTCGAGGGGGTCGAAAGGCAGCCCCTCATCCGCCCTGGCACCTTCTCCCCGCAAGCGGGGCGAAGGAACCCCGCGCCAGCAGCAGCGCCGATCCCCCTTGAGGGGGATGGCCGGCAGGCCAGAGGTGAACCTCGGAAGGAATCAATTGCGATCCCCCCTGTCGGCTTCGCCGGCATCTCCCCTCAAGGGAGATCAGATGGAGTCCGCCGCAATCGCCCGCTGCAAACTCTGATCGCCACTTCGCCCAAACCGCGCGGAACACGCGCAAGCGCCACGGTGAGATCGGTCAGCAGCCGGCCTTCGGGCGCAAGGCCGAAAATGTGCAGCCGTCGCGGATCTGCATTTCCTTCAGGTCACAGAGATAGGCGTCGAGCTTTTCGAGCGCGCTTTCCTCCGCCTCGACCCGGGCGATGCCGGCGTCCTGGTCGAGGCCGATATCGGCGATGAGGTCGAGGATCTGTTTCTTGAGCAGTTTCAGCCGGCGCGGATCGCCGCCCTCGGCCTCAATGGTTCATCGACCAGCGCCTCCAGGTCCTTCAGCGGCCCGTAGCTCTCGGCACGCGTCAGCGGCGGCCAGGTGGTCGATGATGACGGCGGAGGTGCGGCGCTTGGCCTGGGTGCCCTCGCCCGGGTCGTTGACGATGAAGGGATAGAGATGCGGCAGCGGGCCGAAGACGGCTTCCGGGTAGCAGGTTTCCGACAGCGCCAGCGCCTTGCCCGGCAGCCACTCCAGGTTGCCGTGCTTGCCCATGTGGATCACCGCATGGGTGTCGAACTGCCGGCGCAGATAGGCGTAGAAGGCGAGATAGCCGTGCGGCGGCACGAGGTCCGGCGAATGATAGGTTTCCTTCGGCTCGATATTGTAGCCGCGCGCTGGCTGGATGCCGACCACGACATTGCCGAGGCGCGACAGCGGCAGGGCAAACCGGCCATCGAGGAAGAAGGGATCCGTCTCCGGCGCGCCCCAGCGCGCGGTGACGTCCTGCTGAACCTTTTCCGGAAGACTTTCGAAGAAGCTTATGTAATCGCTTGCAGACAGGACTTCGCGGATCTCGCGCCCGTCGGTCGCCGCATTGGTCGGGCCGGCCATCAGATGGGTCATCAGCGCGTCGCCATCGGCCGGCAAAGCCTCAAGCGCATAGCCTTCGGCGACCATGGCGTGCAGGACTTCAACGGTGCCGGCCGGCGTGTCGAGGCCGACGCCATTGCCGAGGCGGCCGTCGCGGT
>JAHRYZ010000284.1 GCA_020621905.1 Rhizobium sp.
CGAACGCTTCTGGCCGATCGCGACGTAGACGCAATACAGCTTTTCCGAGTCCGGACCATTGTCGTGAATGGCCTTCTGGTTGAGGATCGTGTCGAGAATGATGGCGGTCTTGCCGGTCTGACGGTCACCGATGACCAGCTCGCGCTGGCCGCGACCAACCGGGATGAGCGCATCGATGGCCTTGAGGCCGGTCGACATCGGCTCATGAACCGACTTGCGCGGAATGATGCCCGGAGCCTTGACGTCGACGCGCGAACGGCGGGTCGCATTGATCGGGCCCTTGCCGTCGATCGGATTGCCGAGCGCGTCGACGACGCGGCCGAGCAGTTCCGGACCGACCGGGACGTCGACGATGGCGCCGGTCCGCTTGACGGTGTCGCCTTCCTTGATGTCACGGTCCGAACCGAAAATAACGACACCGACATTGTCGGCTTCGAGGTTCAGCGCCATGCCACGGATGCCACCGGGGAATTCGACCATTTCGCCGGCCTGGACGTTGTCGAGACCGTAGACGCGGGCGATACCGTCACCGACGGAAAGCACCTGGCCGACTTCGGAGACTTCCGCCTCTTTGCCGAAGTTTTTGATTTGATCTTTCAGAATTGCGGAAATTTCCGCGGCGCGGATATCCATCAGCCAACCTCTTTCAGTGCAAGCTTAAGGGTGGAAAGTTTGGTGCGAAGAGACGTGTCGATCTGGCGCGAGCCGACCTTGACGATCAGACCACCGAGAATGGACGGGTCGATCGTAACAACGATCGTGACGTCCTTGCCGGTGACGCTCTTCAGCGCCGCCTTCAGTTCGTTTTCCTGTTCAGACGTCCGCGCAGGGGCAGACGCGACCTCGGCCGTGATCTCGCCGCGATGACGGGCGGCGATCTGGCGGAAGGAGGCGATCATGCCGGAAACGGCGAACAGACGGCGATTGCCGGCCACGACCTTGAGGAAGTTCGCGACGAGGGCATCGAGACCGGCCTTCTCGCAAAGCGCGACGACGGCCTTGGTCTGGTCCTCGGCCGAGAATACCGGAGAAAGCACCAACCGCTTCAGGTCGTCGCTCGAATCGATCATGGCCTGGAAACGGTTGAGATCGGCGCCGACAGCGTCGAGCGAGCCAGCCTCGAGGGCCAACTCGAAAAGCGACGACGCATAGCGCTCCGCCACGCCTGAAATCACTTGGGATGTGTCTGCCACGGGCAAAATATTCCCTGCTTTTGATCCAAGACTTTCGCCACCCGTGAATGGGAGCGATATCGCCCTGATATCGTTAGGTTTTCTTGAAAAACACAAAGGTCACCCGCTTGCGTTTTTCGAATTTCGCGGTCCGTCTAGCATAGGAACTGTGGACTCGCAACACGCGTAATAACGGAATAAGCCTTAAGGACAAGGCCTTGGCCGCAAATTTCTCCGAATCTGCGCCAAATTGGTCAGAGCATGTGTCAACACCGCGATCTTTCTCGTCAGACGAGTCCGAAGACATAGAAGAGCGGCAATGCTGCAAGCAGGATTTCCACTACCAGAAGTAGAAAATTGCGGATCGTATTTCCCCGGTCAGACATGATCGACAGGATTCGTCCGAAGCAAGCCAAAGCCATGGCCGCACCGAAGGCTAGATAGAGCGTCGGCTGGGCCAGGATAAGGGCGGTCGCCGAGAAGCCGAGGATCAGGCCGCCGGCGGATCGGGTAGCGCCATAGCCTTCGGGCCGAAGCTCGCGCGGCTGCAGGGCGAAGAACTTGAGCGCCACGCCCGGCGCAAACATGACCAGCGCACCGATCAATGCAGCGGCCGCCGCGGCGCAAAAGGCGAGTTGCTCGCCGAATTCCGTCGGAAAATAGAACTCCATGCTTGATCCCCGTCTCAAAGCAAATCGAACGTCGCGCTTATCGCACAAAGCGACCCTTCGAGATATTGGCGGGCCGGCATTTTTCCGCAGTTTTGCGCTGCTTTGCCACGACGTCGGTCGAACCTAGAGGAAGCTCTGCGGATCGACATCGACCTGAACCTGGATCGAACGTCGCTCCTTCGGCCCGTTGGCGAGCATCGCCCGAACGAAACCCTGCATGTCGCTGGTGCGCCGGCCGTGCACGAGAAGCCGGAAGCGATGCCTGCCGCGGATCAGGGCCAAGGGTGCTTCCGCCGGACCGAGGATGGCGATGTCGCGCTCGACCGGCGCCGACTGGCGCAGCTGTCGTGCATGGGTTTCCGCCTCGGCGCGGCTGTCGGCCGAGACGATGATCGAGACCAGACGGCCGAAGGGCGGAAGGGCTGCCCGCTCGCGCTCGGCGATCTCCCGTTCGTAGAAGGCCGAGGCATCGCCGGAGACCAGCGCCTGCATGACCGGATGCATCGGCTGGAAGGTCTGCAACAAGCCGTGGCTCTTGCGACCGGTGCGGCCGGCCCGGCCGGTCACCTGCGACAACAGCTGGAAGGTGCGCTCGGCCGCACGCGGATCGCCATTGGCAAGGCCGATATCGGCGTCGACAATGCCGACCAGCGTCATCAGCGGGAAATTGTGACCCTTGGCGACGAGCTGGGTGCCGATGACGATATCGGCCTCGCCATTGGCGATCGCTTCGAGCTCCAGCCTGAGCCTCTTCACCCCGCCGAGGTCGGAGGACAGCACCAGCGTGCGCGCATCGGGAAAATGCCTCTCGACCTCCTCGGCAATGCGCTCGACGCCGGGGCCGCAGGCGACCAGGTGGTCGAGCGTGCCGCATTCCGGGCAGGCCTGCGGTGTCGGCTCGGAATAGCCGCACTGGTGGCACTGGATCTGGCCGCGGAATCGGTGCTCCACCAGCCAGCTCGAGCATTGCGGGCACTGGAACCGGTGGCCGCAGACGCGGCAGAGGGTGAGCGGCGCATAGCCACGTCGGTTGAGGAAGAGCAGCGCCTGTTCCTTGCGCTCGATCGTCCTGCCGACCGCCCTCAACAGCAAAGGCGACAGAAAGCCGCCCCGCTCCGGCGGATGGCGGCGCATGTCGATCAGATGCAGATCCGGCATGGCCGCATCGGCAAACCGCGTCGGCAGGTGGATGCGCCTATAGCGGCCAGCCTGACAATTCACCTGGCTCTCGACGGAAGGGGTCGCCGAGACCAGCACGACCGGGAAGCCGGCGATCCGCGCCCGCACCACAGCCATGTCGCGCGCATTGTAGAAGACACGGTCTTCCTGCTTGAAGGCAGGGTCATGCTCTTCGTCGACGATAATCAGCCCCAGATCCTCGAACGGCAGGAAGAGCGCCGAGCGCGCCCCGGCAACCACGCGGATCTCGCCGGTCGCGGCCTGTCGCCAGACCTTCTCACGAGTGCGGGTTGCCAGATCCGAATGCCATTCGCCCGGCTTGGCGCCGAAGCGATCCTGGAAACGTTCAAGGAAATTGGCGGTAAGCGCGATCTCCGGCAGCAGGATAAGCACCTGCCGTCCCTGCCGCAGCGTTTCGGCGATCGCCTCGAAATAGACCTCCGTCTTGCCCGAGCCCGTAACACCGTCGATCAGCGCCACCGAGAACCCGCCCTTGCGGATGCCTTCGAGAATTTCGTCCGCGGCTTCCTTCTGCGGCCCAGCGAGACGATGCTCGGCGAACTCTGGATCGGGTCTCGCCACCAGCGGCGGCGGAGGCAGGAACACGGTTTCGAACACGCCCTGGGCGGCCAGACCGTCGATCACGCTGGTCGACACCCCGCTCGCATGGGCAAGGCCGCTCTTGGTCCAGGAAAGCCCGTCGCCGGCGAGATCGAGCACCTTGCGCCGCGCCGGGGTCATCCTTTCCGGCTCCATGCCGGAGAAGCGGAAACCCTCGACCATCGGCTCCGGATCGAAGGCGGCCGGCGCGCGAAGCGCCATGCGGGCCACATAGCCCGGTGGCGAGAGCGTATAGGCGGCGACCCAGTCGAGGAAGCTGCGCATGGGCTTGTCGAGCGGCGGACAGTCGAAGACCTTGGTGATCGGCCGAAGCTTCTTCGGATCGTCGGAATTGGTTTCCTCGCCGTCCCAGACCATGCCGACGACCTGGCGCGGCCCGAGCGGCACCTGCACGATAGAGCCCGCCTCCACGGGCATGCCATCGGGCACCGCATAGCTATAGGCGACCGGCGCCGGCATCGGCACCAGAACCGGCACGACGCGGGAAGAGGGGAGCGGGCCGAACAGTCCGGGCGAATCGTCTTTCATGGGTCGCCATATTTGCCCCTCGGCGACCGGAAAGAAAACCGAAAAGGCCATTACACAGGAAAGCGGCCCGCAGACGAACTGCGGGCCGCGTGCTTGCTCAATGGACCGCCTGGTCGGGGCGGTTAATCGTCCGATCAGCCGCGAGCGGCATATCGTGGCCGCGCCGCCGCCATTTCCGCGCCGGCCTGCCGAAGCTGGGCAACGGCCGCGCGCGCACCGTCGGCGAGCTGGAACTGCCGGATGAGTTCGCGCAGGCGCCGCGATTCCGTCGCCAGCGTCGCGCTGGAGGCATTGGCTTCCTCGACCATGGCCGCATTCTTCTGCGTGACCTGGTCCATCTGGTTGACGGCCGTATTGACCTCGGAGAGCCCCAGCGCCTGTTCGCGGGCCGAAATGGCGATCGCATCCATGTGCTGGTTGACGGTGACGATATAGGCTTCGATCGTCTTCAGCGCGTCACCGGTATCCTTGACCAACTTGACCCCGCTTTCGACCTCCGCGCTGGAATTGCGGATCAGGTCCTTGATCTCCTTCGCCGCCTGGGCGGAACGCTGCGCCAGCTCCCGCACTTCCTGAGCCACGACCGCAAACCCCTTGCCTGCCTCGCCGGCGCGTGCCGCCTCGACGCCGGCGTTCAGCGCCAGCAGGTTCGTCTGGAAGGCGATCTCGTCGATCACGCCGATGATGTTGGAGA
>JAHRYZ010000285.1 GCA_020621905.1 Rhizobium sp.
TCGACAACCCGTTCAGTTCCGGCGCCAGCGCCCGGCCGGCCCAGTAGGCATTGTGGCGCGCCTTCCACAGCTGCGCCCTCTCCTCGGCATTGGCGGTATAGCGGAATTCGTCCGACCCGTACTCGGCGGCGATTTCCCGGAACTGCGCGGCCTGCAGCTCGACCGTCTCCTCGGTGCCGTGGAACTCGACGAACAGCGTCGGCTTCTCCGGATAGGAAAGCTTGGAATAGGCGTTGACCGCCTTCATCTGCATTTCGTCCAGCAGCTCGATGCGAGCGACCGGAATGCCCATCTGGATGGTCATGATCACGGTGTCGCAAGCCGCCTTGAGGCTCGGGAAGGCGCAGACACCGCCGGAAATCTTCGCCGGAATGCCCTGCAGCTTGAGCGTGATCGAGGTGATGATGCCGAGCGTGCCCTCCGCGCCGACGAACAGCCGGGTGAGATCATAGCCGGCCGACGACTTGCGGGCGCGCTGCGCGGTCCTGATCTCCTCGCCGTCGGCGGTGACCACGGTGAGTGCCAGCACATTGTCCTTCATCGTGCCGTAGCACCGCATTGCGCCTGAGGCGCGTCGAGGTTGGCGCCGATCGAGGCATTCGCGCCGGGATCGATCGGGAAGAACAGGCCGGTGTCGCGCAGATAGGTGTTGAGCCTGCGCGTGATGCCGGCCCACGGTGCAGCCGAGGTCCCCGGCATTGACCGACAGCACTTTGTTCATCGGGTGAAATCGACTGGATGCCGCCGCTCGGCGCGTTGATATGGCCTTCGAGCGAGGAGCCGGTGCCGAACGGGATCATCGGCACTTTGTGGGCCGCGCAGGTCTTCACCACCGTCTTCACGTCGTCGCTCGTCTCGACGAAGACGACACCGTCGGGAAGCTGGGCCGGGAGATAGGAGGTCGTGTGGCTGTGCTGCTCGCGGAAGGACTGGCCGGTCTGGAAACGCTCACCGAAGCCCTGCTTGAGGATGCCGAGCACGGTCGTGATCCCCGCCTCGTTGCGAACCCCTGCGACGACATCCTTCAAGGCCATGCGAACCGTCTCCGTTGCCGCCTCGGCAGTATGTCGACAGAGGACCGAGCTATGGGCCAAGTCGCTCCCGCTTGTCCAGTGTCGAGACCATGCCCGCCGACGGTAATGCACAAATGGGCCGCGCGAAAGCATTGCGGTGCGAAATGGCCTTGGGTTAGATGGTCTTCATGAGAACCGTCCTCAAAGGCCTCGTCATCATCCTTGTCCTCCTCGGCGCCGCCAGCGGCTATGTCTGGTGGAATTACGCTGCCATGGTGACGATGATCCTCAAGCCCCAGACGGCGGCCGCCGGTGACATCACCGACGAGAGTTTCGGCCTCGTCACCCCCGACGGCAAGCACTTTGCGCTCGGCGATCTCGAAGCAGCGCTGGCGAGCTTCACGCCGTCCGCCGATGGCACGCCACGCCCGCTGGTGCTGTTCGTGCACGGCTTCGGCCCCGACCCGGACGGCGAGTTCGGCCTCTACACCATGGGTGAACTGGCCAAGGGTGCCAATGCCGATGTCATCATGTTCAACTGGCCGTCCTGGATTTCGATGACCGAATTCCCGGTGCTGAACGCCAAGGCGGCGAGCGAAAGGCTGATCCTTCTGCTCCGGAAAATGGCCGGGCTGCGCGGCCCAGGCCTGCCGCTGGCGGATCGCCCGGTGATGATCGTCGGCCATTCGATGGCCGGAGAAGTCTTCCGCCATCTGGCCGAGGCGACCCCCGACCTGCCCGCCGGCCTGGTGAAACGCATCCTCTTCGCCGTCCCGGAAACGGCGCTGCCCGATCACCGGCTATGGATGGAAAAACTCGGCTTTGCCGACGAGATCTTCGTCTTCGTCAACGCGGACGATCCGGCCCTCCAGGTGACCACGCGCATGTACAACACGGCGCGGCTCGGCAGGACGCTCACCAATCTCGACGGCTCGGCCGAACCGCTGGCGCAGAATGCGAACTACATCCTGCTCGACCCGGAAAGCTGGCGCCACTATTTCTTCGTCTCCGGCCAGCGCAGCGAGGCGATCGACCAGATCTTCGCCGACATCCTGAAGAACGGCGCCCCCGCCCTGAAGAATGTCTACCTGCGGCCCGAACCCGCGGGCAATGTCTTTGTCGTCGTCGGTCCGGGCGCCGAAGGCAACTGACGCCGGGCGATCACGCCTTCAGCGTCTCGCCCAGGAAAGTGGTCAACCGCCGCCAGTGCCGCTCGGCCCCGGCCTCGTCGTAGACGCTGTGGTCCGGCACACACCAGCCATGCGCCATGCCGACATAGTTCTCGAGCAGAAAATCCACCTCGGCCGTGCGGAAAGCCTCGACGAGACGTGCCGCCTGCTCCGGCGTGAACGACCCGTCGACGCCGGCCGCGCCGATATGCACGCGCGCCTTGATGGAGGCCGCCTTCAGGTGCGGGCTGTCCGGCTTGTCGCTCGCCAGGTTGCCGCCGTGAAAGCTCGCGGCCGCCGCGATCCGCTCCGGATAGGCCGCCGCCGCAGACAGCGCCCGCGAACCGCCCATGCAATAGCCGACCACGCCGGCCGGACCGCCGGCCCCGGCATCGGAAAGCGCATCGAGGAAATAGGCCGTATCGGCCGCCGTCATCGCCTGGCGCGTGCCGTCGATCATCGCCCGCAACTGCCTGGCGCTCGCCTCCTGCCTGAACGCGGTCTTCGCATCGAACGGACCATAGGCGCCGAAGCGGTAGAACAGGTCCGGCACCAGCACGACATAGCCCTCGCCCGACAACCGTTCGGCCATGTGGTCGAGCGCCGGCCTAGGACCGAAAGCGTCCATGTAGAGCACCACGCCCGGGCGAATGACGGCCGGGCTCGCGGCACCGGGCAGGAACAGCCCGGCCTTTGCAGTGCCGTCCCCGGTCCTGATGGCGATCTCGCGTTTGCTCATGGACCGTTCCTCCCGTCTTTCGGCCAGGCGGCGAAGCGGATCACTCGGCCGCCTCGATCGCCGCGGCGACCTGCATTTCCTTGTGCAGCCGCGCCTCCTCGTCGGCATGCGGCTTCGAGAAGCGCGCCAGCCCCAGATAGGCGAGCGGCGTCACGTAGAGCGTGACGACCGTGGCAAAACCGAGCCCGCCGACGATCACCCAGCCGAGCGCGATGCGCGCCTCGGCGCCCGCCCCGTGGGCCAGCACCAGCGGCACGCCGCCGAGGATCGTGGCGATCATCGTCATCATCACCGGACGAAGACGCAGATTGGCGGCATTCTCGATCGCTTCGCGCACCCCCTGCCCGCGATCGCGCAGCTGGTTGGCGAATTCGACGATCAGGATGCCGTTCTTCGCCATGATCCCGACCAGCATGACGAGGCCGATCTGGCTGTAGACGTTGAGGCTCGTCCCGGTCAGCAGCAGCGCGAACACGGCACAGGCGAGCCCCAGCGGCACCGTCGCCATGATGATGATCGACGACAGCACGCTTTCGAACTGGGCCGCCAGCACCAGGAAGATGATGACGATGGCAAAGCCGAAGGTCGAGCCCATACCGCCGCTGTTTTCGCTGAGCGTCGCCGCCTCCGCGAGCGGCAGAAGCCGGGCGCCCGGCGGCAGGTTCGGCTCGGCGAGCGCGATCGCCTTCTCCAGCGCCGCTCCGAGCGACAGCCCGGGTCCGAGGCCGGCGGTCACCTGCACGGCGGCCAGCTGCTGTTCGCGCGCCAGCGACGGCGCCACCGCCTTCTCCTCCAGGCTGGCGATCACCGACATCGGCACGGTCTTGCCATCCGCGGTCCTGAGGAAGATGTTTTCGAGATCGGTCGGATCGTCGATCGGCCGCGTCGTCGACGCGAGCTTCACCGGATAGGCCTCGCCGTCGACATAGACGTCGCCGATCGAGCGGCCGTCCAGCAGCGACTGCAGCGCCTGGGCAAGCCCGGTGATGTCGATCCCCAGATCCGCGGCCCGTTCGCGGTCGATCGACACCCCGAGTTGGGCCTGGCTGATGTCGTTCGACAGCCGCGGATTGTCGAAGCTGCCGTCGGCCTCCAGATCCGCCACCAGCTTGATCGCCGCCTGGGTCAGTTGTTCGTGGCTGGAACCGACGAGCGCAAACTGCAGCCCGCTGCCACCGCCGCGGATCCTCAGGCTGTTCGGCTGCATGGCAAAGGCGTTGACGCCCGGAATGCCGGACGCGATCCGCGTCACGTCCTGGACGATCGCGTCCTGGCTGCGCTCCCGCTCCCCCCAGGGGGCAAGGGTCAACACCATGAAGCCGCTGTTCTTGTTGCTGCCGAATCCGGAGATCGAAAACAGGTTGGCGACCTCGCCGCTGTCGCGCAGCGGCTTCATCGCCTCTTCGATGCGCTGCATCTGGTCCTGCATGTAGTCGAGGCTCACCCCCTGCGGCGCCGAGACGCGCACCATCACCGCGGAGCGGTCCTCGCGCGGCGTGAGTTCGCTGGTGATCAGCGAGAAGGCGGCAAAGGCGACGAGCGAGAAGGCGATGCAGACCGCAACGACGACGATCGGCGCATTGAGGCAGGCGCTGAGGCTCCGGCGATAGAAGCGCGAAAACGCGTCGCCGAATCGGGCCAGCGGCCCGCTGTGATGCTCGATCGCGTGCGCGGTCAGCATGCGCGAGGCGAGCATCGGGCAGAGCGTCAGTGCCACGATCGACGACAGCGTCACCGAGAAGGCCAAAACGAAGCCGAATTCGCGGAACAGCCCGCCCACCTGACCCGGCAGGAAGGAGAGCGGGATGAACACGGCGGCCAGTGTGGCCGTCGTGGCGATGACGGCGAAGAACACCTCGCGCGTGCCGAGCACGGCCGCGGCCCGCGGTCCGAGCCCCTGGCTGCGCCGGCGCACGATGTTCTCCAGCACCACGATCGCGTCGT
>JAHRYZ010000286.1 GCA_020621905.1 Rhizobium sp.
GAACCCGGTTACGCCGCACCCGACGGCTCCGGCTGGATCGATGGCCTGGACGACCTGCCCGCCACAATGGCGCAGATAGACGACGACGGGCCTGTCATTTTGATGGCCCATGAACCGGACATATTCACCGACGTTCCCGGACGGGTGACCCTGACGCTCTCGGGCCATACCCATGGCGGCCAGATCCGCATACTCGGTTATTCGCCGCTCGTGCCGTCGCGCTTCGGAAACCGCTACGCTTATGGACACGTGTTCGAGAACGGCCGTCACCTGATCGTGTCCGCTGGTCTTGGACTTTCCAAATTGCCGGTGCGGCTGGGCGTACCACCCGAGATCGTCGTCGTCGAACTCGGCTAATATCGGTTTGCCGCTCGGGATCGCAATAGCGTGGCAACAGCCGTACCAACGAAGAAGGGACCGTCCATGACCGATGCCCTCGACCCCACCCGCGTCTTCCGCAAGCTCGCCCGCGCCAATGCGCTCGCCAACCTGCGCCTGCACAAGGCCGTGGCGCTTCTGCGACCCGGCGAGTTCGAGGCACAACGCACAAGTTTCTTCCCGTCGATCCGGGCGACGCTCAACCATATCCTGGTCATCGACTGGTTCTATGTCGATGCGCTGGAGGGCGGTACGCTCGGCCCGAAGGCCTGGGAAAAAGAGGAACCCATTGCCGACCCGGCAGAACTGCGCGCCGCACAGGCCGACGTCGACCGCCGCCTTGTTAGGCTCTGCGACAACCTGACGCCAGGCGAGCTCGCCCGCGCCGTCGCGGTCCATCGCGGCAGCCGTATCCAGACCGACCGTCTCGACGACATCCTCAGCCACCTGTTCCAGCACCAGACCCATCATCGCGGCCAGGTCCATGCCATGCTCTCCGGCACAAGCGTGAAACCGCCGCAGCTGGACGAATTCATCGTCGGCGACGACGCGCAAGCGCGGGCTGTGGAAATGGCCGAGCTTGGTTGGAACGAAGCCGATCTGATGGGTTGAACTTCAGGTTCGGCCGCTGTCCATCAGGCAGTGGATCGTGCTTTCCAGCAACGATTCGTCGCCGGGCTTCCAGCCGAGCGCGCGGATTTTCTCCGTCACCATCTCCGCCACGAGCGTTTTGTCTGCCGGCGCGGGCAGTGGATGAGGACATCCGGTCGCCATTTTCACGGCGAAAAGGATCTTACGTGTATCGGTAACGACGTCGGAGACGTTGAATGCCTCGCCGCTCACTCTCGCCGTATCGCTCTCCAGCATCAGGCGCACGGCCTGGCCGACATCCCGGCCATGCACTTCCGATCCGGCCCGCACGGGCACTGCCCTGCCCGCCAAGTAGTCGGCGAACAGTCCTTCCCACTTGTTGGGCCTGAGATCGCCATAGACGCCGGTCAGCCTCAGGCTCGCGCCGGCAAAGCCCGGGCCGGACATATCCGCCAGCACCTGCTCCGCCAGCAATTTGACCTCGCCGTAGAGGCTCGTCGGATGCAGCTCGACCGTCTCGACCAACGGTTCCCCCGGCGCAATGCCGTCATAGACCGCCCGGCTGGACAGGAAGACGACGCGCCGGAGGCCCGCCCGCCTGGCCGCATCGAACAGGTTGATCGTGCCATCGAGATTGAGCCGGCGGAACCGCACCGGATCGTCGCCCTCCCCGCCCCGGTATTTGCCCGTCACGTGATCGAAGGCGGCATGCACGAAGACATAGGTTTCATCGAAGGCCTCGATCGGATCGAGATCGGGATCGAGCGACATCGACCGGAACTTGACGGGCCGGGAGAAGTACCCCGCTGGAGGAACAGAACGCCCGCCGACGGTGACGTCATAGCCGCCCGAAAGCAGCGCTTCGACCACATATCGGCCGACCAGGCCCGTCCCGCCGGAAACAAGAACCTTCATGCCGCCGCTACCGGCACCGGATTGGCAAGCGCCCCCACGTCAGGAATGCCCTCGCCGGCATAATAGGCGTGCCACAGGTCGATCAGAGGCTTGAGCAGCGCCGCCTTCGGGTGATCGGCCTCCCACGGCTTTTCATACTGGTAGTGCAGCACGCCGATCTCTTTCCAGTCCCAGAGTTCCGGCAGGTTGAACCAGACATATTGCAGCATGTTCATGAAAACCGGCAGGCCATGCCAGTCGGGGAAGAAGGTTTCGAGAAATGTCTGGTCGGTACGCCGCCAGAATACGTCCGGCTCATCCAACTGCTTGAGCATGGCGCCGAAGGTGGCGAGCGAAGGCCTGGCGACGAACACACCGGAATTCAGCCGATGGAAATCGGCAAGGCTTTCATAGACGTTCGGCGCCGCGGAGAATTCCGGATAGTCGAACAGCTTGTCGATGTTCTTCAGCACGATCGCGTCCGCATCGATGAAGACGCAGGTGGCGTAGTCGATCAATTGCCAGAGCCTGAGCTTGCAGAAATTGTCGAGCGGCGAGTGGAAGGCCGGCTTGCGTCCCTTGGTGAAGGGCGCATTCGCATGCAGATTGCCGCGCGCATGGCGCAGGTTGAACGCATGCGAGAGCGGCAGGTGGTCGACCTCCACCAGCCGGCAACCGAGCGCTTCCAGCGGCCGGAGGGCACCGGCCTCCACCCCGCCGGTAAAGAGCACGACGATGTCGGCCGGGCTTTCCGTCAGCCGGATCGACCGTGCGAGCGCCACCGCCCCCATCGCGTAGTCGGCATTGGTCACCAGGGTGACGAAGGCATTGCGCGAGCCGGCCGTTGTTTGCGGCCGGATGCCGCGCAGCATTTCCGTGCCCATCATCATGACACGGATTTCAGCTTCTTGCCTTCCGGGTCGCGGTTGATCGTCTTGGCGATGTCCTTGGTCCAGGCCGAGACGGCCGGCACGCGCGAACGATCGACGCGATAGGCGAACTTCCGCGCGACGTCGACGATCTCGTCGAGCAGGCCGCCCTTCAGAGTCGTCGGCTCGAGCCCGAGGCCGAGGAACTTCTCGGTCGTGACGATCAGGTCGTTTTCCGGGGCTTCTTTGCGCGGATTGGGCATTAGCGATCTCGGCGCCGGTCATCTTCGAGATCATCTCGGCGAGGTCGCGCACGCGGTGCGTTTCCGTCATCTGGTTGAAGATCTCGACGCGCGAGCCCCGCGCCGGCGGGTTCTTCAGCGCGATCTCGATGCAGCGCACCGAGTCCTGGATATGGATGAAGGCGCGGGTCTGTCCGCCCGTGCCATGCACGGTCAGCGGATAGCCGATCGCCGCCTGGATCAGGAACCGATTGAGGACGGTGCCGTAGTCGCCGTCATAGTCGAAGCGGTTGACGAGCTGCGGATGGCGGCGCGTCTGTTCGGTGTGCGTCCCCCAGACGATGCCCTGGTGCAGGTCGGTGATCCGCAGGCCGTCATTCTTGGCGTAGAACTGAAACAGCAGCTGATCGAGGCACTTCGTCATGTGGTAGATCGAGCCGGGATTGCTCGGGTAGAGGATTTCCTGGGAAACGGTCTCCCCTTGCGTCGTCTCGATGCCGACCGGCAGATAGCCTTCCGGGATCGCCGCGCCGATGGTCGAATAGCCGTAGACGCCCATGGTGCCGAGATGGACGAGGTGCGAATCGAGGTTGAGCTCGGTCAGCGCGTTCAACAGATTGTGCGTGGCGCTCACATTGTTGTTGACCGTGTAGTTCTTGTGGCGGTCGCTCTTCATCGAATAGGGCGCGGCGCGCTGCTCGGCGAAATGGATGATCGCGTCGGGGCGGTTCTCCGCCAGCCAGTTCTTCAGCAGTTCATAGTCCTTGGCGAGATCAATCAGATGGAAATGGATCCGCCGACCGGTCTCCGCATGCCATATGCGGGTGCGCTCCTGGATCGAGTCCATCGGCGTCAGCGACTGCACGCCGAGCTCGGTATCGATCCAGCGGCGCGACAGGTTATCGAGGATATGGACGTCGTGGCCGGCATCGGAGAGGTGCAGGGAAGTCGGCCAGCCAACGAACCCGTCTCCGCCCATGATTGCAATTTTCATATGATAGTCTCCTGTGCCGGTGAGCCCCCAAATCTGATAATGCCAATTTGTGACAGAACTACAATGGGCGAGGAAAGGCTATGTGGCAGTGCGCCTCCGGTTGCCGGGAAAACAAGGTAAGAATATGAATCAAAAGACGATTTCTCTCTGTGGAGAACTGACGGACGAAGGACACCGCCTCACGCAGCGCGTCTATTATGAAGACACGGATTTTTCCGGCCTGGTCTACCACGCCCGCTATCTGCACTTCCTCGAACGCGGCCGAACGGACTATCTGCGCTGCCTCGGCGTCGAACAGAGCGCGCTGATCGGGATTGACGAGGAAGGCCTCGTCTTCGTCGTCCACCGGATGGAAATCGACTTCAAGGCGCCGGCCCGCATGGACGATGTGCTGGAGATCCGGACCGTCACCACCAAGGCCGGCGGCGCCAAGATGGTGCTGGAACAGGAGATCCGCCGCGCCGGCGACCTGCTGATCGCCGCCAGGGTGGTGATTGCCGTGGTCAATCGCATCGGCCGGCCGCGGCGCCTGCCCGAGGGACTGGCCGCCCGTTTCCTCGGCTGACAGGTCGTCGCTCGCCCCTCACGCTAACGGTCCCTTAACGATAATGATGTCTTACTGCCGCCAGGGAATTTTGTGCGGCGCACGCCTTCCTTTGACCAAATTTGAAGGCAAGAAGGCAATCTGGGAGCTTGAAGCGGAATAAGGGCGTTCGGCAACGGCAACCGCACAATTCCGCAACAGAGCTTTTTCACCGCCCGGTCATGTGCCGGGCGTTTGGATTTCGGGGATTTAAAAGCGATGGAAGAAGTAGGTTTGGCAGCGGCGACGCATGACGTGATCCTTTGGGCCTTGTTC
>JAHRYZ010000287.1 GCA_020621905.1 Rhizobium sp.
GCCGCGCGCGACCCGCGCTAACACGCCGATCTCGGGCCCTGCGAACGGCATGGAAATCTCTCCTCATGGACGGCGAGCGAGCCGCAACCTGAATTACAAGTGGGCGATCCGGCGGCCGATAGCAAGATGAAGCGGCGGCAAAAGCGGTTCTACACGACCATGTTCGCCGGGAGATGTGTCCGATCTGAAAATGTTGCGTCCGTTTTGCCTGGGCGTTGTTTCAAACGGGGAAGTTCAACGGGAAGGGGCCGCGCATTGCCTGCGCGGCCCCTTCCTACTTCTGTGGCGTGAATGTTCTGCCGGTCTTCCGATCGGCTCAGAACTCTTCCCAGCTGTCGTTGGCGAAGGCCGCAATGCCATGGCTGCGCATGGCGGGCGCGCTGCTGCGGGCCGGCTGGGCGTGCTGGACCGGACGGGAGGCAGCAGGCCGGCTCGGCTGGGCCATGCTGCGGGCAGTTGCGCGCAGGGCCGACGCCTGGGTCGTTGCCGCGCCGTTGATGGTGAACTGCGAGATCAGTTCCCTCAGTTTGGCCGCTTCGCTTGCCAGGGCGGCGGAAGCCGCGTTCGATTCCTCGACCATGGCGGCATTCTGCTGCGTGGTCTGGTCCATCTGGTTGACGGCCTGGTTGACTTCGGAGAGGCCGGTCGACTGTTCCTTGGCCGAGATGGCGATCGCGTCCATATGGGTGTTCATGTCGGCGATGAAGGTGCCGATGGTCCGCAGGGCCTCGCTCGCCTGGCGGACCAGGTCCACGCCACTCGACACCTCAGTCGAGGAGTTGTGGATCAAAGCCTTGATTTCCTTTGCCGCGTTCGCCGAGCGCTGGGCGAGTTCCCGCACTTCCTGGGCGACGACGGCAAAGCCCTTGCCCGCCTCGCCGGCACGTGCCGCCTCGACACCGGCATTCAAGGCCAGCAGGTTCGTCTGGAAGGCGATCTCGTCGATCACGCCGATGATGTTGGAGATCTGGCGCGAGCTTTCCTCGATCTTGCGCATGGCCTCTTCGGCCCGTCCGACGACTTCGGACGACTGGTTGGCCGAGGAATTGGCCTGCGATGCCACCGAGCGGGCTTCCTCAGTCCGCTTGGTCGAATTGAGCACGTTGGCGGTGATTTCCTCGACGGCGGCCGCGGTCTGCTCGAGGGCCGCTGCCTGCTGTTCCGTCCGCTTGGAGAGGTGGTCGGTGCCCGACGCGATTTCCTGGGTGCCCGTCTCGATCGTGGCGACGCTGTTGGTGATCGCCGCGAGCGTCGTGTTCAACTGCAGGACCGATTGGTTGAAGTCGTGGCGCAGGGCTTCGAAGTCCGGCGCGAAGGCTTCTTCGAGCTGGAAGGAGAGTTCGCCGGCGGCCAGACGCTTCAGTCCGTTGGCCAGGCCGGAGGTCGCGATGCGCAGGCGTTCGGCAGCCTCGGCTTCGACGCGCTGCTGCGCCGCGATCCGGTCTGCTTCGGCGTGCAGGCGGTTTTCCTCGGCCTCCGCCTGCAGGCGCTTGTTGGCGATGGCGGCCTCGCGGAACACCTGCATGGACGCGGCCATCTGGCCGATCTCGTCCTTGCCGCCCTGGTCGACGCTGACGTTCAGGTCGCCGTCTGCCAGACGGGAGGTGACATTGGCAAGGCGAGCCAGCGGGCGCGACACGAGCCGGAAGTTGAGGAAGCCCATCAGGGCGGCAACCAGGGCAACCAGGACCGAGGCCAGCAGGCTAATCAGTTCCACGGCCGACAGCGCCGCCGTCTCGTTGCTCGAGGCGATGTCGTTGCGTTGCTGCAATCCGGTGGTGGCGACTTTAAGACTGTCGTTGAAAGCAGAAATGAGCCTGGCACCGTCACCGGTCAGTTCGATAGCCCGGGCGAGTTCGACGGTCATTGGATCACGCATCAGGGCGATCTGACGATCGGCAATGGTCGCACGCCATTCACCAAGCCTGGCGATGGCTTCCTTCAAGGCCGGCAACTCGCTTGGCGCGTCTTCGGCGAAGCGTTTTTCCAACTCCAGCACTTCAACGCTGATCTTCGTCGAGGACTGATCCATCTCAGCAACGAAATCGCGGTTGCCGGTCAGAAGGAAGTTCTTCAGTGCCAGGTTGGATTGCACCATGTCGTCGGAAAGCTCGGCAGTCTTGGTCAGCAACTGGCCCATGGCGAGCTTGTCTTCGACCAGAGTCGTGGCCGTCGTGGCCCTGGTGTGGATGAAGCCGGAGGCGCCGATGGCGATGACCGCCAATATGCCGAATGCCGCGAAGCCCTTGGCGCTGACAGATATGTTCTTGATCATGATCTAACCCTAAATTGGTTCGCGGGATGTGACGATCGCACGGATGGGCTTTGGGAAACGGACTGCCAATCGACGATCTGCATTTGCGATTTCGCTCGGTCTCAGATTCCCACGGCCGCACGCCGCTCGAGTTCGGTCAGATTGAGTTCGACGGTGACCGCACCGATCGACTTCTTGTCCGCGCCCTGGGTCACTGTGAAACTGACCTGGCCGCGCCAGATCTTGGATTCGTCATCCCATTCCGGCGCGTCGATGAAGACGGCATCTCCGGAAACGTTGAAGGTCTTCTGAAACTTGTCCTCGTCGCCCTGCCAGAAGTCGCTGGTCACCGAACTCTGTCCGACATTGAGGCCGTTCTGGTCCATGACGAAGATTTCGGCGTAAAGACCGAGGGAGCGCCCCTGCAGGCGGGCGAGGTAAACCGACAGCGGATTGGACAAGGTCGCTGCAATCAGCGGCTTGTCGTCCTTCTCGCGTTCGGCGCGCCACTGCGCGTCAAGGGCGTCGATTGCGGACTGGGCGAGCTTCTGGTGCTGCTGGTTCTGGGCATTGATCGAGATCTGGACAATCTCGGAATCGATGAGCTTGCGCAGGTCTTCCAGAACGGCCGGCGTGACCAGTGCTTTGATGTTGGGCTCAGGCGATTGGGCCAAGGCTTGCGACACGGACAGCGCCAGTATCCCGGCGGCCAGAATTGTCTTGAGTTTTGCCATAAGTCTCTCCTTCTTGTTGCCAATTCTAGGAGTGACTTTTTAAATTAGCGTTAATGTTAAAAATTACCCATGAGAATTACCATTGAAAACCAATGGCTTAGTCTTTTTGAAGGGCGCTCTTTATAAGTAAAGACGCAACTTTAGGATGGTTGCAGGCGGTGTAGCCTTGCGCTGCATTCTTGGCGCAAGCCTCTGAAATATGACCGTCTTTCATACATGTGAGACGATCTGTGACACGCTTCCGAAAGCTTTCGGCCGAAGGCCAATTCCTTTCTGGGTTGCGTCTTGTGCTCGACCGAGCCTGTTTTTTCTAACAGGTCGGAACTCGCGGCATCCCCGCCTGGGGGAGGGCCAGGCGCGCTAGCGGCGACGCCTGGCGACGGGTGCAAATCACACCCAGCCCTGGAGCTCGCGGCGGACGACGGTCTCCAGCACGCCCATGCCTTCGGGACTGTCGTTCAGGCAGGGGATGTGGACGAATTTCTCGCCGCCATTGTGGTGGAATATCTCGCCTGCCTCGCCGGCGATCTCCTCGAGCGTTTCCAGGCAGTCGGAAACGAAGCCGGGATTCATGATGGCGAGGCGCCTGACGCCATCCTTGGCAAGCTTCTCCATCGTCTTGTCGGTATAGGGCTGCAGCCACACTTCCGGCCCGAAGCGGGACTGGAAGGTCACCATGAACTTGTCCTTCGGCAGGCCGAGGCGTTCACGCAGCAAGCGGCCGGTCTTCATGCAGTGGCAGTGATAGGGGTCGCCCTGCCTGAAATAGGACTGGGGAATGCCGTGGAACGAGGTGACGAGGATCTCCGGCTCCCAGTCGAGCGTGGCAAGCTTCTTCTCAACCGAAACCGCCAGCGCATCGATATAGGCCGGATCGTCATGATAGGGCGGCACGGTGCGCAGCGCCGGCTGCCAGCGCATCTTCATCAGGTGCTCGAAGGCCTTGTCGTTGACCGTGGCGGTCGTCGAGGCGGCATATTGCGGGTAGAGCGGGAAGAGCAGGATCTTCTCGCAGCCAGCGGCGTGCAGGGCATCAATCTTCGAGGCGATGGACGGCTGGCCATAGCGCATCGCCCAGTCGACGATGACGTTGGGGTAATCTTTCAGCGCTTTGGCCATGAGCTCTGCCTGGCTGCGCGTATAGGTCCGCAGATAGCTCTCGTCCTTGTCCTTGTTCCAGATCGCCTCATAGGCCTTGCCGACCTTCTGCGGGCGGGTGTTGAGCACGATGCCGAACAGGATCGGGTACCATTTCCACGGAGACCATTCGATGACGCGCCGGTCGGTCAGGAATTCCCGCAGATAGCGGCGCATCGACGTGTAGTCGGTGCCGTCGGGCGTGCCGAGATTGACGAGAAGCACACCGACCTTGCCGAAACGGACGGGCGGGTGATCGGCGGGGAGATTGGACATATCTGCGGTCATTTCAAAATCCTGCTGGTGACGCTGGATATCCACTACGATGGAGAGCACCTGAAGGATCATCTCTTAGTGCGTTTCCTGGCTCGATTGAAGCATTCTGTTGGCTCAAACGGAGTCGGGTCGTCGCCCGGCCGGCGCGCGTCGTAGCCCGCCCTACAGCCAAGTCGGCCGGGTGATCACGCGGCCGTTTCAGCCGACCCGAAGGGCCGGGCATCTTTCCGACAGGATCAAAGCGATCGTCTCGGACGTACCAAGGGGTACGGTCTTCGCCGACCGCCTTTGCCCTGACGAAAACCTGCTCCGGCAGAATGCTCAATCGAGCCAGGAAACGCTCGAAAGCAAAAGCCGGCCCGGGAAACCCCGAGCCGGCCTGCTGGGTGCGGCAAACCGCCTTATTTTGCGG
>JAHRYZ010000288.1 GCA_020621905.1 Rhizobium sp.
CGCCCTCGTTGAAGACGATTTCGAACAGATCCTTGGCGATCTTGCCGGAAATGGTCTCGGCCTTGATGAGGTCGATGATGCCGCCGAGCTGGGCGGGCGAAACCGGAGTCTCTTCAATGGTTTTGCCGGCTTTGTTCAAGGCGCCCAGCAGGTCGTTGATGACCCAGTTCGCCGCCGTCTTGCCATCACGGCCCTCGGCCACGGCCTCGAAGTAATCGGCGATTGCCTTTTCCGAGACGAGCACGGAGGCGTCGTAGACCGAGAGGCCGAGATCGCGGACGAAACGAGCCTTCTTGTCGTCCGGCAGTTCCGGCAGGTCCTTCTTCAGTGCCTCGACGAAGGCGTCGTCGAATTCCAGCGGCAGCAGGTCCGGATCGGGGAAGTAGCGGTAGTCGTGCGCATCTTCCTTGGAGCGCATCGAGCGCGTCTCGCCCTTGCCCGGATCGAAGAGGCGGGTTTCCTGGTCGATCGAGCCGCCGTCCTCGAGGATGACGATCTGGCGACGGGCTTCATACTCGATCGCCTGGCCGATGAAGCGGATCGAGTTGACGTTCTTGATCTCGCAGCGCGTGCCGAACTCGCCGCCCGGCTTGCGCACGGAGACGTTGACGTCGGCGCGCATCGAGCCCTCGTCCATGTTGCCGTCGCAGGTGCCGAGATAGCGCACGATCGAGCGCAGCTTGGTCATGTAGGCCTTGGCTTCGTCCGATGACCGCATGTCGGGCTTGGAGACGATTTCCATCAGGGCGACGCCGGAGCGGTTGAGGTCGACGAACGACATGGTCGGGTGCTGGTCGTGCATCGATTGCCGGCATCCTGCTCCAGATGCAGGCGCTCGATGCCGATCTCGATATCCTCGAAATTGCCCTGGCGGTCAGGGCCGAGCGAGATGATGATCTTGCCCTCGCCGACGATCGGATCCTTGAACTGCGAGATCTGGTAGCCCTGCGGCAGGTCGGGATAGAAATAGTTCTTGCGGTCGAAAATCGAGCGCTTGTTGATCTGGGCTTTCAGGCCGAGACCGGTGCGCACGGCCTGGGCCACGCATTCCTCGTTGATCACGGGCAGCATGCCGGGCATGGCGGCATCGACCAGCGACACGTTGGAGTTCGGCGCATTGCCGAAGGTCGTCGAGGCGCCCGAAAACAGCTTGGAATTGCTCGTCACCTGGGCGTGGACTTCCATGCCGATGACGATCTCCCAGTCACCGGTGGCGCCGGGGATAAAACGTTTCGGATCGGGCGTGCGGGTGTCAACAAGGGTCATCGGCTGCTCGTGTCATGCGTGGATTTCTCAAGCCCGTGAGGTAGAACAAATGCGGCGGTGGCGCAAGGCTTGTGCGGTTCGCGCCCATGGCTCCGGCCGCGCACAAAACGTTAAACGGCAGCGGCTAGGCTGGTGCGCATGACCTCTGCAAACCTGCCCATCCTTGTGGCGATCGCCGCGCTCTACAATGTCGTCGTCTTTGGCGTCTACGCCTTCGACAAGGCGGCAGCGCGCAACGGCGATTGGCGGGTGCGGGAATCCACCCTGCTCTGGCTGGCAGTCCTCGGCGGCGGGATTGGCGCATTCGTCGGCCAGCGGCTCTTGCGCCACAAGACGCGAAAACCACCCTTCCATGTGGTGCTGCCTGCCCTGTTCGTGTTGCAGATGTTTCTTGGCCTCACCATACTGCTGGCCCCGGAGGCAGCCCTTGCAGCCATAAGAGCCGGCGTTCAGGCCCTTGCGGGCCGCTAGAACTCCTGGCCGTAGGCGGGAGAGACCGGCGCGGCCAGCCGCTTCGACAGGCCGACCGACTGGACGTCGCGATCGAGCTTGGGATTGTAGGCGATCGTCAGCCAGTGCACCGCATAGCCATGCTTCTCGAAGAAGCGCACCGCCTCCTCGTTCTTGGCATGGGTCTGCAGGCTCGCCTTGGTGAAGCCCTGGTGCAGGATCTCCTTTTCGATCTCCTCGAGCAGCGCGGTGCCCAGGCCCTGCCCCTGGAAATCCGGATCGATCCAGAAGTCGGTGATGTTCTCGTCGAGCTCCTCGCGTGCCGCCCACCCGGCGGGCTGACCGTTCAACTCGATCACCGAGATCGTCAGCCATCCCGAGCGGGTGAAGTTGAGAAAGGCGGACCGGGCGCCCTCGACCATGGTCTTCGTCTCGCCGACGGGGATCATCGCCTTTTCCCAGGCGCGAAAGCCGATGGCGGCGAGGAGATCCGCTTCGTCGCGGCGCGCATTGCGAATGGTGATCATCGGCACCCCATCTTTCGACGGTAGTAGACCATCGCAGCCGAGGTTTTTCCAGCCCGGAGCAGGCACCCCTGAAACCGCCGAATATTGCCTATTGTTTTCAGCCGGTTATCTCCACCTCGATGGAGAGCCCCGCCGCGACAGCGTTCCGGCTGCGGCCGGATCCGCGCTGTGACCGATTCGACACGCCGGCCGGAGACGACGTCATGCCGCAGCCTGCGACGCTTGACCTGAACGCGCCTCACGCCCATTTTCAGGTCGCAACCTATGGAGTGTGGATGTTCCGTCAGTCGGAGACCCGGTAAAGGCCCCAGCCCGCGATCGTCACGATCCGCGCGCTTGGGCCCGAAAAAAGCGAAGCCCCGACGCCTATGCGGCGCCGGTATCGTTTTTGTGCGCTCGCCCCAGAGCGCTTATCCGGATCGACACCATGGACATCTCCCGCGCCGAACAGCGCATCCTCCACCTGCTCGCCCAGGGCGGGCGGATCGAACTCACCCGTGACGAGAATCGAAAGATCGAGAAGATCCAGCTCTTCACCCGCGAAGGCTGGGTGTTCGGCGGCCTCGACATCATCGCCTTCCGCAAGCTGAAGCAGAAGAAGGCGATCAAGTCCTCCGGCGGCCACCCCTACCGCATCACCGAACGCGGCCTGGTGCTGGTCAGGTCACAGCCGGACAATAGGTGAGGAAAACTCTGACAACGGCAGGGATCTCCTGCCGTTGTCAGACATTACATTTGTAGTTACACTACGTCATGAGTTTCGAATGGGACGAGACGAAGAACAGGATCAATCGTCAGAAGCACGGCATCTCTTTTGAGGAAGCCTGCCTGATCTTCGACGGGTCGGTCTTCAGCGCGAAGGACGAGCGTTTCGACTATGGCGAGGAGCGGATCATCAGCATCGGCGCCATCGCGTCGCTGGTCATCGTCGTTGTCGTCCACACGGACAGAAGCGGCTCGACCCGGATCATTTCGGCTCGGCTTGCCAATAGAAAGGAAAGGATGCGCTATCATGCCCATCTCTCAGACAAGACTGAAGGAACTGGCGTCTCGATCTGACAAGCAGATCGACTACAGCGATATTCCGGAACTGGACGAAGCCTTCTTCGAAAAGGCGAAACTTGTGAGGCCGGCGGCGGACAAGCGGCAGATCACCATCCGGATCGATGCCGACGTGCTGGACTGGTTTCGCGGCCAAGGCAAGGGCTACCAGACGCATATGAACGCGGTGCTGAAGGCCTACATGCTGTCGCAGAAGCCCTAGGTCCCGCCCTCTCGCAATGAACCCGAACGAAAAACGGCGCCTCTCGGCGCCGCTGTTGCTTGAAGCAGAGGTGAAACCCTACCACCACTTCGAAGGCGTGAACTTGCCGGCGGCCTGTTCGATGACGTGGGCGGTCTTGAACAGCGTGCCCTCCTCGAACGGGCGGCCGATCAGCTGCAGGCCGAGCGGCAGGCCCTTGGCGTCGAGGCCGGCGGGTACGGAGAGGCCCGGCAGGCCGGCCATGTTGACCGTAACGGTGAAGATGTCCTGCATGTACATCGCGACCGGATCGGCGGCGAGTGCCTCGTCGCCGATGGCGAAGGCCGAGGACGGGGTGGCCGGCGTCAGGATGGTGTCGACGTCGTTGAAGGCCAGCTCGAAATCGCGCTTGATCAGCGTGCGGACCTTCTGCGCCTGCAGGTAGTAGGCGTCGTAATAGCCTGCCGAGAGAACATAGGTGCCGATCATGATGCGGCGCTTGACCTCGGTGCCGAAGCCGTTCGCGCGGGTCTTCTCGTACATGTCGGCAATGTCCTTGCCGTCGACACGCAGGCCGTAACGCACGCCGTCATACCGGGCAAGGTTCGACGAGGCTTCGGCCGGCGCGACGATGTAGTAGGCCGGCAGCGCGTATTTGGTGTGCGGCAGAGAAATGTCGACGATCTCGGCGCCGGCGTCCTTCAACCAGGCAATGCCCTGGCTCCAGAGTTTCTCGATCTCATCCGGCATGCCGTCGACGCGGTATTCCTTCGGAATGCCGATCCGCATGCCCTTCAGCGACTGGCCGAGCGAGGCTTCGTAGTCCGGCACCGGAATATCGACCGAGGTCGTGTCCTTGGCGTCGGTGCTAGCCATCGACCGCAACAGGATCGCGGCGTCGCGCACGTCGCGGGCGATCGGGCCGGCCTGGTCGAGCGAGGAGGCGAAGGCGACGACGCCCCAGCGCGAGCAGCGGCCATAGGTCGGCTTGATGCCGACGGTGCCGGTAAAGGCGGCGGGCTGGCGGATCGAGCCGCCGGTGTCGGTGGCGGTGGCGCCGGCGCACAGATGCGCGGCAACGGCTGCGGCCGCGCCGCCGGACGATCCGCCAGGCACGAGCTGCTGGTTGGAGCCGCGCGCCTTCCACGGATTGACCACCGGTCCGTAGTGCGAGGTCTCGTTGGACGAGCCCATGGCGAACTCGTCCATGTTCAGCTTGCCGAGCATGACCGCGCCGTCGTCCCACAAATTCTGGGTGACGGTCGATTCGTATTTCGGCTTGAAGCGGTTCAGGATGCCCGAGCAGGCCTGGGTGTGGACGTCGCG
>JAHRYZ010000289.1 GCA_020621905.1 Rhizobium sp.
CGCTCAGCTATTTTTATCCGGCCTTCGGGGCCGAGGGCAATACTATCCAGGCGATCATCGGCGCGTCGATCGTGCTGTGGGCGACCCATGCGTTGATCCTCATGGGCATCCGCCAGGCCGCGATCTTCAACGTCGTGACGACGATCACCAAGCTGGCACCGATCGCGCTCTTCATTGTCATTGTCATGGTGGCCTTCAATCTGCCGAAGTTCAATATCGATCTATGGGGGGCGGCGACACCCGATCTCGGCAGCGTCATGGCGCAGGTCAAGAGCACCATGCTGGTCACCCTCTGGGTCTTCATCGGCATCGAAGGCGCGAGCGTTGTTTCGGCCATGCCAACGCTCCGACAACGGCCGTGCCACGATCATCGGCTTTGTCGTGGCGCTCGCCGCTATCTGCTCGTATCTTCTGTCCTGGCGTCATGACCCAACCGGAGCTTGCAGCGCTGCCAGCGGCCGCTTCCATGGCGAATGTTCTCGAACAGGTGGTCGGGCCCTGGGGCTCAGTGGTGGTGCGCATCGGGCTTGTCGTCTCCGTCGCCGGGGCATTCCTGAGCTGGACCCTGTTTGCCGCCGAAATTCCATACCGCGCGGCCCGCGAGGGCATCCTGCCTGACGTATTCGCGATCGAAAACAAAAACGGGTCACCGGCCGGAGCGCTGTGGATCACAAATATCCTGGTCCAGCTTTTCCTCATTGTTACCTTTTACGCGAACTCGACCTATCTTGCGCTCTTCTACATCGCATCGGCGGCCATCCTGGTTCCCTATGTACTGTCTGGGGCCTATGCGCTGAAACTGGCCCTTACCGGAGAGGGCTATGATGCCGGCGAGGGGCGGGGTCGCGACATCTTCACCGGGGCGCTGGCCACGATCTATGGCGCCTGGCTGATCTATGCGGCCGGTCCCAATTACCTGTTCATGTGCGCGCTGCTCTATGTCGTCGGCATTCCTGTCTATTGGTGGGCGCGAAACGCTCGGGGCGAGAAGGCCTTCTCTGGCATCGAAGCCCTCATCGGGGCTGGCATCGTAGTTGCGGCAGCTATTGCCGGCTATCTGATGTGGACTGGCGCGATCAGCGCCCTGTAGCCGCCTCGAGCGAGGGAACCAGTACGATGAACGCAACTCCGCAACTTGGCGTGCATTCCGAAACCGGCAAGCTGCGGCAGGTGATCGTCTGCCGCCCCGGGCTCGCCCATCGACGTCTCACCCCCTCCAACTGCCAGGAACTGCTGTTCGACGATGTCTTCTGGGTCAAGCAGGCTCAGAGGGATCACGACGTCTTCTCGGGCCTGATGCGCGACGATGGCGTCGAGGTGCTCGACGTCAACGTGCTCTTGGCCGAAACGCTGGATCTGAGAGGCGGCCGGGCCTGGGTCCTCGACCAACGCGTCAACGCGGATCAGGTCGGCGTGGGCATGATGGAGGAGCTGCGTGCCTGGATGGACGAGCTGACCGGCGCCAAATTGGCCGAATACCTGCTCGGCGGGCTTGCGGCGGATGAACTTCCGTTCAAACCGACCGGCCTATTCGGCAGCTATCTCGGTCATCACGGCCAAATCCTGCCGCCCTTACCCAACGCTCTATTCACCCGCGACAACTCGTGCTGGATCTACGGTGGAGTGACGGTGAACCCGATGTACTGGCCCGCCCGTCGCCCGGAAACGCTGCTCAACACTGCGATCTACAAGTTCCATCCGAAATTTGCCGGAAAGGTCGATATCCATTGGGGGGATCCGACCAAGGAGCATGGGCTGGCGACGTTGGAAGGCGGCGACGTGATGCCGGTGGGCAACCGCACCGTGCTGGTGGGCATGGGAGAACGCTCGTCACCGCAAGGGATAGGGCAACTGGCCGAGGCGCTGTTTGCGAAGGGCGTGGTCGATCGCGTGCTGGCGTTCCGCATTCCGAAGTCGCGCGCGGCCATGCACCTGGACACGGTCTTCACCCTGTGCGGCGGCGACGTGGTGACGACCTTCAAGGAGGTTGCTGACGAACTGGTCTGCTATGACATACGGCCGGGCGAAGGCAAGGCGCCCTTGTCCTTCCGTCACGATCCGCGCCCGATCTTCGACATCGTGGCCGAGGTTCTGGGCTATAAGAAACTTCAAATCGTGCCCACCGGCGGCAATACGGACGAAGAGCGCGCGCGCGAGCAGTGGAACGATGGGAACAACGTGCTTGCGCTGCGTCCCGGCGTGGTGGTCGGATACGACCGCAACGACGATACCAATGCCGCGCTGAAAGCCGTCGGCATCGAGGTCCTGGCTGTTCCAGGGGCCGAGCTTGGTCGCGGTCGCGGCGGCGGACACTGCATGAGCTGCCCAACCATCCGCGATGCGATCTGATCCCAAGGGGTAATCACAATGTCTTTCAATCTGAAAAATCGCAGCTTCCTGACACTTCGCGATTACACACCGCGCGAGATCACGTTCCTGCTGAAGCTCGCCGCTGACCTCAAGACCGCCAAATACGCAGGAACCGAGGTTCCCAAGCTGCAGGGCAAGGATATCGCGCTGATATTCGAAAAGGATTCGACCCGAACTCGCGTCGGTTTTGAGGTGGCTGCCTATGACCAGGGTGCGCGGGTTACCTATCTGGGGCCGACCGGCAGCCATATCGGCCACAAGGAATCGGTGAAGGACACCGCTCGCGTGCTGGGGCGGATCTACGATGCGATCGAGTATCGCGGTTTCGGGCAGGAGATCGTCGAGGAACTGGCCAAATATTCGGGGGTGCCGGTCTATAACGGCCTGACCAATGAGTTCCACCCCACACAGATCCTCGCCGACTTCCTGACGATGCAGGAACATGTCGAAAAGCCGCTGCACCAGGTTTCTTTTGTCTTCATTGGCGATGCCGGCAACAACATGGGCGACAGCCTGCTGATCGGCGGCGCAAAGATTGGCATGGATGTACGGCTTTGCGCGCCGAAGGCGTGCTGGCCCGTGCAGGAGATCCAGGACCACGCCCAGGCCGTTGCCACCGAGACCGGGGCACGGATCATGATTACCGAGGATATCGATGCCGCGGTGAAAGGTGTCGATTTCGTCTATACCGATGTCTGGGTGTGGATGGGTGAGCCGAAGGAGAAATGGGCCGAGCGGATCAAGCTTCTCACGCCCTACCAGGTGAACGCAGCGCTGATGACCAAGACGGGCAATCCGCGCGTGCGCTTCATGCATTGCCTGCCGGCCTTCCACAATACAGAGACGAGCGTCGGCGCGGACATCAAGGCCGAATTCGGCCTCGATGCGATGGAAGTGACCGAGGAGGTTTTCGAAAGCCCTGCATCCATCGTCTTCGATCAGGCCGAGAACCGGCTTCACACGATCAAGGCGGTGCTCGTCGCCACCCTGGGAGCCTGAAATGCTCGTGGTCGCAGCGCTAGGCGGCAATGCCCTGTTGAAAAGAGGCGAGCCATTGACGGCCGAGGCGCAGCGGGAGAACGTGCAGGTGGCAACCCGATCACTGGCCGCGGTGGTTCGCGCAGGCCATCGTCTGGTCGTCACCCATGGCAATGGTCCCCAGGTCGGTCTCCTGGCGCTGCAGGGCGCTGCCTACAAGCCCAACGAGGCCTATCCGCTCGATGTTCTCGGTGCGGAAACCGAAGGCATGATCGGTTACATGATCGAGCAGGAGCTCGAGAACGCGCTTGATCACGCGCAGCCCGTCGCAACGCTGCTAACCCAGGTGGTGGTGGACGGGCGCGATCCCGCCTTCGAAAAGCCGAGCAAGTTCGTGGGGCCTGTCTATGAACGGACCGAAGCGGAGGCGCGGGCCAAGGCGGCGGGATGGACCATCGCCGCGGATGGGGACAAATGGCGCAGGGTCGTGGCATCGCCCAAGCCCGTCGAGATCCCCGACTTCAAGATCATCAGACTTCTGCTGGATCACGGCGTTATCGTCGTTTGCACCGGCGGCGGCGGTATTCCGGTAGTGCGGCGCGACGATGGCAGCCTGATCGGGATTGAAGCCGTCATCGACAAGGACGCCGCCAGCGCCGTGCTGGCGCGCCAGCTCGGTGCTGACGCCGTGTTGTTGGTGACCGATGTGGACGCGGTCTACCGCGATTTTGGCAGAGCTAACGCCGGACCGCTTGCCCATATGACGCCGGACGAGGCCCGTGCCTTTAGCGCGCCGGCAGGGTCGATGGGTCCGAAGATCGTCGCTGCCTGTGATTTTGCCGACACCGGCGGCTTCACCGGAATCGGCCGCCTGGAGGATGCCGTCGCGGTCTTGGACGGCCGCGCCGGCACGCGGATCGACAAGAACATGGGGTCGAGCTGATCCGTCGGTCTGGCGATGATCGGGACGGTGCGAAACGCTAGATACCAATTCAAGAGAAGTTCCTCAACGTAGTCGCGCTTTCTGCCGAGCCTGCGGTCTCCGGCCGACGAGCCCGTTCGCCTGCCAACATCCGCATCGATCGGTGCTGAAGCGTCGTCTAACAATCCACTATAATTCAACGCCTGAGCACACAAATGCGCCTCGATCGTCAACTCTCCCAACGAGCAAGGACGCTTCAATTCTGATCGTCTGCATTTGACATCGGCGAGAAGTGCCTCCAATTCTTCTTCCATGGATTTGAAGGGGTGAAGTCTTGATGCTGAATTCTGCTCGGCTAAAAGGCGCGTTTAGTAAATGGATGTGCGGCCGTGCTCGGCCGCGGTCTTCCAGCCCTGTGTCTGTTGATTTCCACTGAGAGCTGACCCGGCGCAGCCTGATATTTCCATTGAGAATTGGCTCTGACTCACATTTGCTGCTGTTTGGGGCGACGCTTTCGCTGATTCACCGG
>JAHRYZ010000290.1 GCA_020621905.1 Rhizobium sp.
GACCAACGTGATCTCGATCACCGACGGCCAGATCTTCCTCGAAACCGACCTGTTCTACCAGGGCATCCGTCCGGCCGTTAACGTCGGTCTGTCGGTTTCGCGCGTCGGTTCGGCCGCGCAGATCAAGGCGATGAAGCAGGTTGCCGGCTCGATCAAGGGTGAACTCGCCCAGTATCGCGAAATGGCCGCCTTCGCGCAGTTCGGCTCCGACCTCGATGCCTCGACGCAGCGCCTGCTGAACCGCGGTGCCCGCCTGACCGAACTCCTGAAGCAGCCGCAGTTCTCGCCGCTGAAGACGGAAGAACAGGTCGCCGTGATCTTCGCCGGCGTCAACGGCTACCTCGACAAGGTCGCAGTCAACCAGATCGGCAAGTTCGAGCAGGGTCTGCTTTCCTACCTTCGCTCGGAAGGCAAGGCCATTCTCGACGCCATCCGCACGGAGAAAGCCATCAGCGACGATACCAAGAGCAAGCTCAAGGCTGCTCTGGATCAGTTCGCCAAGTCTTTCGCGTAATCGGGGCTCAAGCCAAGGACGGATAACGGATGCCTTCACTTAAGGATCTGAAAAACCGGATCGCCTCCGTCAAGGCGACGCAGAAAATCACCAAGGCGATGAAGATGGTCGCTGCGGCGAAGCTGCGTCGTGCGCAGGAGGCGGCCGAGGCCGCTCGTCCGTATTCGCAGCGCATGGGTGTCGTCCTCGCCAACATCGCCCAGGCGGTCGGCAGCGACGACAGTGCACCCCGGCTGATGACCGGGACCGGCAAGGACGATGTGCATCTGCTCATCGTCTGCACCGCCGAGCGCGGCCTTTGCGGCGGTTTCAATTCGCAGATCGCCCGCTTTGCCCGTGATCATGCGCGCAAGCTTCTCGCCGCCGGCAAGACCGTCAAGATCTTCTGCGTCGGCAAGAAGGGCTATGACAGCCTGCGTCGCGAGTTCGCTGCCAACATCGTCGAGCGCACAGACCTTCGCGAAGTCAAACGCGTCAGCTTCGAAAACGCCGACACGATTGGCCGCAAGGTCATCTCGATGTTCGACAAGGGCGAGTTCGACGTTGCGACCCTGTTCTATTCGGAGTTCAAGTCCGTCATCAGCCAGGTGCCGACCGCACAGCAGCTGATCCCGGCTGCGGCTCCCGAAGCGGTCGTCGCAAGCGGTGCATCTGCCGTCTACGAATATGAGCCCGATGCCGGTGCGATCCTCAGCGATCTCATTCCGCGCAACATCTCGGTGCAGATCTTCCGGGCACTGCTCGAAAACGTCGCCGGTGAAATGGGCGCCAAGATGAGCGCGATGGACAATGCGACGCGCAATGCTGGTGAGATGATCAACAAGCTTACGCTCTCGTACAACCGTCAGCGCCAGGCCCAGATCACCAAGGAACTCATTGAAATCATTTCGGGCGCGGAAGCGCTCTGAGGTTAAGGAAAGAGGGTAAGAAACATGGCTAAGGCAGCTACCCCGAAGTCTACCGCGGCGAAGGCGTCCGCAATCGGTTCTGCAGGCAAGGTAACCCAGGTTATCGGCGCTGTCGTGGACGTCGCATTCGACGGCGAGCTGCCCGCGATCCTGAACGCGCTGGAAACCATGAACGGCGGCAACCGCCTCGTTCTGGAAGTGGCCCAGCACCTCGGCGAAAGCCAGGTTCGCACGATCGCCATGGACTCGACCGAAGGTCTGGTTCGCGGTCAGGCCGTGTCCGACACCGGCGCTCCGATCACCGTTCCGGTCGGCCCCGAGACGCTCGGCCGCATCATGAACGTCATCGGCGAGCCCGTCGACGAAGCCGGTCCGCTGGTCACCTCCGGCAAGCGCGCCATCCACCAGGAAGCGCCGAGCTATGTCGAGCAGTCGACGGAAGCACAGATCCTCGTTACCGGCATCAAGGTCGTCGACCTTCTCGCGCCTTACGCCAAGGGCGGCAAGATCGGCCTGTTCGGCGGCGCCGGCGTCGGCAAGACGGTTCTCATCATGGAACTGATCAACAGCGACGCAAGGCGCACAGCGGTTACTCGGTATTCGCCGGTGTTGGCGAACGGACCGCGAAGGCAACGACCTCTATCACGAAATGATCGAGTCGGGCGTCAACAAGCACGGCGGCGGCGAAGGCTCCAAGGCTGCGCTCGTCTACGGCCAGATGAACGAACCGCCGGGCGCCCGCGCTCGCGTCGCTCTGACGGGTCTGACCATCGCCGAAGACTTCCGCGACAAGGGCCAGGACGTTCTGTTCTTCGTCGACAACATCTTCCGCTTCACCCAGGCAGGTTCGGAAGTGTCCGCGCTTCTCGGTCGTATTCCGTCGGCCGTTGGTTATCAGCCGACGCTCGCCACCGACATGGGTCAGATGCAGGAACGCATCACCACCACGACCAAGGGTTCGATCACCTCGGTTCAGGCCATTTACGTCCCCGCCGACGACTTGACCGACCCGGCGCCGGCAACCTCGTTCGCCCACCTGGACGCAACGACCGTTCTGTCGCGCTCGATCGCCGAAAAGGGCATCTACCCGGCCGTCGACCCGCTCGACTCCACCTCGCGCATGCTCGACCCGCTGGTCGTCGGCGAAGAGCACTATGAAGTGGCTCGTAAGGTCCAGTCGACCCTGCAGCGCTACAAGGCTCTCCAGGACATCATCGCCATTCTCGGCATGGACGAACTGTCGGAAGACGACCGCATCGCGGTTGCCCGCGCTCGCAAGATCGAGCGCTTCCTGTCGCAGCCGTTCTTCGTCGCCGAAGTCTTCACCGGCTCGCCGGGCAAGCTCGTCGCGCTCGAAGACACGATCAAGGGCTTCAAGGGCCTGGTCAACGGCGAATACGACCACCTGCCGGAAGCCGCCTTCTACATGGTCGGCTCGATGGAAGAAGCTGTCGAAAAGGCCAAGAAGCTGGCTGCCGAAGCCGCTTGATGACGGACTTGGCGCGCGCTCAAGGCGCGCGCCGTTCCCGCCTCTATAGAAGAAGTGAACAACCATGGCCGACAATTTCAATTTTGAACTCGTTTCGCCCGAGCGCCTGCTGCTTTCCGAAAAGGTGAGCGAAGTTGTCATCCCGGCAACCGAAGGCGAAATGACCGTCATGGCCCATCATGCGCCGACGATGACGACGATCAAGCCGGGCGTGGTTACGGTGAAGCTGGCCTCCGGCCAGGTGAGCAAATATGTCGTGTTCGGCGGCTTTGCCGATATCGTGCCGAGCGGCTGCACGCTGCTGGCCGAATCGGCCGTGGCGCTCAGCGACCTCAACCGCGAAACGCTGACCAAGCGCATCGAGGCTGCCCGCGCCGAGCTCAACGCCGTCGAAGGCCACGAGCACAAGACCCGCCTCGAGCAGTATCTGGCCGAGCTGACCCATCTGAACGGCGTGCTGATGCCGGCGTGAGCCGGTCGCAAGAATACCGACTGACAAGGAGCGGCCTTCTGGGCCGCTTTTTTATGTCCGGCTGGCCGCTCTCCCGGCCGCCGCGTCGTCGCCCGCGCCGCCATGCCCGGTCGGCGTAATGCACTTTCTGTCAAAACCCTCACGTTGCTTGACGTAATGCCATACAATTGAAAGCTTCGTGCTCTCTGATATGCTGCAATGCAAACGGAGGTGAGGGCATGAAGGTCGGGATTGTTGGAGCGGGCATGGTCGGCAGCTCTGCGGGCTATGCGCTGGCCATGATGGGAATTGCCAGCGACATCGTGTTTGTCGACAAGAATGCCGCGCTTGCGATTGCCCAGGCCGAGGACATTTCCCATGCCGTGCCCTTCGTGTCGGCCACCACCGTCACCGCCGGCGATTATGATGCCCTGGCCGGCACGCGAGTGGTGATCATCGCCGCCGGCGTCAGCCAGAAGCCCGGCGAGAGCCGGCTCGAACTGCTGGAGCGCAATGCCGGGGTGTTCCGCGAGGTGGTGGCGGAGGTGCTTCGCGCCTCGCCCGATGCGATTCTGCTGATCGCCTCCAATCCGGTCGACATCATGACGCAGATCGCCACACGGCTGTCCGGCCTTCCGCCGCAGCGGGTGATCGGCTCCGGCACCATTCTCGATACGGCCCGGTTCCGCAGCCTCGTCGGCCGCCATCTCGGCATCGCGCCGCAGTCGGTGCATGCCTATGTGCTGGGCGAGCATGGCGACAGCGAGGTGCTGGCCTGGTCGAATGCGCGGGCCGGATCGGTTGCCCTTCGTTCCTTCGCCGAGCAGGTCGGCAAGCCGCTGACCGAGGATGAGCGGCGGGCGATCGACGATGGCGTCCGCAATGCCGCCTACAGGATCATCAACGGCAAGGGATCGACCTATTACGGCATCGGCGCCGGTCTCGCCCGGATCGTCAAGGCGATCGCGCAGGACCAGAGGGATGTGCTGTCGGTATCGATCGTCACGCCCCGGGTGGCCGATGTCTATGACGTAGCCCTGTCCGTGCCGCGCATCATCGGCGCGACCGGCGTAAGCGCCGATCTCTTCCCGGACCTGGATGACGAGGAACATGCAGCACTTCATCGAAGCGCCGCGCTGCTCAAGGAGCGCGTCGAATCGGTCAGCCTGCGATAGCGGTCGCTGCCGCGAGGCGGCGGTCGTTGAGCGGCGCGCGGAGAAATCGCTTTGACGCCGCCATTTGCCGGGTTAGGTCATTTTCGCCGCATTTGCATTGTCGTATAACGCCTTTCGAATGTGTATCGCGATCGTTGGATGGATTCATGAATTTGCCGCAGATCAGGGCCGGGATCGAAAAGGAACAGCTGGAGGGCTTCATGTCGAAGGCCCGTGCAGCCAGCACGCTTCTGAA
>JAHRYZ010000291.1 GCA_020621905.1 Rhizobium sp.
CCCCGATTATATCCGCATGGGCGAGATGATCGCCGCGACCGGCCTGCCGATCCTCACGGTCATGGAGGGTGGCTACGGCGTGCCGGAAATCGGCCTCAACGTCGCAAACGTGCTGAAGGGCCTCGAAGCCTGAGGGACGCGCCCGCCATCCGCATCCTTGGGCGATCCCGGTGATATTTCCGCCGGAATCGTGCCGCGGGGTCGCCAGTTGACTTGTGTCAATAAGCTTTGACCGCAAGGGCGCATAGTTCCGAAAGAGATTTGGGGCTTGCGCGGGGCGCTTCAGCGGTCCGGCGTCGATTGACGTCGGCGCGGCGCACGGCTGGCGGGGGAGGTATCGCGTGGATCGGCATCGGAAGCTCTGGCTTGGAACTGTGCTCCTCCTGTCGCTGGCGGCCCTGCCGGCAAGGGCGGACTATGTCGGCGGGCTCAATCCCGCCGGCGACAATTTCCTCGCGCTCCGAACCGGCCCCGGCTCAGGCTATGCGATGATCCTGCCCATGGGGCCGGGAACCTTCGTCACGGTCCTGCGGCGCAACGGCAAATGGCTGTTCGTCGAGCTGGAGGACGGCACGCGCGGCTGGGCCTATGGCTCCTACATCTTCGGAGGCGGGGCACCCGGCGGGTTCGATGCTCCGCCGCCGCTCGATCCTTCCGAAGTTTCGCCTCCGGGCCTCGCGCCGCCCGACCTCGGCCCTCCGGGCATCGAACCCATCGATCCGGGCAGCCAGCCTCCGCCGCTCGACCTTGGCGAGGAGGCGCCGCCCTCCGACATGGGCGGCGACCCGCTGCCGGTCGAACCCGCCGACCGGACGCAGCCGTCGGACGTGGCCGAACCCGATGCCGGCGCGGCGGACGTCGGCGAAACGGATGAGGGTGCGGCGGATACTGCCGACGTTCCGGCCGACCCGATGGCCAGCAACTGGATCACCTATCGCAACGACCGCTTCGGCACGCGGATCGACTATTCGGCGCCGATGTTCCGCATGTTACCGCCACCGGACAATGATGACGGACGGACGTTCGAGGCAAGGGACGGCTCTGCCCGCTTCATGGTCTTTGGCGCGCACAACGTCTTCGACAGCACGCTCGACGAGCTGATCGAGGAAAACCTGGCGAGCCTCGGCGAGGACGAGAAGGTGACCCGGAAGCGCCGGGGCGAGAACTGGTATCTGCATTCAGGCTTCCGCGGCGGCGACTTCTTCCTGCGCAAGGTGCTGCTGAGTGACGACGGCGGAGTGATCCACACCTTCGAGATCAGCTATGCCAAGAGCCTGAAGGCGAAGCTCGATCCGATGGCCGCCCGCATGGCGGACTCGCTGCGGACGGCAGACGAGGCGGCGAAGAACCCGAGCCAGACGCCGGGCGCCGATAGCGATGGCGCAAATGCCGATACGGCGCAGGACGCCGGCACGGTCGAGTCTTCGGACACCGGTGTCGACGGCTGGAAGGCACATGCCTTCGAGGGGTTTGCCTTGCAGGCGCCGGCGGACTGGACCGTCTCGGTCGATGGGGACACGCTGACCCTCAAGGCGCCCGACGGCCAGCGCAGCCTGATGGTCTGGTGGTGGTTTCCCGACGAGCCGCTGCTCGGCTATTCCGACATCGTTTCCAATCACAAAATCGAGGTAGCCGGCGAACCGGCCCTGTGGATCCATTCGAAGACGGGTGACGTCGAAACGCTGAGCGTGACGCTCGACGAGGGCAGGGTCGACAAGAAGCGCCTGCATTTCCTCTTCGAGGCGACGGGCGGCATCCGCCTCGGTGGCGGCGAGCCCGACTTCGATCGCATCCTCAAGAGCGTGACGATCGGTGGCGCGAAGACGAAGGCCGAGGCAGGCGACGGCGAAGTGCAGCCGGCGGTTTCGGTGCAGGAGAGCCCGGCGGCCGTGCCGGATGTCACGCCGGCGAAAGCCGCGGCGATCAATGGCGTCAGGGAGGAGGACGTGGCGGACGACGACGAGGATCGCCGCGCCTGGGTCGGCCGCACCTCGGTCGCGGTGCCGACCGACTGGCAGGTCAAGCCGGATGAGGACATCGCCGGCGGGATCGTCATGACCCGGCCGGACGAAGGGGCGCAGATCCGCTGTCGCTCTGGCCGAGCGAAGCCGATGCCGAGCGACGAGGTGGCCTCGCTGGACCACCGATGATCGGACGTCCGGCAACCGTGCTCGAACTGGCTGGGGCGCGGCGCGGCGGCAGGTGTTCTTGACGAACCGCGGGGCGACGGCGCGCGGTTGACGCTCGCCTACCGTGCCTTCGGCGAGGACCCGGCTGACGGCCTGCCGCTGTTCGAAATGGTGCTGGGCAGCCTCGACGAGACGCTTGATCCGCCGCAGGGCACCGAGGTTCCGGCTGCGGCGCCGGCGAGCGGAACCGATCCCTTTGCCGATATCGACCTGAGCGACCTGGAGGTGGACCCGAGATGAGACCGTTGCGACCCTTCGATCTGCTGGCCATGGTCCTTGCTGGCGCATTCGTGCTTTCGCCTCCGGCGGTCTTCGCCCAGGCGCCGACCACCTGGCAGGAGGATGCCAAGAAGGCTGCGATCGGCTATGCCGACGAAAAGGCCAAGGAGGTGATCAAGTCGCAGTCGCAGGCGGCGATCACCGCGCTCTACAAGCTTACAAGTCCGGGGCGAACAAGGCGCTGGTGCGCCAGCTCGGCACGGTGGCGCTGTCGGCCAACGAGATCAACAAGTTCGCCGAGAACGCAGCGAACGCGATGACCAGCGGCGATCCGGAAAAGGCCAAGGCCGCCTCGGAAGAGGTCGCCGTCGCGCTCGGCAAGACGCTGGCGAACGGCATCAAGGATCCGGCGCTGCGCCAGCAGATGGCGGGCGCGCTCGGCAATATCGACAAGGTCAACGAGGCGGCCGACGTTCTGGGCAAGGCGGCGGGCGGCGATCCGCAGGCGGCCTATGAATATCTCGGCCGCGCCTTCATCGCCGCGACCCCGGCGGCGGCCGCCTTCACCGCGGTCGAGACGGCGGCGGGCGTGGTGTCCTACACCAAGGGCAAGTTCGTCGACGGCACGATCGAGGAGCTCTACCAGGAATATGCCAAGGGCGACGCGCAGACACGCGAGGCGATCCGCGAGCGGCTGGAGACCCTGCCGCTCTATTCCTCGATCATCCGCGACCGCAAGATCGAGCTGGCCGACCAGCGCGCCGACGACATTTCTCAGGCCACGGCGGAACCGAGCGACGCGATCCGCGAGCGCCTGACCTCCGCCAGCGACGAGGAAGTGATCGACGACATCTTCCAGACCTTTGCCGCGCGCACCAAGCAGGAACAGTCGGCAGCGGCGGTGGAGAAGGCCCGCGCCGCTGCGCAGGCGGAAGCCGGCCTGATGATGGAGGCGCTCGACACGGCGGCCTACGGCAAATACGGGCGAGACTGGTATGCCAAGCATCCCTACAATCTCGAGCGCTTCACCCAGATGATCCGCGACAAGCTGAAGAGGGACGGGGTTCTTGATCCGCACAATGCGATCCATATCAAGGCCATGGCGAACCTCCTGTCGACCGGGCTGGTGCACGGCACCAACTCGAAGGCCTATCAGGACCAACTGGCCAAATTCGAAGAGTATCGCACCGCCGTCGCGAGCCACAGCGGGCTGACCGTTGAGCCGCAGCAACCCGCGGCGGATCTTGCCGGCCAGTACAAAGGCCGCATTTCCGGCCAGGCGTCGGGTTCGATGACTCTCGTCGTTTCCGGCTCTTCGGTCTCCGGCTCCATATCGGGCACGTTCGAAGGGGACGGCTTTAACGCGCGGTTCTCCGGCACGCTTAACGCGGATGGTTCGTTCAGCGCGCCGACCACAGGCGTGCTGCAGGGCAAACTGTTCGACGAGGTCAAGCCCTATCCGTTCAACGGCACGGTGAGCGGCCGCATCGACGGGCGCTCGGGCTCCGGCCAATGGTCGGGCAAGAACCAATGGGGCGGCGGCAGCGGCGGCTGGGAGGCGTCGAAATAGCGAAGGCGTGCGGACGCCTGCCAAGGGCTTGCAGGAACGGATACTTGCAGCACGGTTCACCAGGCGCGCCAAGCTGCCGGTTCAGGCGCGGGCGGCTTCGGCGCCGGGGGCGGCGTCTTCTTGCTCCGCCATCCGGATCAGATCGTCCGTGGTCTGCGGCTTGCCGAAGAGATAGCCCTGGCCCTGCTCGCAGCCGATCAGGCGGAGGAACTTGAGCTCCTCCTCGGTTTCGACGCCCTCGCAGATCATGGCGATGCCGAGACCCTGGCACAAAGCCCGCACCGAATTGACGATCGCCTGGCTGGCCGTGCTCTGGACCAGGCTCCGCACGAACATCTGGTCGACCTTGATCTTGTCGAGCGGGAAGCGGGCGAGATAGCCGAACGACGAATAGCCGGTGCCGAAATCGTCAAGCGCGACCGAGACCCCGAGCGCCTTGAGCGCCGACAGCCGGTCGAACAGTTCCGGCGACGGGTTGAGGAAGGTCGATTCGGTGATTTCGATGTGTAGCCGTTTCGGCGGCAGGCCGGTGAGGTCCAGCACGTCCCTGACCGCGCCGATGATGTCGCCGCGCTGGAACTGCAACGGCGAGACGTTGACCGCGACGGTCAGGTCCTCGGGCCAGGTCAGCGCGTCGCGGCAGGCCTGCTCGAGCGCCCAGCGGCCCAGCTGCTCGATGAAGCCGTTGGCTTCGGC
>JAHRYZ010000292.1 GCA_020621905.1 Rhizobium sp.
TGCCCTTGGCAACAGCATCGGCATTCCACTCTTCGAGGGTCTTTTCCTCGGCGAGCTTCGGGCCGATGTCACCCTGAACGCCGGCACGTTCCAGGCGCTGCAGCACCTTTTCCTGCTCGGCGCACAGCGAGTCCATGGCTTCCTGCGCCGACTTCGCACCCGAGGATGCGTCGCCGATCGCCTGCCACCACAGCTGGGCCAGCTTCGGATAGTCCGGAACGTTGGTGCCGGTCGGCGACCACTGGACGCGGGCCGGCGAACGGTAGAACTCGATCAGACCGCCAAGCTTCGGAGCGCGCTCGGTGAAGCTCGGATGCTGGATCGACGACTCGCGGATGAGGGTCAGGCCGACATGGCTCTTCTTGACGTCGATCGTCTTGGAGGTGACGAACTGGGCATAGAGCCAGGCTGCCTTGGCGCGATCGTCAGGGGTGGACTTCAGCAGCGTCCAGGAGCCTACGTCCTGGTAACCGAGCTTCATGCCGTCCTTCCAGTAGACACCATGCGGGCTCGGAGCGAAGCGCCACTTCGGCGTGCCGTCCGCGTTGACCACCGGCAGGCCGTCCTTCACGAGGTCGGCGGTGAAGGCGGTGTACATGAACATCTGCTGGGCGATCTCGCCCTGCGACGGAACCGGACCGGATTCCGAGAAGGTCATGCCCTGGGCGGATGCCGGTGCATAGGCCTTCAACCAGTCGAGGTACTTCTGGATGGCGTAGACCGAAGCGGGGCCGTTGGTGTCGCCGCCACGGGCAACGCAGGAGCCGACCGGACGGGAGTTCTCGTCAACCTTGATGCCCCATTCGTCGACCGGCAGACCGTTCGGCAGGCCCTTGTCGCCGTTGCCGGCCATGGAGAGCCAGGCATCGGTGAAGCGCCAGCCGAGCGACGGGTCCTTCTTGCCGTAGTCCATGTGACCGAAAACCTTCTTGCCGTCGATCTCGCGACCGGTGAAGAATTCGGCGATGTCCTCGTAAGCCGACCAGTTGACCGGAACGCCGAGGTCGTAGCCGTACTTCGCCTTGAAGTCGGCCTTGTTCTTTTCGTCGTTGAACCAGTCGTACCGGAACCAGTAGAGGTTGGCGAACTGCTGGTCGGGCAGCTGGTAGAGGTCGCCGTCCGGTGCGGTGGTGAATTTGGTGCCGATGAAGTCGTCGAGGTCGAGACCGGGATTGGTCACGTCCTTGCCTTCGTTCGCCATCCACTTGGTGAGCGAACGGGCCTGCTGGTAGCGCCAGTGGGTGCCGATCAGATCGCTATCGTTGACATAGGCGTCGTAGATGTTCTCGCCCGACTGCATCTGGGTCTGCAGCTTTTCGACAACGTCGCCTTCGCCGATCAGGTCATGGGTGATCTTGATGCCGGTGATGGCTTCGAAGGCGGGCGCCAGGACCTTGGATTCATATTCATGCGTGGCGATGGTTTCGGAGACCACCTTGATTTCCATGCCGGCAAAGGGCTTCGCGGCATCGACGAACCACTGCAGTTCGGCTTCCTGGGCGGCGCGGTCGAGTGTCGACAGGTCGCCGATCTCCGTGTCCAGGAATTTCTTCGCCGCGTCCATGTCGGCGAATGCCACGCCGGTCATGGCGAGCAGCATCGTCGCCGTCGTCGTTAAAAGGTGCTTTCGCATAGTATCCTCCCTAAGGTTGCGATTGCAGACGTTTCCAGTCGTCAGGATGGCAGCCTCCCGCCGCCATCCGCCGTTGTCTTGCTTTACACGTAGCGAAATACGCCGATGGCGTAGACCACGGACAAAGCGAGAGCCCACCACAGGTTCGGCCCAATGAGGCCGAGCCAAGCGAGATGAATGAAGGCGGAGCCGAGCAGCGAGACGAAGAGGCGATCGCCCCGAGTCGTTTCAAAGCGCAGCACGCCGGCGCGCGGATTGCCTCCGGGCGATAGATATTCCCAGACCGCCATCGAGAAGATCAGGGTGAAGATTGCGATGAAGAACAGCGCCGTCGGCAGCGTCCATGCCATCCATGTGAAGTTCATCGAAGCCTCCTCAGACGCGGCCCAGGGCAAAGCCCTTGGCGATGTAGTTGCGGACGAAATAGATGACGAGCGTGCCCGGGATGATGGTGAGCACGCCGGCGGCGGCCAGTACGCCCCAGTCCATGCCCGAGGCGGAGACCGTGCGCGTCATGATGGCGGCGATCGGCTTGGCGTCGGTCGTGGTCAGCGTACGGGCGATCAGCAGTTCGACCCAGGAGAACATGAAGCAGAAGAAGGCGGCGACACCGATCCCGCTCGCGATCAGCGGCATAAAGATCTTCACGAAAAAGCGCGGGAAGGAATAGCCGTCGATATAGGCCGTCTCGTCGATCTCCTTCGGCACGCCCGACATGAAGCCTTCGAGAATCCAGACCGCCAGCGGCACGTTGAACAGGCAGTGTGCCAGAGCCACGGCGATGTGGGTGTCGATCAGGCCGAAGGCGGAATAGAGCTGGAAGAAGGGCAGCGCGAACACGGCCGGCGGCGCCATGCGGTTGGTCAAGAGCCAGAAGAACAGGTGCTTGTCGCCGAGGAACCGGTAGCGCGAGAAGGCATAGGCCGCCGGCAGGGCCGCCGCGACCGAGATCACCGTGTTCATCACCACGTAGATGATCGAGTTGATATAACCCTTGTACCAGGACGGGTCGGTGAAGATCACCATGTAGTTCCGGAGCGTCGGGTTCTGCGGAAACAGCGAGAAGGCCCCGAGGATCTCGTTGTTTTCCTTGAAGCTCATGTTGACCAGCCAGTAGATCGGCAGGAGCAGGAAGAGGATGTAGATCGTCGGGATCAGGAAGGAGAAGCGGCTCTTGTCATGGTTCATCTTCGTGTCCCTCACTTGGCCTGGGCGTCATGGCTGGTCATGACCGTGTAGAAGACCCACGACATGAGCAGGATGATCAGGAAGTAGATGATCGACATGGCAGCCGCCGGGCCCAGATCGAACTGGCCGACCGCCATCTTGACCAGATCGATGGACAGGAAGGTCGTCGAATTGCCCGGGCCGCCGCCGGTGACGACGAAGGGCTCGGTATAGATCATGAAGGAGTCCATGAAGCGCAGAAGCACGGCGATCAGAAGCACGCGCTTCATCTTCGGCAGTTGGATGTAGCGGAACACCGAGAAGCGCGAGGCGCCGTCGATCTTGGCGGCCTGGTAATAGGCATCCGGGATGGAGACGAGGCCGGCATAGCACAGCAGCACGACGAGGCTCGTCCAGTGCCAGACGTCCATGACGATGACCGTCACCCAGGCGTCGACCGGATCCTGCGTATAGTTGTAGTCGATGCCGAGGACGGTCAGGTAGTGGCCGAGGAAACCGATGTCGACGCGGCCGAAGACCTGCCAAATCGTGCCGACCACGTTCCACGGAATGAGCAGCGGCAGTGCCATCAGCACGAGGCAGACGGGCACGCCCAGCCCCTTTTTCGGCATGTTGAGGGCGATCAGGATTCCGAGCGGCACCTCGATGGCGAGGATCACCATGGAGAAGATCAGGTTGCGGCCGAGCGCGTTCCAGAAGCGGTCGGAAGACAGCATGTCCGTGAACCAGTCGGTGCCGGCCCAGAAGAATTCGTTGTTGCCGAAAGTGTCCTGCACCGAATAGTTGACCACGGTCATCAGCGGGATGACGGCCGAGAAGGCCACCAGCAGGAGAACCGGAAGGACCAGGAACCAGGCCTTGTTGTTGAAGGTCTTTTCCATGATCAGCCCTCCTGCCCGACGCGCCAGCTGTCGGCATAGATGCCGATCGCCTGGGCTTCGAAAGTGACACGTGCCTCGCTGGGGATCTCGGTGTCCTCGGGCGCGACGATCGACAGCGGATTACCGCAGAACAGGGTCCGGACGATCTTCTGGCGGCCGGTATCCTCGACCTTGGTGATCGTGACCGGCATGCCCTCGCGGCCGAGGCGGACGAATTCCGGCCGGATGCCGAGCTCGATCCTGGCGCCCTTGGCCAATGTCGGCGCTCCGCTCAGCGCAATGGTCTGCTCGCCGACCACGGCCGTGGATCCGTTCACTGCGGCCGGCATGAAATTCATGCCCGGCGAGCCGATGAAATAGCCGACGAAGGTGTGGCTCGGACGCTCGAACAGTTCGGCGGGCGTGCCGATCTGGACGATCTCGCCGTCATACATGACGACGACCTTGTCGGCGAAGGTCAGCGCTTCGGTCTGGTCATGGGTGACGTAGACCATGGTGAAGCCCGACTGGCGGTGCAACCGCTTCAGCTGCGAGCGCAGAACCCACTTCATGTGCGGGTCGATGACGGTCAGCGGCTCGTCGAACAGGATCGCGTTGACGTCGGAGCGGACGAGGCCGCGGCCGAGCGAGATCTTCTGCTTCTGGTCGGCGGTGAGCCCCTGCGCGCGCCTGCCGGCCATGCCGGCGAGATCGGTCATCTCGAGGATTTCCTTCACCCGGCGATCAACTTCCGCTTCCGGCACATGGCGGTTGCGCAGCGGGAAGGCGAGATTGTCGTAGACCGTCATGGTGTCGTAGACGACCGGGAACTGGAACACCTGGGCGATGTTGCGCGCCTCGGTCGACAGCGCGGTGACATCCACGCCGTCGAACAGGATCCGGCCGTCCGAGGGATGAATGAGCCCGGAAATGATATTGAGCAGCGTGGTCTTGCCGCAGCCGGATGGACCCAGCAGGGCATAGG
>JAHRYZ010000293.1 GCA_020621905.1 Rhizobium sp.
GCAGCGGCTGCTCAAGGAACGGTTCCCGCTGACCAAGCGGGCCTGAGGGGAAAAGCGCTCACCTGCGCTGGCCCCTTCATGTGCGCTGCCCTTCAGGTGCGCTGGAAGGCGACATGCAGGCCAAGGCCCATCAGGACCGCGCCGCCTGCCCTTTGCAGATTGCGCTGCAATGAGGAGACCCGTGACAGGCTCTTGGTGATCGTACCGGCGGCCATGACGCAGGCGATGTCGGCAACCGTGAACATCGCATTGACCACCGTGCCGAGAATCAGGAACTGCAGCCAAACGGGAAAGCCTGCCGCTGCATCGATGAATTGCGGCAGGAAGGCCAGGAAGAAAATCGCGGTCTTCGGATTGAGCACTTCGACCATCATGCTTTCGACAAGGGCGCGGCGGGCCGATTTCCGCGCCTGCACAACCTCGCTCGCGCCGGTGGCCGTTCGGGCAGCGAGAAACATGCGAAAGCCAAGATAGATCAAGTAGGCCGCACCTGCGAGCTTCACCCCCAGATAGAGCGTCGGCACAAGGTGGAAGAGGATTGACAGTCCCGCGGCGGCGGCGACCACATGCACATAGCAGCCGACATGGATGCCGAGCGTCGCCATTAGCCCCGCACGGCGATCCGCCGCCAGCGTGCGGGCGGCGACATAGAGCATGGCCGGCCCCGGAATGAAGGCGAAGGCGGCGGTGGTGACGAAGAAGACAATGAGGATGTCGATGGAGGGCATGGGATAAATCTCGGGGGAGCGTCGGACCAGGACGGTCCGATCACCGACAATGGCCGCTTGAGCCAACGCGTGCAAGCGCGAATGATTACAGCCTATCGGTCTCTACCCTCAGGCGTGGCCGGCTTCCATCGACAGCATGGCGGGGCTGACGCCCATCAGGGCGAGCGCGCGGTCATATTTGTTGTCGAGCGAGCGGTCGAAGATCAGATCCTCGGTTGCCGCGCAATTCAGCCAGCCATTGTTGGCCAGTTCGAATTCGAGCTGGCCCGGCCCCCAACCGGCATAGCCGAGCAGCATGGTGGCGCGGCGCGGGCTGCGGCCCTCGGAGATCGCCCGGACGATGTCGAGCGTCGCGGTCAGTGAGATGTCGTCGCTGACCGGAATGCTGCTGTCGCTGGTATAATCGTCGCTGTGCAGGACGAAACCGCGGCCGGTCTCGACCGGGCCGCCGTCCTGGATGGGGAAATCGCGGGCATGCGCGGGCAGCATGATCGCATCGGTCTTGTCGATCAGGCCGAGATGCAGAAGCACGTCGGCAAACGTTACCGGCTGTGGCCGGTTGATGATGAAGCCCATGGCGCCGGCCGGCGAATGGGCGCAGATGTAGACGACGGAACGGGCGAAATTGCCATCGGCTATGCCGGGCATGGCGATCAGCAGCTGACCGTCGAGGAAGCCCCGTTCGCGATCCTTCTTCAGGTCGAGAAAGCCATTTTCCACCTCCACCGGTCCCGCGGGCGCCGGCGAGACCGGATGGCGCGCGGATCCGTCTATTAGGAGAAGATGGGGCAGGATCGCTCATCAATCAACTAAAAATGATCCCGGTACCGCAAGCGTTACTGGTGAAGCGGCAATGCTTGGTCTAAACGGCTGATCCATGATGTGTCTCGAACCTGCGAAAATGCGCCGACCTTTCCTCGCATTGATTGCACTGACCGGCGCCATGCTTGGCTTCGTTGCCGACGCCCGGGCGGAGAGCAGCGATTGGGCGTTGAACGAGGGGGGACGCATGCGCCTCGTCGTGCTGCCGGCGGATGCGGATGGCAAGCGCGCTGCCGCGCTGCAGATCGAACCCTCGCCCGGCTGGATCACCTATTGGCGCGAGCCCGGCGATGCCGGCATACCGCCCTCCATCACCCTTGCCCCGGACAGCGGCTATACGCTGAGCGACATCGGCTATCCCGTGCCCAAGCGGATCGACAACGGCGACCTGCGCGACATCGGCTATGACGGCCCCGTGACCCTGCCGCTGGTGCTTTCCGGATCTGCCGGCAGTTCGTCCTCCGGCGAACTGAAGGCCTCCGTGTTCATCGGCATCTGCCGCAACATCTGCATTCCTTTCCAGGCCGAATTCCAGCTGTCGCTGACGCTCAGCGAAACGGCAAAGGCCGAGGAGGCGGAGATCGTGGCCGCGGCACTTAAGACCCTGCCCGAGGCGCCCTCCCCGGACTTTTCCGTCCAGTCGCATGCACTGTCGACCGACGGCAAACAGCTGTCGCTGACGCTGACCGTGCCCGAAGGGGCCGCGCCGGATGAGGCCGAGATCTTCGTCACGGGGCCGAGCGGCCATGTCTTTTTCGGCAACGACGAGCACCGGCTGGAAGGCAATGCGCTGACCGTCGTCCTGCCGATCAGCGGGCTGCCGCGCAAGTACGACATCCACGGCAAGCGCTGGGGTCTGCTGGTCAAGGCCGGCGGGCGGGCCATGGAAACCACCCTTGCCTTTGACTAGCGTCAATCTATATTTCGCGGCGAACGGCGTGCCGAACCCGGCCCGCCCGAAACCAGCGAGGAGAATTCCATGACCATCGCAGTCGGCGACCGCCTGCCCCAGGCCACCTTCAAGGAGAAGACAGCGGACGGCGCCGTCGAGCTTTCGACCGACGATCTGTTCAAGGGCAAGCGGGTCGTGCTGTTCGCCGTGCCGGGCGCCTTCACCCCGACGTGCACGCTCAACCACCTTCCGGGCTACCTGGAAAACCGCGACGCGATCCTCGCGCGCGGCGTCGACGACATCGCGGTCATTTCGGTCAACGACTGGCACGTCATGGGCGTCTGGGCGCAGCAGAGCGGCGGCATGGGCAAGATCCACTTCCTCGCCGACTGGAACGCGGCCTTCACCAAGGCGCTCGGCCTCGATGCCGACCTGTCCGGCGGCGGCCTCGGCGTGCGCTCGAAGCGCTATTCCATGCTGGTCGAGGACGGCGTGGTGAAGTCTTTGAACGTCGAGGAAACTCCCGGCCAGGCGACCGTCTCGGCCGCCGCAGCGATGCTGGAACAACTGAACGGCTGAGGCAGACGAAGCTGCAAACGCCCCGCCGCAACTGCGGGGCGTCACGCCCGGAGAACCTGCCGCCGCATCCGAACCCAGGCCAGGATGCGAATGACAAGGGCAGCCGCGATCAGCAGTATGGCCGGCCAATAGGCCGGATCAATTGCCGCCCGCCGGCCGAAGGCGACGGCAAAGGAAAGCCAGATGTACCATGCGCCCACTCGATGCAGCAGCGACCAGGCACGCGGACCGATCAAGGCCGAGGCGCGGTCGAATGAGGTGGCCGCCATGGCGGCGATGAACAGATAGGCGAGACCGCCGGTCACCACCATGGACGTGTTCGTCACCTGCCAGAAGGCAACCGGATCCAGCCGCGCGAAGGTGACGATCGCCACAAGGTGCAGGGCGTGCGACACGGCAAAAGCCAGTCCGAGATAGCGGCGGTTTCGCCTTTGCCAGCTGGTCAGCCAGCCCGGAAAGACCCGGGCCATGGACGAGGCCACGAATGCCATCAGGAACAGCAGCAGCGAGGTGCGGGCGGTTCCACGGATGATCATGCGCGCGGACTCCACTACGTCATCCAGAAGAAGATACGGCACCAGCACCGCGGTGAGAAGAATGATGGTGACAGTGAGGGTCAGACGCCCTCCTTCGAACAGATACGGCATGTTTTCCGCGCTCCTTGGCTCATTGAATGTAAGCAATGATTACATGCGAATTCTCCTTCATCAAGGGATGTAAGCACTGCTTACGAAATCGTGATCACGTGCTAGGGTGAATTCATGACGAATCGCAATGCTTCTCCACGCGAGGCCGGAGTATCCGGGCGCTATCACCACGGCAATTTGGTCGAGGCGCTGATTGCCGCGACGATTGCGCTGATCGAGGAAAAAGGCGTCGAAAACATCTCCGTGCGCGATGTGGCCCGAAAGGCTGGTGTTTCGTCCGGTGCGCCGTTCCGACATTTTGCCAGCAAGACCGCGCTCCTGACGGCCGTCGCCGAGCAGGCCATCTCGCGACTGACCGCAGCCGTAGCGGATGCTTTGGCCGAGGCGGGTGAGCGCTCCCCGTTGGAAGAATTGCGTGCGATCGGGCGCGGCTATCTGCGCTGGGCGACGGAAAACCCAACGCATTTCCAGATCGTCAGTTCACGGACACTGATCGACTTTCAGTCGTCGGCGCGGCTGGTCGACGAAAACGAGGCCATCCGCCTGCTGATGGTCGACCTGATCGACCGGGCCCGCGCTTGCGGCGAGCTCTCCGCCGACATCGACGCCGACGACCTGATGGTGACATTGCGCGGCTTGGCCTACGGCCTTGCCCGGCTGTGGATCGACGGCCACTATCCCGAATGGCAGGTGCGACGACCGCCGGAAGAGCAGATGGTGCGTTCGCTCGACCTGTTCATGGATAGGCTGCGAAAAGATCCGGGGCACGCCAGGCCACGCGTCGATTTGGACGGTGATCCCGGCTAGATTTCCATGTCGAAGACCAGAACGCCGGACAGTCCGCCGTCGGTCGCCTTGACGATGCGGTCGCCGACGACGACGTGGTCGGGGTGCTTGAGATAATAGTCCCGCACCATAGCGTCCTCGAAGGTGATGATGAAGCCGTCGAGATAGCCGCCGTTCAGGCCCTCCGGCGAGATATTCGGCCCGGACTTG
>JAHRYZ010000294.1 GCA_020621905.1 Rhizobium sp.
GGGTATGACCGCCAAACCAGATGGACGGCGAGTCACTAGGGCCCGCCGACGGATGCACCCGTAGCTCAGCTGGATAGAGTGTTGGATTCCGATTCCAAAGGTCACAGGTTCGAATCCTGTCGGGTGCGCCATCAGCTTCCTTCACCGGCAACAGTTCAGGCAGCACATCTCCCAAGACGCGATCCTGTTTCACGCATGGTCGGCGTCAGCGCGGATGAAACGCCTGGCAGGCGACCGCCGGTGGACCGGATGAAGGGGAATGTGGCGTGCTGAGAACCTTTGAACACGCGCCAGCGCCGGCCGCGCCATCCTGGAGATCTGCCAGGCGAGTGCCGCGGTCACCCTGAAGCCCGACGCCTCGCCGGTCACCGTGGCGGACGAGCGCGCCGAAGCGATCATTCTTGCCGCCCTTTCCGAAGCCCTGCCGGACGTGCCGGTGGTCGCCGAGGAAGCGGTCGCCGCCGGAAAGATCCCGGATACCGAGGGCTCGACCTTCATTCTGGTCGACCCGCTCGACGGCACCCGCGAATTCATTGCCGACCGGCCGGAATTCACCGTCAACATCGCACTGATCGAAAACGGCGTGCCTGTCGCCGGTATCGTCTATGCGCCGGCCCTGGGCGTCGCCTATGTCGGATCGAAGGCCGGCGCCGAGAAACTGACCATCTCGCCGCAGTTCGAGATCGTGGAGCGGCGGCCGATCGCGGTTCGCCCGGGCCACCGGCCGCCGGTCGCCGTTGCGAGCCGCTCCCATGGCAGCCCGCAAACGGAGCAGTACCTGACCGACCACGCCATCAGCGAATGCCGCTCGATCGGGTCGTCCCTGAAGTTCTGTCTTCTCGCCGAAGGCGTGGCGGACATCTATCCGCGTTTCAGCCGGACGATGGAATGGGACACCGCGGCCGGCGACGCCGTGCTGCGGGCGGCGGGCGGCACGACGCTTTGCCTCAACGGCACGCCGCTCACCTACGGCAAGCGCAACCAGGCCCTCGATATCGATTTCGCCAACCCGTCCTTCGTCTCCCGCGGCGGCTGAGGCAAACGGCCCTGCCGGGCGGTTTGCAGCACGAGGCCGTCAGTTCACCACCAGCAGTCCACCGTCGATCCGGCCCTTGATGTGGCGGTCGACGCCGGCGCGATCGGCGCAGGTGTGAAGCCACCCCTTGCAGGCCTCGCTCAGCGCCAGCAGATCCGTCCAGACCCGTGAAACCGGCATATTGGCCGCGGCAAGCACCCGCGCCGACAGGAAGGCCGCATCCTCCGCCTGGTGCAGAAGGCGATAGTCGACCGGCGTGCCGAAGCCCTCGACGCGATAGAAGGTCTCGTAGAGCGGCGAGCGGAAGTCGGTGAGCATGGCCTCGGCCGGCCGGCCGGCGGTGAGGTGGTCGCGGGTCACGGTCGCATGATGGTCGCCGAATTCGACCATGACCGTGCCCCGCGGACCCGGCTCCGACTTGCGGCGGTCGAAGAAGGCCTTCAGGTCGGCGCGCGCCAGCCAGACCCGCCGCATATATTCGCTGACCTCGCCGGCACCATCATATTCGTGCGGCGGCGCCTGCTCGTCCGGCAGCAGGACATAGTCATAGGGCTGGTGGGCGAACATCGTCTGCACATGGATGAAGAGCGGACGCGGGTCGTCGCGGCGGTGATCGGCGACCAGTTTCTCGATGAAGGCGAAATAGCGCTTGTCCCGCACCGTCATGGGTTTGAACCCCATGCCATCGGCGTCGTAGAACACCAGGAAACCGATCGACGTCAGGAAGGCGCCCTCGTTCAGCGCGTTGAAGGGCAGCGGCATGACGGCCACGGTGCGGTAGCCGCAGCGCGCCAGGAGATCGGGCAGCGCACCCTTGATGCGGTGCTCCAGCAATTGCGTGACATAGGCCGCCTGCCAGCCGAAATCCGCGGTCGACAGGCCGGTCAGCACCGAAAAATTGGTCATCCAGGTGCCGGCCCCGATCGTCTCGACGTGGAGCGGCTTGATCGTCCCGTCGCCCGAGCGAAACGTGTCCACAAGTCCGGTGGACATCGGAATGCGCGGCACGACGCCAGGCGCCGTCTGGCTTTCGGACAGCACCATGAACAGATCGGGCTTCACCCGCGACGGGCCGCAATCGGCATCGTCGACCAGGGGAGTGGCGACGCTCGCATGGGCGACCCGGGCGGCGATCGGCAGTTCGCCCAGGAGGTCGGGCAGGTTGCGCAGCGACAGAGGCAGGGCAGAGGCATTGTATCCGGCGATGTAAGGCAGGTAGTCCGCCTCGCGCGGATTGTGGATCGGGTGGGTGATTTCCGCGGCCAGGGCGAAGACGAAGACCAGCGGCAGCCGGACGAACAGCGGCACGCGCAGCGCCCGCTCGCTGCGGAAGAGCCCCCTCAGCAGAACTCCCACCAGAACGATCGCCAGGCCGCCGGCCACGGCATGGAAGCGGTAGTGCGACCACAGGAAATCGACGATCGACAGATCGGTGCCGGTGAAGAAGAAGTCATAGGCATGCAGCGCCAGCCCCTTCAGCTTGAACTTGACGACCGAGAGCAGCGTCAGAAGCATGATGAGGGTGCCGGCCGCGTAGAGCGAGAAGACGGCCCTCCGGCCGAAGACGAAGAAGATCCCGGCCAGCGCCAGCGTCACGGCGAACGTGTAGGGCATGAAGCGCCAGCGCGTGTCGAAATAGTAGACGAGCAGGAAATAGAGCGCCGCCGCGACCAGCACGGCCATCGGATGCAGGATCACGGCGGCAAGCCGAGCCTGCCAATTGCCTGTCATGCGCGCCTCCTCTGAAGGGCGAGGACACAAGCTTTACACGGCCAGGGGGCAAAGAAAACACGGTCTTCGTGTTATACTTAATTGGAGAGCAACCAAAGAGTGTCGGCCAGCGCGCCGGCATTGCCGTTTTCAACGGCCGGCATTCCTGTCAAGTTCCGGGGTGAACGGCATCCGGAGTCGGGGGCAGACATGGGGCGAAGAAGGCGGGCAGACGGAACGGGCACGACGCCCTGTCAATGGTTGGCGACCGGCGGCATGATCCGACGTGGCCCACCGCGGAGCACGATGCTCTGTCTGCTCGCCCTGATCTCCTGGGCCGTGCCGACCACCGCGCAGGACGGGCAGCCCGGCCCGCTCGACACGGTAGAGATCGACAAGCTGTTTCCGCCTACCGATCCGGACGCACCGCAAACGCCTGAGGCTCCGGCAACCGATCCGGGAAAACCGGACGCCGACACGACGGTCAGCGACGACCCTTTGAGCGACCTTCGCGACATAAAAAAGCGCACGCTGGAGGAACGCACGGAGCAGGCGATCCAGCGATACAAGACGATGGTTGAAACCGCCCGCACCCTGCTCAAGCAACCGGAAACGCCCGCAGCCCCGCCCCCATCGCTCGGCGTCGAATGCAATGACCAGGACGACGTCGTGAAGATGCTTACGAGCCAGCTCGTCCAGAACTATGTGAAGACGGCCGGCGATCCGGAGGCGGCCGCCCTGGATGCGCTGATCGAGGCACGTCGCGGCCTCCAGCTTCTCGGCAAGGACGCGAGCGAAAGCTATGCGATGGAATCCGAGTTGGCCGGTCGGCTGATGCGCAAGGCGGAACAGCTGTTGCGCAGCACGCGCAAGCAGCGAGACAAGATCCTGCCTGTCGTCGCCTTCGCCAACCGCACGGCCCAGCTAATCCAGCTTCTCGGCGACACGGGGCTCGAACAGAAGCTGATCGTCGAAGCCGGCGCATGGGCGGCGGAACTCATACCGCCGATGCTCGACGATATTTCGGCCAAGCACGACTACAGCCTGGTAAACGCTGTTTTCCAGGTGGCGCGCACCGCCAATTCGGTCGGGCTCGACACCGGCAATGCGGACATCGACAGCCTGATGCGCCGTATCGAGGCTGTCATGCAGTTCGACCTCACACTGGCGTTCCATCTGACGAGCACCGGTGCCAACGGAAACGTCGAGGAATGGGAGCTCAAGAGCGAGTTCCCGCTGCGCTACACGCTCGGCGGCAGTGGGAAGACCTTGCGCGCCGTCCTGGTTGGAGACGGTACCGGCGACTATGTCAGCTATGTCGACAAGGAGCCCGGCTCCAAACTCACCATGCAGGCCCCGAGCTTTCCGGTGGGCGCCAAGATCGAGGATTTCGATGCCTGCCTTGGCTCGGCGACCCTCATCGTCGACCAGTTCTATGCGCAGACCGAGACCTATCTGACCCATGACGGTTTCCCGGCAGAGCTGCCGACCGTGCAATGGGCCTGGATCATGATGTTCGAGGAACGGCAGTCCGGAGGGGCCTTTGCGTTCAAGGTTCCGGTAAACAACCCGAACGCCACCGCCATCGACAGGCAGATCCGCGTCATCATGGGCGTGTTCGACGGCACGCTGACGATCAAGCTGGTGCACCGGCCGAAGTGAGGCGGGAGCGCACGCACGCATCGGTCGTAGTTAACCCGCCCCCTAAGGGGCGACAAGCGCCGGCGCCGGCTCGGCCTGCATCCTCGCGCCAGGGATTCCCCGCCTCCGCGAGAATGGCATTGGCCACCGTCTCGCCCAGCTCGAACGAACTGGTGATGCCCTGGACGAAGGGGAACTGGTGCAGCAGGAAAGGCAGGGCCAGGCAGTAGAGCCGGTTGCAGAGCGGCTGGTCGAACGCCAGCCG
>JAHRYZ010000295.1 GCA_020621905.1 Rhizobium sp.
GGCTTGCTCGCGCATCCGGGAAGGGACCGGCGTCGCGCGCACATCGGCCAACAGGATCTCGAGCTTGGCACTGAGATCATCATCCCGGGATTTCCGTCCCGGCCTTCCGCGGACTGCCTGTTCTCTGGTCATCCGGCCCCCTCCCGGCGTTGAATGCGACGACGTCTACCTGCCTTGCAGCCTCACCCGCCGATTGTTCGCATGGCGATACGCGCCCCTGTGCCGTGCAGATCACCCGGCGCCGGGCAATGCCTCGGCGACGGCCGCCGACACGGCAGAACCCCAACCCCGGATGCGCGCCGATGTTCCACCGCTTGCGCGCCTGTGCCGGCTCCGGCCCCGGCAGATGGACAGGAACCAACCAGCGATGCTCGCGTTATCGGCTTAGTTTTCCATCGATCAATCACCACGGAGGATGGTGCCTTGTCGACCCGAAGCGCCGACCGAGCAACACGATCGGAAGTCGTGCTCCTGATCCCTGCCCTTCGGGCCTTCGCCCGCACCTTCTGTCCTCGCCCCGAGGATGCCGACGACCTCGTCCAGGAAACCCTGATCAAGGCGCTTGGAAACATCGATCGCTTCGAGCCGGGAACGCGCCTGAAGTCCTGGATGTTCACCATCATGCGCAACACCTTCTGCACGCACTTCAAGAAGCACGGCCGGGAGACCGTCGGCCTGCCGGAGGACATAGCCGAGCGCCTGACGAGCGAACCAGGCGGTTGGGTTGTGCAAGCCGACGGATCCGCGCGCTGAACCGGCTGCCTCATCATCAGAACGAAATGCTGTCTGATCGTCATGCTCGGAAATACTACGAAGATGCCGCCGCGATCTGCGGCTCAAGATCGGCACGGTGAAAAGCCGGCTGAACCGCGCCCGCCGCCAGTTGCGGATCGAGCTCGGGGAAACGCTCGGCGAGAGCGGATCCGAAAACGTAACCGGGACGGAAGGGTGAAGCCCGACATGGACGGTCCATCGCGGCTAGCCTCATCTCCGGACGGAAAGGCGCTCCGGCGCATCGGTCTCATTTATGTCAACGATGGGCAGCCCGGGATTCGCCGCGAGCGACGCGGCCGGGGCTTCTGCTACCGCCTGCCGGATGGCGAGCTGGTGCGGGACCGGAAGACCCTCGACCGCATACGCACCCTCGGCCTGCCACCGACCTATGAACAGGTCTGGATCTGCCTGCGTGAAGACGGTCACTTGCAAGCGACCGGGCTCGATGCGCGCGGCCGCAAGCAATACCGCTATCACGATGACTGGCAGGCCTGGCGCAGCGAGCAGAAGTTCGGCGAGCTTCTCGCCTTTGCCGAGGCCCTGCCGAAAATCCGGCGGCGCGTGACCGCCGATCTCGACCGGAGCGGCGATGACGCGGTCTTCCTGCTCGCCGGCCTGGTGGCCCTGCTCGACAAGACGCATCTGCGCATCGGCAACCGAGCCTATGCCCGCGACAATGGCAGCTACGGCGCGACGACACTGCTGAAACGCCATCTCTCCTTCGGCAGCGAAGGTATCCGCCTGAGTTTCGTGGCCAAGGGTGGCCAGCGGGTGAGACGCCAGCTTCGCCATCCGCGACTGCAGAAGATCCTCGAGACGATCGCCGACCTGCCGGGGCGCGAGCTTTTTTCCTGGCGCGACGCGCAGGGCGAAATGCGCCGCATCGATTCCGGCCAGCTCAATGCCTATCTGGGGGAAATCGCCGGATGCCCGGTTTCGGCCAAGACCTTCCGCACCTGGGGTGGCAGCCTCGCGGCTTTTTCCCTGGCCGCACACGAGATCCGTCGCGACGACCGGCCGAGCATCAAGGCCATGTGCGCCGCGGCGGCCGAAACCCTGCACAACACACCCGCAATCTGCCGCACGAGCTACATCCATCCTGCCATCCTCGAACTCGCAACGGATGCGAAAAGACGGGACGCGCTTCGGACACTGCTCGACACCAGGATCGCACGCGCCGGGCTGAAGGCGGATGAAGCGCGCCTGGTCGCCTATCTGCAGGCGGTCGCCTGAATCTCAAATCGATGTGCAGACAATCAGCAGACAAGCAAAAGGGGAGCCGGACGGGCTCCCCTTTCAAATCGCTCCGCGGAAGCGGGCGACAGCCGCATATCTCGGAATCCCGATCAGGTCCGGCCATAGCCGGACCGACCGAGCCCTGGATCAGGCCGCCTTCTTTTCCATCGCGGCCGTGTTGACGGCCGTTTCGGCGAGCTTCGAGAGTGCGCCATCGGTGGCCGATTCTTCGGCCAGCGTCTCGTCGAGCAGCTTGGCTGCGTCCTTGAGGCCGAGCTGCTTTGCCCAGGCGCTCAGCGTGCCGTAGCGGCTGATCTCATAGTGTTCGACAGCCTGGGCGGCAGCGAGCAGGCCGGCATCGAGAGCCGGTGCGCCCTTGAATTCCTCCATGATCTCTTCGCCCTCCTCAATGATGCCGTCGATGGCCGGGCAGGTCTTGGCGCGCGGACGCTTGCCGATGATTTCGAACACCTGCTGCAGGCGCTCGATCTGGCCTTCGGTTTCTTCCTTGTGCTTTTCGAAAGCGGCCTTCAGCTTCGGATCCTGGGCGCCGCGGGCCATCTTCGGCAGGGTCTTCAGGATCTTGCGCTCGGCATAGTAGATGTCCTTGAGCGTCTCGTGGAAAAGGTCGTCGAGATTCTTCTGTGCCATGGGTGTTTCTCCTGGTTGGGAAGGGAATTCACACCCTCTCAACCCGGTTGCCGGCCGCTTTGTTCCGGCTGCCCGCCGGAATCTGCAACCGGAATGCGGCGGTGGCCTATTCCTGGCGATGCGGGCGAATACCCGCCGGAACGCTCAGCGCCCGCAGCGCATTGAGGATCACGGCGACATCGATCACTTCCTGGAGCAATGCGCCATGAACGGGAGGCAGATGGCCGAGCGCCGCCGCAACCATGGCAAGCAGCGACAGCGACAGTCCGACGGCCACGCTTTGCAGGGCAATGTGCCGTGTCCGTTGCGCGACCATGAGGGCGGCGGGCAATCTGGCCAAATGATCGACGAGGAGCACGACATCCGCCGATTCGGATGAGGCCGCGGCCCCGCGCGCGCCCATGGCCACCCCGACGTCGGCCGCGGCCAGCGCCGGCGCGTCATTGACCCCGTCGCCGATCATCATCACCGACGCCTTGAGGCCCTCGGCGACGACGACCTCGACCTTTTCGGCCGGGAGCAGGTCGCCGATCGCCTCGTCGACACCGAGTGACAGGCCCGCGGCGCGCACCGCATCGGCATGATCCCCCGAGGCGAGAACGAAGCGGGTGACGCCGGCGGCGCGGAAGGAGTCGATCGTCGCATGCGCATCGTCACGGATCTGGTCCGACAGCAGGATGATGCCCGCGACGATCCCGTCGATACCCACGGCGACGACGGCGGTTCCCGGCGGCAGATCGCGCCCTAGCGCGTAGGGGTCGCCGGCCGAACACCTGCCCCGCACGAAATCGCTGCCGCCGACCACCAACGACCGGCCGTCGATCCTGCCCTCGACGCCGGAGCCCGGCGTCTCGACGATATCGGTCGGAGACGACAGGGCCATGCCGCGCTCGCGCGCCGACTGCACCAGCGCCTCCGCACTGACATGGTTCGAGGCCTGGTCGAGCGAGGCGGCGAGCCGCAGCATCTCTTCCGGATCGATGCCGTCGACGGTGCGGATCTCGACGACGCCCGCCTTGCCGCTGGTCATGGTGCCGGTCTTGTCGAGCACGGCGGTACGCACGCGCGCAAGCCTCTCCAGAGCCCCGCCGCTCTTGATCAGGACACCGAGCGAGGCCGCACGCGACATGCCGGAGATGATCGCCACGGGCACGGCGAGAATAAGCGGACAGGGCGTCGCCACCACGAGCACGGCGAGCGCCCGCAGCGGATCGCCGCTCATCCACCAGGCGCCGCCAGCAATCAGCACCGTCAGCAGGAGGAACCACAGCGCATAACGATCCGCCAGGCGCACCATCGGTGCCTTGCTCTCCTGCGCCTGTTCGACGAGGCGCACGATACCGGCATAGGTGCTGTCGGCCGCGGCGCGCACCACGTCGAGGTCGAAGGCGGCGCCGATCGAGGTGCCGCCGCTCGGCATGTCGTTGCCGGCGAAGAAACGGGCCGGCATGGCTTCGCCGGTCAAGGCCGACATGTCGATGTCGGCCCGGCCGGCAGCCAGCCGTCCGTCGACCGGCACCACCTCGCCGCGGCGCACCAGGATGCGCTCGCCGGGCATCAGCGTCTCGATCGGGACTTCCTCCAGTCCCTCGCGGGCATAGCGCATGGCTGTGCGGGCGGTGCGCCCGAGCAGGGCCGTCATCTCGCGTCTGGCGCGACCCTCGGCGAAATTCTCCAGCTGCTGGCCGCCCGCATACATCAGCGCGACGATATTGCCAGCCAGCGGCTCGCCGAAGGCAAGCGCAGCGCCCATCGAGAGCCCGGCGATGACATCGAGGCCGAAATGGCCCTGCAGGAGGGACAGGGCGATCTCGACCAAAAGCGCCAGGAGCACGAGCGCCGTGCCGAGGGACCACAGGCCGGAAGCCCATTCCGGTTGCGCGGTGAAATAGGCAATGCCACCCCCGGCCAGCGTCGCCAGCGCGACCAGCGCCAACAAAGGCTGGCCATAGCGC
>JAHRYZ010000296.1 GCA_020621905.1 Rhizobium sp.
ACGTAGCCGCCGATCACCACTTCCTGCCGCGCCGAACACTTCGACTTCACCCAGTCGCGGCCGCGCCCGGAGCGATAGGGGGCGTCGGCGACCTTGGAGACGATGCCCTCCAGGCTCAGCCGGCACGCATGCTTCAACACCAGGTCGCCGCTTTCGTCGAAATGATCGCTGAATCTCAGCGGAGGATCGGCCTTTTCCATCAGGCCCTTGAGCGCCGCCTTGCGCGCACTGAGCGCTGCCGGGCGCAGATCGAAACCGTCGAGATAGAGGAGGTCGAAGCCGTAGAAGACGAAGCGCTCGGTCCGGCCATCGCTCAGGTCTGCCTGCAGCAGGGAAAAGTCGCTGGTGCCCGCGCCGTTCTCGACCACCACCTCGCCATCAATGATCGCCTCGCTTGCGGGCAGGGCGGCAAGGGCCACGCCGATCGCCTTGCCGAAGCGCTCGGTCCAGTCGATCCCGGTGCGGGTCAGCAGCGTCACCTTGCCCTTCGCCAGATGCGCCTGCATGCGGTAACCGTCCAGCTTGATCTCGTGCAGCCAGCGCTTGCCCTTCGGTACGGTCTTGACGGCGGTCGCCAGCGCCGGCTCGACGAAATCCGGCTTTTCGGCGGAAACGGCGCCCTTGATCTGGCCGGCGGCGACATCCTGGGACGACGGGGTGTCAGTCTGTTCGACGGTCGCGCGCTTTGCCGCTGCCGGCTTGCGGGCGGAGCGTTTGGCTTTCGCCGGCGCATCCTCGCCGATCTCCTCGATCTGCAAGCCGGTCTTCACCGATTCCGGCCGCTCCTCGAGAATGTCGGGATCGTCCTCGCCGCGCGCCGCCTCGTCCTCGCCCTTGATCAGCAGCCAGTTCTCGCGGCTTTCGTCTTGCCGGCTGGCCATGCGCACCAGATGCCAGCGGCCGGAGAGCTTCTCGCCCTCCAGCTCGAATTCCAGGTGTCCCTTGCGATAGGCCTTCTTCACATCCCCGATCGGCGTCCACCGGCCGCGATCCCAGACGATCACGCTTCCCGCACCGTAATGGCCCTTGGGGATGGTGCCCTCGAAGTCGCCATAGTCGAGCGGATGATCCTCGACATGAACGGCAAGCCGCTTCTCGCCGGGCACGAGGCTCGGGCCGCGGGTCACCGCCCAGCTCTTCAACACCCCGTCCATCTCCAGCCGGAAATCGTAGTGCAGGCGGCGGGCGGCATGTTTCTGGATGACGAAGCTGTCTCCCCGGGCGCGCGACGCCTTGCCCTTCGGCTCCGGCGTTGCCTGGAAATCGCGCTTGCGGCGGTAGAGATCGAGCGACATGGATCAGCCGGCCTTTCGCTTGGGGGCGCTCTTGGCCTTCGCTCCTGCGGTGCTGGCGCGCTTGGCCGGGGCCTTGCGCTTGCCCTCGTCTTTGCCGCTGACGCCCGCGGCGTCGTCGCCGTCTTGCCCTCGTCGCCCAGGCCCGCGCTCTTGCGCAGCGCCTCCATCAGGTCGGTGACGTTGGACGCCTTGCGCTTCGGCAGGCGCTTCGGCTTGCGGCCGGCGATCTTGGCCTTCACCAGTTCGATCACCGCCTCCTCGTAGCGGTCCTCGAACTCGGCCGGGTCGAATTCGCCCTGCTTGGTCTCGATGATATGCTGCGCAAGATCGAGCATCTCGCCCTCGATCTTGACCGCCGAGATCCCGCCGAAGGTCTCCTTGGCGGGGCGCACTTCATAGTCGAAGTTGAGCGTGGTGGCGATCATGCCCTTGCCATACGGGCGGATCAACAGGGAACGGACGCGGCGGAAGAGAACGGTCTGCACCAGCGCCGCGACGCCCTTCGCCGCCATCGCCTCGCGCACCAGATCATAGACTTCCAGCGCCTGCCTGCTGCCGGGCGCCAGATAATAGGGGCGCTCGAGAAAGACGGTGTCGATGGCGTCACAGGCGATGAAGCTCGCCATCTCCAGCGTCTTGTCGCTGTCCGGCACTGCGTCGCGGATCTCGTCCGGCGTCAGAATGATCGCCTGGCCTTCGCTCGTTTCATAGCCCTTGACCAGATCGTCATTGTCGACGCCCTGGTCGGTGTCGGCATCGAAATATTCGCGGCGGACCCGGTGGCCGGTGTCGCGGTTAATGATGTGGAATGAGACGCGCTCCTGCGCCGTGACGGCCGAAAAGAGCGCCACCGGACACGTGAGTTCGCCGATGACGAGATCGCCTCTCCAGATCGCTCGCGCCGCCAATGTTCCATCTCCCTGGTTGGCGGGGAAACGGGCGGCGCAAGCCTTTGTTCCGAAGCGCCTCCGGTGGGCCCCCGGACTGCGGGATCAGTTGGTCATCGCCTCGCTGAGCGCCGTGCGGCAATCCGGCTTGACCGAGGCCTCGTGCTGCTGCAGGCACTGGGCGACGCGGCCGCCGCCATATTCGATGCCCTTGCAGAACTGCTGGATGTCGGCCTTGCACACGCGGATCACCTTGTAGGCCTTGGCGCGCATTTCGGGCGTGGGCTGGGTCTGCGCATGGGCGGGCAGGGCGCAAACGGTGAGGATGGCACCAAGCGCAAGGGCGGGCAGGCGGCGGGTCAGGGATTTCGGCATGGGTCGGTTCCTTCTGTTCGTGGGTGGGTTCGGATGAGGCGGACCCGGCGGCGGGTTCAGTGGAGAGAGCGCCCCGCCGCCGGGCATCATGAAGGCGGGTGGGGGTCACCAGCGGACTGCGCCTTCACGATAGGGTGCCCCGCCGTTCGGCCGCGTGTCTATGCGGTGGACCTGGCGGGAATGGGGGAACGGATCGCGGGTGAGGGAGCCGGTGCGATTTGCTTCCTTCGGTCTCGTGGCAAACTGCCTGATCATGGTGCGATCCTCGTCTTGTGCGCCGAAGAGCCTCGGCAAGTGATGACAATCCGATACTGACGCTCGAATGTACCGTCCGGTTTTCGTTCAGGTGTCCGTTCGTAGCGAAGCGCAGCCGCCATGTTGCAATTTGTATCAACGGTCTCGAACCTCTTGATCGGGAACGGCCTTCCCCGCATTCTGGCCCCATGACGAGCCACCCGATCAGCCAGCCGCAGACCATCCTGATTGTCGACGACGACGCCGATATTCGCCGGCTCGTGGCCGATCTACTGCGCCGCGAAGGCTATCGCGTCGAGCTGGCGGAGGACGGGGCGGAGCTCGACGTCGTGCTGCGCCGGACGCCGGTCGACCTGTTCGTCCTCGACCTCATGCTGCCGGGCGAAGATGGGCTGAGCCTCTGCCGCCGTATCCGCGCCGACCAGGACACGCCGATCCTCATGCTGACCGCCAAGGGGGAAGAAACCGACCGGGTGGTCGGTCTCGAACTCGGCGCGGACGACTATCTCGTCAAGCCCTTCGGCACGCGGGAACTGCTCGCGCGCACCCGCGCCCTGCTGCGCCGCGCCGGACAGAAGCCGCGCGCCGCGGCCACCCGACGCTTCGCCTTCGATCGTTTCCTCGTCGATCTCGACGCGCGCCTTTTGACCCTGGACGACGGCGCGCCGGTTCCACTCACCAGCAGCGAGTTCGACCTGCTCGCCTGCTTCGTCACGCGCCCGCGCCGGGTTTTGTCGCGCGACCAGATTCTCGACTGGACCCACGGGCGCCTGTCCGACCCCTTCGACAGGACGGTCGACATCCTCGTCTCGCGGCTTCGCAAGAAGCTGGACGCGGCGAGCCCCGGCACCGGGCTGATCACCACGGTGCGCAACAACGGTTACCTGCTGACCGCGATGGTCCGGCAGGTGCCATGATGGCGAGGTTCAGCCTCTCCGCTCGGCTCGTCGCCATCCTCGCCACTTCACTGCTGGCGATCTGGGTCCTGTTCCTGTCGTCCGTCTACCTGGCGAACGGCCTGCGCAGCGCCGCCGCCCTGCCGGCGCCGGACCAGGTCGCGGCGATCGTCGACATCGTCCGGCGGACCGAACCCGCACAACGCCCGAGGTTGATCCAGGCTTTCAACTCGGCGATTCTCGAACTGAGGCTGGAGGACGACCTGGCGGAGTCCAAGGCCGGTATCGATGTCGACGTGATGTCGGACGTGCGCTTCGAACCCTATCGCAAGGCCCTGGGCGAGAACCTGCTGGCCGTGACCATGCTGGCGCGGAACGGCGAGCGGTCGCGCATGCCGCGCCTGTTCGGGGGCGACGACAATCCGATCGAATTCGCCGTGGCGCTCGAGGGCGCCACCGTGCTCATTCTCGAAACCCGCACGCCCTTTCTCGTCGCCTGGTTCGGCCTGCCTGTCGGCATGGGCGCCGGCCTGCTCGGTTCGCTCTTCGCGCTGATCGCCGTGCTGGTCCTGCATCGCGAACTGCGGCCCTTGCGACGGCTGGCGGCCGCCGTCGACCAGATGGATCCGGCAGCAGGGCCCGTACCGGTGCCGGATGTCCGCTTCAGCGCACCCGAGACGCGCACCCTGGTCCAGGCCTTCGCGCGGCTGCAGGCGCGGCTCCATGCGATGATCGCCGCGCGGCTGGCGCTGATCGGCGGCATCCAGCACGACGTGCGCACCTTTGCCACGCGGCTGCGGCTGCGGGCCGAACAGATCCCCGACGAGGCCGAGCGCGACCGCGCCATCGCCGACATCGGCGACATGATCCAGT
>JAHRYZ010000297.1 GCA_020621905.1 Rhizobium sp.
CAAAGCCGATGATGGCGAGCGCCAGCGCCGGCAGCCAGTTGCCGAGTGGGATCGGCAGGAAGACGACGATGGCGAGCACCAGGGCGAACAGGCCGAGCACGCGTTCGGAGAAGCGGGTTCCGAGAAACCAGAAGCGCGGTTTCACCAGGGTTTCGGCACGCCTGAGCCATGGGACGAGGCGGACGACGGCGCCCTGGAAGGTGGCGGTGCTCACGCCGTAGTCGGCGATCCGGCGGGGCAGGTAGATCCGTCCCTGGGCGGAGGCCAGCATCTGCCAGGCGACGAAGATCAGCGGCAGGCCGAGGAAGAGCGTGGCGCCGGGCGGCATGGGCACCAGGTTCGGCAGGGCAAAGACCAGCAGGAAGGCACCGAAGGACCGGTCCTGGAGGGTAATGGCGATGTCGCGGATCGTGATGGTGCCGTCGCTGCGACGCGCCAGCCGCAACAGCAGCTCGGAGAGATGCTCCGGCCTTTCCCTTTCGTGACGGTCCGCCAGAGAATATGCCAATGTTCCTGCCCCTCGGTCATGGTCCTTTGCCTTTTCGTTCCTCAGACGACCCGACTCCATTCTGTTAGGGACCAATTGCAGAGGTATTAAGGTGACGGTCAATTCGTCAGGCATGATAAAGCTTATGTTAAATGCGATTCAGGCGGCGTGGTGGCGTGACATGTCCTGCCAGACAGGGACAGGCGAGGGACGGACATTGCTGCCTTGATTTTGGCGAATGTCAGTTGCAAAGGACGCCGGCATCCGTTCCTTTCCCTTCGGAGACATTCCATGGCAGCAAGACCTGTCCTCTCGGCCGGCACTCGGCCTCGCCTCCGCATGATACCTCTTACGGCACATTGCGCGGCGTCGGCGCAATCCAGGATACCGTCGCGCGACCAGACGCCGGGCGCAGCGATCGTGTTCGTTGGATAGCGTCGCGCCGCTCGCCCGAGGTCAGTGTGTGGCTCGGCCAGGTCCCATAGCCGGTGAAGTGGTATTCATAGTCCAGGCCGAGATAGTCACGCCCATTTTCTTCGCGCAGGGCGGGTCGTCCGTCTGCCGATAGACGATGTGGTGTAGTGCCGAACACCATGTCGCGCAGCTCCGGATGCCTGTCGAGCTTCAGGGGCTCGATGACGAAGGCCTCGAACTGGCGGGTGATCAGGTCCGTCAGGTAGAAGGCGGTGAATTCGTGCTCGCATTCGGTCAGGAACTTTTCCGTGCCGGAGAAGAAGGCGTAGCAGTGCGGCCCGGCGATGCGCTCGATGCCTTCCTCGGCGCAGATCCTGTCGATCTCGCCCTGGGTGCCGCATTCGGCATAGCCGATGAAGATGCGCCCGTAGCCGGCGGCTTTTGCCGCTGCGATCTTTTCGCGCAGCGCCGGCGCGATCTTCTCCGGATGGACATGCCAGATCGCCGGCAGGCATTCGAGGTCGATATGGTCGAGCCCGTTGGCGTCGCGAATCGCCAGGATTTCGCGCGCGATCGCGCCGCAGGCGATGATCTGAACTTTTTCGGCGTTCGCGCGTTTCATCGTCGATTCCCGACGTTTCGCATTCGCTGACCCAATATGGAGACATCGGCATGACCAGCCGCAAAACTCACCCTCGCAGCCGTCCTCACCGCATCCGCCTTCAGCCTCGCCTCCTGCGGTACCATTCGCGGCGTGGGCAGATACCGCCAATGCCGTCGACGCCACGCAGCAGGCCGGCCGCAACGTCGAAAATGCGGCCAAGTGACGGGAGCCCGCAGCATGACCTCGATGCCGTTGCGACCAGCGCCGCCTATATTCTGACCATCATCGTATCCGCAGTGGCTTCACCCTCTGGGAGGTGAATCCCCGCCCCGTCGGCGCACCCGCCCAATTGATGGTCGCCGACCGCTGATCGCGGTCAGGCCTCAGGCCTGGGCCGCCAGGCTGTTGTGCTTGCGCGCGATGAATTCCTTGGCCGTCTCGACCGCGACCGCCGCATCACGACAATAGGCGTCGGCGCCGACCGCCTTGCCGAATTCCTCGTTGAGCGGCGCACCGCCGACGAGCACGATATAGTCGTCGCGCATGCCCTTTTCCTTGAGCGTGTCGATGACGACCTTCATGTAGGGCATGGTCGTGGTCAGAAGCGCCGACATGCCGAGAATGTCCGGCTTTTCCCGCTCGATCGCTTCGAGATAGTTCTCGACCGGATTGTTGATGCCCAGGTCGATGACGTCGAAGCCGGCCCCTTCCATCATCATGCCGACCAGGTTCTTGCCGATGTCGTGGATGTCGCCCTTGACGGTGCCGATGACCATCTTGCCCTGCTTCGGGGCGCCGGTGGCGGCGAGAAGCGGACGCAGGATGGTCATGCCGGCCTTCATGGCATTGGCCGACAGCAAAACTTCCGGAACGAACAGGATGCCGTCGCGGAAATCGATGCCGACGATGCGCATGCCCTCGACCAGGGCCTGGGTCAGCACGTCATAGGGCGTCCAGCCGCGCTCGAGCAGGATGCGCGTTCCCTGCTCGATTTCCTCTTTCATGCCGTCGTAGAGGTCGTCGTGCATCTGCTGCACAAGCTCTTCGTCGGACAGATCTTCGAGAATGATTTCGTCGTCTGACATGGGGCGCATCCCGCTTGGTGTTTGGCGATTCAGATCGCAGTCGGCTAAAAGACTGCCTCATCGGCAGTTAAACCTCAAGTTCGCTAAAATCTCTTTTCGAAAGCGACGTCGCAGCCGTGAAAAGCGACGGGGACGAATCCGGGTTCTGTCGCAGCCAATGTCTGTCTGGCGCAAGTGGTTGGCGCATTAAGGAATGTTTCCCACGCGAATTCGAATAGCATATTGAAAAGGAAGCAGCGCGAAGCGCGACAACGAGGAAGCCCAAGATGGACGAGATCACAGAGACCGGCGCGGGCCGCCGCACCCGAAGCGAAGGTCGCGGCGCAGCCGCCAGGCGCGCATCGCGCACCGGTGGCGGTGCCGGGCCTTCCATGCCCTATATCCAGCGCAAGATCCCCGTCTATGAAGTGCTGGACGAGAAGGCTGACGATCATCGAGCGCAATGCCGACATCATTCTGGAGGAGTCGGCATCGAGTGCGACGACGCGAAGGCTCGACATGGGCGCCGCCGGCCAGTGAAGAGAGCAAAGGCCTACCGCGAACTGCTGAAGCCGCGCCAGCGAGTTTCAGCACGCCCGCAATCCGGCGCGCAGCGTGCAGATCGGCGGCAAGGCCACCGTGTTCGCGCCGGTCTACGGGTCGCCCTTCGTGCGCGACCTCGACGGCAACCGCCGCTATGCGACGCTCGAGGACTTCCGCAATTTCGTCAAGCTCGCCTATATGGCGCCGTCGATCCATTCGTCGGGCGGCACGGTGTGCGAGCCGGTCGACATTCCGGTGAACGAGCGTCACCTCGACATGGTCTACAGCCACATCAAATATTCCGACAAGCCGTTCATGGGTTCGGTCACCGCGCCGGAGCGCGCCGAGGATTCGGTCGCCATGGCCAAGCTGGTCTTCGGTGATGAGTTCGTCGAGAACAATTGCGTGATGCTGAACCTCATCAACGCCAATTCGCCGATGGTGTTCGACGAGACCATGCTGGGCGCCGCCAAGGTCTATGCCCGCCACAACCAGGCCTGCGTTCTCTCGCCCTTCATCCTGTCGGGTGCCATGAGCCCGGTCACGGTGGCCGGCACGCTCACCCAGATCCTTGCCGAAGTGCTGGCGGGTGCGTCCTTCACACAGCAGGTGCGCCCCGGCGCGCCGGTGCTGTTCGGCACCTTTGCCGCCTCGATCTCGATGCAGTCGGGCGCCCCGACCTTCGGCACGCCGGAGCCGGCGCTGGTATCCTACGGCGCGGCCCAGCTCGCCCGCCGCCTCGGCCTGCCGTTCCGCACCGGCGGCTCGCTCTGTGCGTCCAAGGTTCCGGACGCCCAGGCCGCGCATGAGAGCGCCAACACGCTCAACATGACGCTGCTCGCCGGCACCAATTTCGTGCTGCATGCCGCCGGCTGGCTCGAGGGCGGCCTGTCGGCCTGCTACGAGAAGTTCATGATCGACCAGGACCAGCTCGGCTTGATGCAGAAGATGGCGATGGGCGTCGACCTGTCGGAAGACGGCCAGGCGATGGACGCGATCCGCGAAGTCGGTCCCGGCGCGCACTATCTCGGCTGCGCCCATACCCAGGCCAATTTCCAGACCGCCTTCTACCGTTCGGCGCTGGCCGACAACAATTCCTTCGAACAGTGGGAAATCGAGGGCAAGAAGCGCGTCGAGGATCGCGCCAATGCGCTCTGCCGTTCGTGGCTCGACAGCTACGAAGCCCCGCCGCTCGATCCGGCGATCGACGAGGCGCTCACCGCCTACATCGCGGGCCGCAAGGATTCGATGCCCGACGCCTTCAGCTGAATCAATCCCGGCACCGCCAGGGAGCAAGGCGGAGCGGCGAAGGTCGCGGACATGATCCAGGAATCGGTCTGGCGACCGCACTACAAATACGAGGGGCCGCGATGAGCGGCCTTTCGGTTTTCTTCTCCCCAGCGGGGAGAAGGTGGCGCGCAGCGCCGGACGAGGGGGCCCTTGGCGCTAGGCAGAATGGCTT
>JAHRYZ010000298.1 GCA_020621905.1 Rhizobium sp.
TTCCACCCACTGGTCACCGGCGGTGTCTGGAAGGGCATCGTCGCCGAACATGCCCCCATCCACCTCCAGCTCTTCCATGACAACGGCAAGGAAGTCCAGTTCTGGCTGCTCGACCACAAGGTCGACTTCGACTCCGATTCGGTGCCGCACTTCCGCGGCCACGGTGAAGTGGAAGCCGTCGGCTTCGACTGGCAAGGCGAACCGGTGATGCTTTCGATCTACCGCTCCGACGATCTGCGCGGCGCGCTGCGCGCAGGCGCCGGCCGGCAGCCGGATCGCGGCGACCGCGCTGCGCTGGTCGCCCGGCTGGAGGCCGCCCGATGACCCCCGCGCGCCGAGCCCTGCTCTATGGCGGCGTCGCCGCCGGCTTCGCCTCGCTGGGCGGATGGTTCGCCTGGCGCCGGTATGCGCCGCAGCCGGCTTCGGAGGCCGCCACCCGGCTGCTCTACGGCCAGACCCTGCCGGATTCGGCCGGCGGCAGCCTCGATCTCGCCTCGCTTCGGGGCAAGACCGTGGTGCTCAATTTCTGGGCCACCTGGTGCCCACCCTGCGTGGAGGAGATGCCTGAGCTCGCCGGTCTGCACCGTGAAATCTCCGGGCGCAACGCTCTGGTCGTCGGCATCGGGATAGATTCGGCATCGAACATCAAGGCTTTTGCGGAGAAAGGCCAGTATCCCTACCCGCTGGTCGTCGCAGGCATGGGCGGCACCGAGCTCGCGCGCCAGCTTGGCAATGTCAGCGGCGCCTTGCCGTATACTGTCGTGATCGACGCAGATGGCCGCGTGATCGACCGCAAGCTCGGCCGGATCAAGCTGGAGCAGCTGCGAGCCACCGTGCTCGCCACCATCGCCAGGACCGGCAACTGAGGGCCGCAGCGCCCGCCGCCGGCTCCCCTGCCGCATTCCCCGGCACCCAAAATGTTCCGAATCCCCTGGAAACACTGGACAAGATCCGGTAACTGCGCGCAAAATCGCGCCTTCTTTCCGGCGACGGGGCTTTCGCCCCTGCGCGCGCCTCCTGGAAACCGGACCAATCGATGCTGATCTGGGTGATTCACGGCCCCAACCTGAACTTGCTCGGCAGCCGCGAGCCCTCGATCTATGGCGCGGCCACCCTTGCCGACATCGATCGTGAACTCGTCGCGCTCGGCGAGGCCGATGGCGTGCGCGTGGAGACCTTCCAGTCCAATCACGAAGGCGCGCTGGTAGACCACATCCAGCGCGCTCCGGCAGCGGACGTCGGGTTCATCGTCATCAATCCTGCGGCATACACGCATACCAGCGTCGCGATCCGCGATGCGCTGGCGGCGGTTGCCGTTCCTTTCATCGAAGTGCACCTCTCGAACGTGCACAAGCGAGAGCCCTTCCGCCATCGGTCGTTCCTGTCCGACCTGGCGGTGGGCGTGATCGCCGGGCTCGGCGCAGGCGGATACCGTATGGCGCTGCAGCACGGCATCGAAACCCTCAAGCGATAGGCCAACATGGCCACCGGAGCAATCTCGATGGATTTGCGCAAACTCAAGACCCTGATCGACCTCGTTTCCGAGTCCGGGATCTCCGAACTGGAGATCACCGAAGGCGAAGGCAAGGTGCGGATCGTCAAGAACCCCCCGCCCGTCGCGCCGATGCAGATGATGGCCGCGCCGGCCCCCGTGCCGGCCGCGCCGCCGGCTCCGCCCGCGGCCGCAGCCGCGGCACCCGTCGATTCGGCGCCTGCGCTTCCTGCCGGCCATATCGTCAACTCGCCGATGGTAGGCACGTTCTACCGCGCGCCGCAGCCCGGCGCCGAGGCGTTCACCAAGGTTGGAGCGACGGTCAAGGTCGGCGACACGGTCTGCCTGATCGAGGCGATGAAGCTGCTCAACGAGATCGAAGCGGACAAGGCCGGCGTCATCAAGGCGATCCTCGTCGAGAACGGGCAGCCGGTTGAATACGGTCAGCCGCTGTTCGTGATCGAGTGACCGGACGGGCCACCGATGTTCGAGAAGATCCTCATTGCCAACCGCGGCGAGATTGCGCTGCGGATCCAACGCGCCTGTCGCGAACTCGGCATCAAGACCGTGGTCGTGCACTCCGAGGCCGACACCGAAGCCAAGTACGTGAAGCTGGCCGACGAGTCGGTCTGCATCGGGCCCGCGCCCTCGCGTGACAGCTACCTGAACATTCCGGCGATCATCAGCGCCGCCGAGGTCACCGACTCCGAAGCCATCCACCCCGGCTACGGCTTCCTGTCCGAGAACGCCGACTTCGCCGAGCGGGTCGAGATGAGCGGCTTCGTGTTCATCGGCCCCCGCCCGGACTCCATCCGCCTGATGGGCGACAAGGTTTCGGCCAAGGACGCGATGAGGAAGGCCGGCGTGCCGGTGGTGCCCGGCTCGGAAGGCGCGCTGCCGGAGGACCCGAAGGAAATCGTCCGGATCGCGCGCGCAGTCGGCTATCCGGTGATCATCAAGGCGGCCGGCGGCGGCGGCGGCCGTGGCATGCGCGTCGTCCACACCGAAGCAGCGCTGCTCAACGCCGTGACCATGACCCGCTCGGAGGCCGGCGCCGCCTTCGGCAATCCAGCGGTCTACATGGAGAAATTCCTCGAGAACCCGCGGCATATCGAGATCCAGGTGCTCGCCGACGAGTACCGTAACGCGATCTACCTCGGCGAGCGGGACTGCTCGATGCAGCGGCGCCACCAGAAGATCATCGAAGAGGCACCGGCCCCCGGCATCGCCCGCCGGCTGATCGACCGGATCGGCGCGCGCTGCGCTGACGCCTGCAGGAAGATCGCCTACCGCGGCGCCGGCACCTTCGAATTCCTGTACGAGAACGGCGAGTTCTACTTCATCGAGATGAACACCCGCGTCCAGGTGGAGCATCCGGTCACCGAGCTCGTCACCGGCATCGACATCGTCCAGCAGCAGATCCTGATCGCCGCCGGCGAAAAGCTCTCGCATCGCCAGCGCGACGTGCAAATCAAGGGCCACGCGATCGAGTGCCGGATCAACGCCGAGCACCCCTACCGCTTCACGCCGTCGCCCGGCCGCATCACCGCCTGGCACCCTCCCGGCGGGCCTGGCATCCGTGTCGATTCGCACGCTTACACGAACTACTTCGTGCCGCCGAACTACGATTCGATGATCGGCAAGGTGCTTGCCTACGGCGACACCCGCGAGCAGGCGCTGCGGCGCATGCGGATCGCGCTGTCCGAGATGGCGGTCGACGGCATCTTCACCAACATCCCGCTGCACCGCGAGCTGCTCACCGACGCCAACTTCGTCACCGGAGGCACCTCGATCCACTACCTCGAGCAGCGCCTCGCCCAGCGCAAGGGCACGGGGGCCGGCGAATAGCGCCGCCGGAGTCCGCCCCATGTCCCTTCGCGAACTCATTTTCCTGGCCGGCGCCGACGAGGTCGACCACTGGTCCGACGCCCTGCTCGAGGCCGGCGCCCTGTCGGTGCAGGCCGAGGACGCCGACGCCGACTCCCCCGACGAGCAGGCGATCTACGGCGAGCCGGGAATCCCCGCGGTCCGGGCCGGCTGGGACCGCACCCGGCTGACCGTGCTGATCGCCGAGGACGACGACCCGGCCGCGTTGCTCGCCCGCGCCGCGACCGAGTCCGGGCTGCACGCCCCGGAAGCGTTCGAAGTGCATGAGCTCGCCGACCGCGACTGGGTGGGCGCCTCGCAGGCGCAGTTCACGCCGATCCCGGTCGGCGACCGTCTGCTGATCACGCCGTCCTGGCACATGGACGAACTCGCCCGCCAGGCTGATGGCAATGCGGACGACCGGATCACCATCGTCCTGGACCCCGGCCTGGCCTTCGGCACCGGCAGCCACCCCACCACCCACATGTGCCTGCAGTGGCTGGGCGAGCACCTGCGACACGGCGAGCGCGTGATCGACTACGGCTGCGGCTCGGGCATCCTCGCCATCGCCGCCGCGCGCCTTGGCGCGGGCGCGGTTGTCGGCGTCGACATCGACCCTCAGGCGGTTTCGAGCACCCGGGCCAACGCCCTGGTCAACGGCGTAGAGATCGACGTCCGTCTCAGCACCGAAGCCCCTCCCGTGCCGGCCGACGTAGTCGTCGCCAACATCCTGTCGAACCCCCTGAAGGTGCTTGCGCCGATGCTTTCGGCGCTGGTGGCGCCCGGCGGCCGCCTGGTGCTGGCCGGGCTGCTCGACCGGCAGGCAGCCGAAGTCGCGGCCGCCTACCCGTCGATCGACCTCACCGTCTACGCCGAACGCGAGGGCTGGGCTTGCCTGGCCGGCGCGAAGCGTCGATGATCCCCGGTCGATGGCCCTCGCAACGACCTGCCCGCAGTGCAAGACCAGCTTCAAGGTGGTGCCCGACCAGCTGAAGCTGCGTCGCGGACTGGTGCGCTGCGGCGTCTGCCACCACGTCTTCTCGGGCATCGATTCGCTGCGCTACGTCGAGGACCTCACCGGCCAGCCGCTGGCGGCGAGCCCGGCCATCCTGCCCCCGTCGCTGCGGCGCGAGACGGCCTCGGCGGAGCCGGTCGAGCCTGAGCCGGTCGAGCCTGAGCCTGTCGAGCCTGTCGAGCCTGTCGAGCCT
>JAHRYZ010000299.1 GCA_020621905.1 Rhizobium sp.
GAGGACGCGCTGCGCGAGATCGCCCGCAAGGCGATCACCCGCAAGACCGGTGCACGCGGCCTGCGCTCGATCATGGAAAAGATCCTTCTCGACACCATGTTCGAACTGCCGGAACTGGAAGGCGTTCGTGAAGTGGTCATCTCCGAGGACGTCGTGCGCGAATCCTCCCGTCCGCTCTACATCTATTCGGACCGACAGGAAGAGAAAGCCAACGCTTCCGCCTGATGCGAGCCTCGATTTCCCGAGACGAAAACCCGCCCCACCGGCGGGTTTTTTTCGTTTATGCCGACTTTCGGCGATAAACGAGCAAGAAGTCGGCGAATTTGGCGATCCGTGGTTTTCCGAAGCCGTGGGTTGGGCTACAAAGGTGAAGTGCTTCGGCGCGACCGATCGGGTCGCCGGCCGGAGCAGGGCGCCTCGCGCTCCGTTCCGCGCCCGTCGGGCGAGCGTGTTTTGTAGCGTTGTGTCGCCGTCTGTAACGGTGCTGTCACATTTGGGTACCGCGGCTGTTTGGGCAGGCTTGAATTCACTGTCGCGGAACTCCACTTGTTGTGGGAGCAAGAGATGTGCCAGTTGCCTTCGGGGACTGGCGCCAGGTTCCGGTTCACGCCGGGACGTCGGAAAGGAATGAAAATGTCGAAAACGTCTGCAGCAAACGAAGGCAATATCTATCCCGTATTGCCCCTGCGCGACATCGTGGTTTTCCCACACATGATCGTGCCTCTGTTCGTCGGGCGCGAGAAGTCCATTCGCGCTCTGGAAGAGGTGATGGGCTCCGACAAGCAGATCATGCTGGCGACCCAGATCAATGCCGGGGACGATGATCCGGCTTCCGACTCGATCTACGAGATCGGCACCGTCGCCAATGTCCTCCAGCTGCTCAAGCTGCCGGACGGGACGGTGAAGGTTCTGATCGAGGGCCGCGCCCGCGCCAAGATCGAATCCTACACGGGCCGCGAGGAGTTCTATGAGGCGACCGCCCATGTTCTCGCCGAGCCGGACGAAGACCCGGTCGAGATCGAGGCGCTCAGCCGCTCCGTGGTTTCGGAGTTCGAGAACTACGTCAAGCTGAACAAGAAGATTTCGCCCGAAGTGGTTGGCGCCGCAAGCCAGATCGAGGACTACTCGAAGCTGGCCGACACGGTTGCCTCGCACCTCTCCATCAAGATCACCGAGAAGCAGGAAATGCTGGAAACGGTGAGCGTGAAGACGCGCCTCGAAAAGGCGCTCGGCTTCATGGAAGGCGAGATCTCGGTTCTCCAGGTCGAGAAGCGCATCCGCTCGCGCGTCAAGCGCCAGATGGAGAAGACCCAGCGCGAATACTACCTGAACGAACAGATGAAGGCGATCCAGAAGGAGCTCGGCGACGGCGAAGACGGCCGTGACGAGATGGCCGAACTGGAAGAGCGCATCGCCAAGACCAAGTTCTCCAAGGAAGCCCGCGAAAAGGCCGATGCGGAGCTGAAGAAGCTGCGCCACATGAGCCCGATGTCGGCGGAAGCCACCGTCGTGCGCAACTACCTCGACTGGCTGCTCGGCCTGCCCTGGGGCAAGAAGTCCAAGGTCAAGATCGACCTCAACGCCGCCGAGAAGATCCTCGACGAGGACCATTTCGGCCTCGACAAGGTCAAGGAGCGCATCGTCGAGTATCTGGCCGTGCAGACGCGCGCGACCAAGCTCAAGGGCCCGATCCTGTGCCTCGTCGGCCCTCCGGGCGTCGGCAAGACCTCGCTCGCCAAGTCGATCGCCAAGGCGACCGGCCGCGAATACATCCGCATGGCCCTCGGCGGCGTCCGTGACGAAGCCGAAATCCGCGGTCACCGCCGCACCTATATCGGCTCGATGCCCGGCAAGGTCATCCAGTCGATGAAGAAGGCGAAGAAGTCCAACCCGCTCTTCCTTCTCGACGAGATCGACAAGCTGGGCCAGGACTATCGCGGCGATCCGTCGTCGGCTCTGCTCGAGGTCCTGGATCCGGAACAGAACTCGACCTTCATGGACCACTACCTGGAAGTCGAGTACGACCTGTCCAACGTGATGTTCATCACCACGGCGAACACGCTCAACATTCCGGGCCCGCTGATGGACCGCATGGAGATCATCCGGATCGCCGGCTACACCGAGGACGAGAAGCTGCAGATCGCCAAGCGGCACCTGCTGCCGAAGTCGATCAAGGAACATGCCCTGCGTCCGGAAGAGTTTTCGGTTTCCGACGATGCGATCAAGGCGATCATCCAGCAGTATACCCGCGAGGCCGGCGTCCGGTCCTTCGAACGGGAGCTGATGAAGCTCGCCCGCAAGGCGGTCACCGAGATCCTCAAGGGCAAGACCAAGTCCGTCGCCGTCACGGCCGCGAACATCCATGACTATCTCGGCGTGCCGCGCTATCGCCACGGCGAAGCCGAGGGCGAGGATCAGGTCGGTATCGTCACCGGTCTGGCCTGGACCGAAGTGGGCGGCGAGTTGCTGACCATCGAAGGCGTGATGATGCCGGGCAAGGGCCGCATGACGGTCACCGGCAACCTCAAGGAAGTCATGAAGGAATCGATCTCGGCCGCGGCATCCTATGTCCGCTCGCGCGCCGTCGATTTCGGCATCGAGCCGCCGCGCTTCGACAAGTCGGACATTCACGTCCACGTTCCGGAAGGGGCAACCCCGAAGGACGGCCCGTCGGCCGGCGTCGCCATGGCAACCGCCATCGTCTCGATCATGACCGGCATCCCGGTCAACAAGGACGTGGCGATGACGGGCGAGATCACGCTGCGTGGTCGCGTCCTGCCGATCGGTGGTCTGAAGGAAAAGCTGCTCGCGGCACTGCGCGGCGGTATCAAGAAGGTTCTGATCCCGGAAGAGAACGCCAAGGACCTGGCGGACATCCCGGACAACGTCAAGAACAACCTTGAGATCGTCCCGGTCTCGCGCATGGGCGAGGTCATCCGTCACGCCCTGATCCGCGTACCTGAACCGATTGAATGGGATGGAACGGTCGAAACACCGGCTATCGGCACCGTCGAAGGTGTCGACGAAACAGGGGCTACTTTGGCGCATTGAGGCGGTTTTTGCCTTAGTCTTGCCAAATTGGCACATCGAACGGAAAAAGGCTGGCAAAAATGCCAGCCTTTTTTGTGTAAACTCCCCGAAACCGCTTGTTTTCCGGGCCATTGCGGTGCTTTTGAGTTGCTTAGGGCAGATGCATACGTATTCTCCGCCCGACTTATCCATTGAGTCGTTTCATACCAATCAGAAAGGGTGGAAACATGAACAAGAACGAACTCGTATCCGCGGTCGCCGAGAAGGCCGGCCTCACCAAGGCCGATGCAGCTTCCGCCGTTGACGCCGTTTTCGAAACGGTTCAGGCCGAGCTGAAGAACGGCGGCGATGTTCGCCTCGCTGGCTTCGGTGCTTTCACCGTTGCTCGTCGCGAAGCCTCGAAGGGCCGCAACCCGTCGACCGGCGCCGAAGTCGACATTCCGGCTCGTAATGTGCCGAAGTTCACGGCTGGCAAGGGTCTCAAGGACGCCTGCAACAGCTAATCAGCTGATCGCCTCCCTGCCTGGTGCAGGGCGGGCCATACCAAGTGAAAGCCCGGCCCCGTGCCGGGCTTTTTTCGTTTGCCGCGCTTGTGCGATCCGCATGCTTGCCGTATCGCTCGAACCGCCGGTTTTCCGGCATTCGTTCTCAGGGCGGGGTGCAAGTCCCCACCGGCGGTAAGGAGGTTCGCCTCCAAGCCCGCGAGCGCCTTTCGGACCTGTTCCGGGAGGGTCAGCAGATCCGGTTGAATTCCGGAGCCGACGGTCATAGTCCGGATGAAAGAGAATGAGGCAGTCGGTCGTGGCGTCACGTTTCCGGATGGATTTGTCCGGATGCCGGCGGCTCGGCCTGCGCATGCCGTCCGCTCGCGCGGATGGCCGCGCAAGCGGGTGGGCTCGTCCAGGCGGGCCTTGTCGCGAGTGCCCTCATGCGTCCTGATTTGTGTTGGTCCTTTGTGAAGGAAAGAAACATGAATCAGAGCTCCCTTACGCTCTCCCGCTCCCGCGCTTTTGCCGGAGCCTCCTACATGGTGCTGGCGGGTATCGCCTTCGCCCTGCTTAACGTCGCGACCCAGTGGCTGGCCATGACCCTGGCCTTCCCGCCGGCCTCGGCGGCCTTCTGGCAATATGGCTTTGCCCTCGTGCTGTCCCTGCCGCTGCTGTTCAAGCTCGGCCTGCGGGCGATGCGCACGCGCTATCCCTGGCGGCATCTTCTGCGCGTCCTGCTTGCCGCGCTCGGCGTACAGGCCTGGGTCACCGGGCTTGCCACCGTGCCGATCTGGCAGGCGATCGCGCTGGTCATGACCTCGCCCTTCTTCATCATCATCGGCGCCAGGCTTTTCCTCGGCGAAAGCGTCGGCTGGCCCCGTTGGGCGGCGACGCTCGTCGGCTTCGTCGGTGCGATGATCATCCTCCAGCCCTGGGCGGATACGTTCTCGGCGGCAGCACTGCTGCCCATCCTGTCGGCCCTGCTGTGGGGCGGGTCGTCTCTGCTGATGAAGAACCTCACGGCCTTCGAGCCGCCGGAGACGATCA
>JAHRYZ010000300.1 GCA_020621905.1 Rhizobium sp.
CACCGCGCAGCGTCAGCGGCAGCTCGAAATCGGCGGCGGCGGCGAGTGCCGAAGTGATGCCCGGCACGACCTCGTAGGCGACGCCCGCCTCGCGCAGCGCCGCCATTTCTTCGCCGGCGCGGCCGAAGACCAGCGGGTCGCCGGATTTGAGCCGCACCACGCGCTTGCCATCTCGGCCGAGTTCGACCAAGAGGTCGTTGATCTCGTCTTGCGACTTCGAATGGCAGCCCTTGCGTTTGCCGACGGAAATGCGGGTCGCGTCGCGACGGCCCATGTCGATCACGGCCTGCGGCACCAGCGCGTCATGCACGATCACGTCGCATTCCATCAACAGCCGGTGGGCGCGAAGTGTCAAAAGGTCTTCCGCGCCCGGTCCGGCGCCGACCAGGAAGATCCGGCCTTCGGCCTTCTCGTTCACCGCGTCCTTGAGCAGGCGCGTGGCGCGGCGGCGGGCATCGCTGACGTCGCCGGATGCGACGGCATCGGCAACACGGCCCTTGAAGAAGGAGCGCCAGAACAGCCGACGCGCCAGACCGCGCGGCAGCAGACGGTCGACCGCGGCGCGATAGCTGTTGGCCAGTTGCGCCACATGACCGAGAGTCCGCGGCAGCAGGCGGTCGATGTCGGCGCGGATCATCTGGGCAAGCACCGGGCCCGCCCCTTCCGTGCCGATGGCAACGGCGATCGGCGCCCGGTTGACCAGCGCCGGCGTATAGAAGTCGCAGAAGTCCGGCTGGTCGACGGCATTGACCGGGATGCGGCGGGCGCGGGCAGCCCGGACGATGGCACGGTCCAGCTCCGCATCGCCGGTGGCGGCGAACACCAGAACCGCATCCTCGACCTGGGCGGGGGTAAAGCTGCGGGCCACCGTTTCGATGTCGTGCTCGGCGAGATAGGCCGCATAGTCGGCGTCGGGCGCTTCGGCATAGGCGACGACCCGCGCCTGGGTGTTGCGCAGCAGGCGGGTCTTGGCAAAGGCCTCCGGCCCGTTGCCGAACACCACGGCAACGGCGTTCGCGACCTTGAAAAAGGCCGGAAATACCGAAAGTCGCTGTTCGCTCACGTCCATGCCCGATTCCGCGTTCTGGAAGACTGCCCATTTATCCCTGTATTCGACAAGGGATTGAAGAAACAGAAATCCGCCGGGCTTCGGAGAAGGATATTTCTTTGCTAGGCTTTTGCGGGAATAGAGCAAATCTCACCGAGCCGCATCGACCGGACGCGGCGGCGCAGCAAAACTCACGGGATAACGGCGCCGCAGACGAAAATTGCGCCTTCCGCTGACTGGGGGTCGCCGATAGGATCGGCCCTCGCTCAGCCAGGAGACCGCCTTGACCGCCGCCGACCTCACCCGCCGCCTGCTCGACGTCATCGAACACGATATCCTGCCGCTGACCGAAATGGGTGTCGCAGCCGGCAACAAGGTATTCGGCGCGGCGATCCTGAGGAAATCCGACCTGTCGCTGGTATTGGCCGAGACCAACAACGAGCTGGAAAACCCATCTGGCACGGCGAAGTCAACACGCTGGCTTCACGAACTGGGCGAACGGCCGGCGGCCAAGGACCTGATCTTCCTGTCGACTCACGAACCCTGCACCATGTGCATGTCGGCGATCACCTGGGCCGGCTGACAATTTCTGTTCTTCAGCGGGCGCCGCGACGCCTTCGCATCGCACGACCTGAAGATCCTGAAGAGGTCTTCGGTCTGGTCGAGCAGCTATCGCAAGGCCAACGCCTTCTGGAATTCCTATGCCATCGCCGACCTGGTCGCGGTCGACGACGATGCCGAACGGCTTGCGGCCCAGTCGACGCGCATCCGCGCCGTCTATGACCGGCTCTCGCAGGAGTACCAGTCCGGCAAATCCGACAACGACATTCCGCTCAACTGAACGACCAGCACAGAGGCCCGCATGGAACCCTCCAAGGACATTTCCCGCCTGCTCGACATCATGGCGGCGTTGCGCGAGCCCGAGACCGGTTGCCCCTGGGACGTGGTGCAGACCTTCGAGACGATCAAGCCGTACACGATCGAGGAGGCCTATGAGGTGGCCGACGCGATCGAACGCAACGATCCGGACGATCTGTGCGACGAACTCGGCGACCTGTTGCTGCAGGTGGTGTTCCACGCCCGCATCGCCGAGGAGGCCGGTCTCTTCGCGTTCGGCGACGTGGTGGAGGCCATCACGAAGAAGATGATCCGCCGCCACCCGCACGTCTTCGCCGTATCGGACGCCGCGACCCCGGACGCCGTCAAGCTGCAATGGGACGAGATCAAGCGGCAGGAAAAGCAGGAGCGCGCCGAACGCCACGCCGCGCGTGCGAGCGCTTCCGGCAAGCCCATGCCCGACGATCCGAAGGCCGGCTTCCTCGGACCGGTCCAGCGCAGCTTCCCGGCGTTGACCGAAGCGCTGAAACTCCAGGAACAGGCCGCCAAGGTCGGCTTCGACTGGTCGGAGGCCGAACCGATCCTCGACAAGATCGAGGAAGAGATCGGCGAACTGCGCGAGGCGCTGAGGGCCGGAGAAGCAAACAAGATCGCCGACGAACTCGGCGACCTGATCTTCGCGCTCGCCAATATCGGCCGCCACGTGAAGGCCGATCCGGAACAGGCCCTGCGCAGCACGAACACGAAATTCCGCAGGCGCTTCGGCTACATAGAGCGGACTCTTGAAGCGAATGGTGAGACGCTCCAGGCCGCGACGCTGGAGCGGATGGAGGAGTTGTGGCAGGAGGCGAAGGGTGACGGCTAAAGGACTTTGCCGACCACACTGCCAGTGTTGACGGCGAGTTCGGGCGGTTCGCAGGATGACCTGATCGGCCGGCAACACGGAACCGTTCGCGCCTTCACCTCTCCTGCAGCCCCTTGCCGGCCAGTATCCGGTCGCGGCTCTTTTCGATCCGCGAGACACGGGTGGCGGACTGCTTCGGCTGGGCGAAATGCAGCGCATAGCCGCGCTTGCGACCGGGAGTCAGCGCCTCGAACGCCTCCTGCAACTCCGGGTCCTCCTCCAGCGCGGCGAGAAGCTCTTCGGGGTAGACGATGTCGTCCTTCGGCAGGTCGACCTTCGCGCCCGCCTTTTCGAGTTCGATCGCCTCGCGGACATAGGTCCGGATGGTGGTCTCGATCGCCTTGATCTGGTCGAGGCCGGTGAACCTGAACATGCGCACGGCGCGGGAGTTGTCGCCGGGGGCGACGAGCAGGCCTTCCGGATCCTTGAGCAGCACGCCCTTGAAGAAGCCGAGTGCGGCATTCTCCTTGAAGCCCCAGATGACGGCGACGTTGCCGCCGTCAAAGGTGTAACAGGGCCCGCGCCACTTGAATTCTTCCGCGAGCCCGCAGTCGAGCAGGATCGCCCTCAGGGCCCGCAGTTCCTTCGGCCACACCTTGGCTTCGGAGAAGAAAGAGTCCAGCTTCTGCCGTTCGTCGCTCATCACATCCTCCTGGGGACAACTCCGATCCATTAGGCGGCTCTACCAAGTAGTGTCACCTGTCCATGACGTCGAATCATAATCCGCTGGCTCCTCCGGCACAGGATTCCCGAACATGTGGAAATGACATCGGAGACTGACACGTAGAGAGAGCGCCTTACGGTCACTGAGAAATCCAAGGTCAAGCACGATCGATGTCATATCGCCACGACCTTCCGCCGGATGTATCGACGGAACTATAGCGGCGAGTACCGTCGCCACGTTCACAATCAACTGATAGATCGGAGGCCTGCGGGCGCACTCTGTTTCTGAACAGACGGACGGATTGCAGCTCGCCAGACGACCTCGTTGACCGGCGCCCCGAGAACCAGCCCTTCGGTGGATTCCGAGACAAGCAGAGCATTTTCAGGGCGGTAGATTGGCGACTGATTGACGACGCGGACGGCAAGAACCATGCCGCTCATAACAGCCGCTGCAGCCAGCAGGAACTCGATTGCTGGCGCAAGACCAAGAACGGACGACACCCACTGACTGCATGCCAATCCCACGAACGCAAAAAACAACGAAAGCGACAGGTAGGGACGGTCTTCACGCCGCAGCTCCACAACCTCGCATGTATCGCCTGCGGGATCTGTATCGCACACTTGCGGGTTAGGAATTCCATTTGTCACGACCGTCCTCGGAAATCTGCACCTAACGTGCACCAGATCATCCGTGACCGTTCGCAGCCGTTGCGTCGACAGTCGCGGACAAAGAAGCCGCTATGTCGGGCATCCATTGCCCTGCGGCCTCACCGCTCCCAGTCTTCCTTTTCCGCCTTCTGGCCACCGCCGAGCTTGCGTTCCAGCTCGTCGGCCTGGCGGGCGGTCAGTCGCAGGTCGAGGCTGACGGAGCCGTCCTCGTTGTCCTCGCGGCCGTCGACCACGGCGTTCTCGTAGGCCCAGGAGATCAGCGCCTGCTTATGCGACGGAATGACGACCGTCGCTTCGGTCAGCACGCCGGACAGTCTCTCGGAGATCACGTCGAGCAGGCGGTCGACGCCCTCCCCGGTGATCGCCGAGGCGGTCAT
>JAHRYZ010000301.1 GCA_020621905.1 Rhizobium sp.
GATCATATCGGCCCCATTTTCTCAGACGTTGGAGCCTCCGGCAAACCCGGCGCGGCTCAGTTGATCTCACAGGCATTCATCAAAAGCCTTTTCATAACGTTCGGCTCCGCGTTCCTGAGAGCATCCAACCCAACCACGTCGCGCAGGATCGCGAAGCCGAACAGCATCGACAATGTCAGTGCAACCTTCGCCTCAGATCCCTGACCAGCGGCTTTGACAAGCGGCGGGACAACCATCGAATTTGTGATGTCCCTGATAACAGTCGCGGCTTCGGGGCTGGACAAAGATCGCACAAAGATATCGATGAGGCGGAGTTCGCCCGGCGCCCGATTCCGCACCACCTGCTCAAACAGGCGGTCGAACTTGTCAGGCTCGACGTCGGACAGCACGGTGTCAGACGCTAGTGACACGCGCACACATTCCTCAAAGAGCTTTTCTTTCGAGCCAAAGCATCGGTGGACCCAGGCGACGTCAGCGCCCGCATCAGCCGCAATCTCCCGCAAACCCGTCGTCTCGTAGGACTGCGTTGAAAATCTCGCGGTCGCACATCGAAGAATACGGTCTCTTGCCGGCTCCTTTGGCGGAGACTTCTTTTGCCCCATAGCCCAAATCCTCCATTGCAGGTCCACACCCGCCGACCATTTTGAAGCTATCAACATCCGTTGATAATTCAAGTCAACAGATGTTGACAAATGAGTCAACGGATGTTGACAGATTAGTCCAGCATGTTTCTGAAGCCCCGGGCAAACGCCCAAAATGCCAGACGGAGTTGAAATGCGCGCCACCCTGCCATGGTTTCCGCTAGGAATGATGATGGTGCTGCTGAGCGCCTGCGCCACGGTCACGCCTCGGCCTACCAACCTCGCATCATCGGCACTGTTAAGGCCGACACGTGTCACGGATACGCCCTATCACTATCGTCGACCGGGCATCAATTTTACCACCTATGACAGCGTGTTGATGGCGCCTGTGAAGTCCGCGGTCGACTCGTCCTCGGCCTCGCTGCTGCCCGCTGAAGCGCTGCAGCTTACCGACGAGCTGCAGCGGCAGTTCACATCCGCCTTGTCGCAAAGATTCCGGATCGTCGCCGCGCCAGGATCAAGAACATTGATGGTGCAATTGACCCTGATTGATGCTCGCAAAAGCAATGCGGCTTTGTCGACAATAACGCATGCCCTGCCTGTCGGGATCGTCGTCAATGCAGGCGCTCAGATAGCAGGCAGGCACGGCACTTTCACCGGTTCGGTTGTCTACGCAGTCGAGGCTCGGGACGCCCAGAGTGGCGACATCCTCTACGCCGAGGTCGCTCATCGGAGTGCGGACGCTCTCAACATAGCCGCAGGTTTCACACCCTTGGCAGCAGCGAAAGCGGGCATCGAACATGGTGCCAGGAGCTTTGCCAAAGTCATGACGGAGAGTACACCGTGATAAAGCTCAATCGCCGCCGCGCGATGCGCCGTCCGGCGCCGCAATGTGATGGGCTCTCACCAAAGGTGCAACGCCACGGGCCTTTGCGAACCCGGTTGCGGCCGATGCTGCTGATGATGGCCATTCTGCCGCTGGCCGGCTGCGACCGGGAAGCGGGACAGGCCCAGACCCAGCCACAGCCACAGCCACAGCCGGTGCGAGCCGTCTCCGTGTCGGTAACCAATTACCAGCCTGTCGCGACGATTACCGGCGAGGTTCAAGCCCGCGTTCAGGCGGATCTTGCGTTTCGGGTCAGCGGCAAGGTGATCGAGCGGCGCATTGACGTTGGGGCGCATGTGAAGGCGGGCGACCTGCTCTTGCGACTGGACGATACAGAACAGCAGGCCGATGTGCAGATTGCCGAGGCCTCGCTGCGGGCGGCCCAGGCAGATGTGAAGCAGAAGACGCTGGCCTATCAGCGCTACCGGACACTTCTGGACACGCAGGCCATTGCGCAACAGGTGTTCGACCAGGCGCAGCAGCACCTGGCAACCAGCCAGGCAACGCTGGAATCTGCCGAAGCCACGCTCGCCTCCGCAAAGGACTCGCTCTCCTACACCACCTTGCGCGCCGATGCGGACGGCATCATCACGGCCCGAAATGTCGAGGTGGGTTCGGTGGTATCCGCAGCCCAGGCGGCACTCACCATCGCCCATGACGGGCCGCGGGACGCCGTCTTCAATGTCTATGAAGCGTTTTTCCTGAAGGGCGAACCCTCGCAGAATGTCGATGTCTGGGCGATAAGCGCGCCGACACAAAGGGCAAGTGCGGTCATTCGCGAAACCTCGCCGGTCATCGATCCGAACACCGGCACGATCCAGGTCAAGCTGACACTGCCGAACGAGGCGACATGGCCGCTTGGAACGCCGATCCTCGGCGCGTTCCTCGCCGCGCAGGACAAGGGCGCGGCTCTGCCCTGGAGCGCAATGTCCTCGCTGGACGGCAAGCCGGCAGTCTGGGTCATCGACAAGGAGAGCCGCACCGCAACCCTTCGGCCCATCAAGATCGCGCTCTACAGGTCTGGAGATTTCATCGTCGCCGATGGGCTTACGCCCGGCGATCTGGTGGTGACGGAAGGTGGCAAGATTATCAGGCCCAACGAAACGCTGACATGGGAGGGCTGATCCGTTGCATCACCATCGAAAATTGACCACCATCTCGCTCGCCGTCATGGCATTTCTCCTGCAATCGAGCATGCCGCGCGCCCAGGATGCAGAGGCACGCTCGGTTCTCTGGGTCACCGCGAGAGCCGAACACAGCGGCCTTCTCGATTTCGCCGGCAAGATCCAGCCCCGAGTGGAAGCCGATCTTGCCTTCCGGACGTTGGGGCGGGTCATCTCACGAAACGTCAGGCTGGGCGATATCGTGCGCAAGGGCGACATCCTGATGGCCCTCGATCCACTGGCCCTCAAGCTCTCCATGCGCAGTGCGGAAGCGGAAGTGCGCTCGGCGCAAGCACAGCTTCAGAATGCGCAGACCGTTGCTGAGAGAAACCAGATCCTGGTGACCAGCAAGAGTGCAAGCCAGGCCGATCTCGAAGTGGCAGAGCAGTCGCTGATTGCCGCGCAGGCGAACCTCGACCGGGCAAATTCCAGCCTCGACAAGGCGCGCGAGCAGCTAACCTATACGACGCTCAAAGCCGATTTCGATGGCGCCATCACCGCAACGGCTGCAAATGTCGGCCAGACCGTGGCTGTTGGCCAGACAGTGCTGACGCTGGCCGGCCTCGAACAGCGCGACGTCCTGGTCGATGTGCCGGAAGCACTGCTTACGCCCATCCGCGCAGCCCCCGATATTTCCGTGGAGCTGCAGCTTGACCCGACCATCTCGACGCGCGGAACCCTGCGGGAAATCGCACCGGAGGCGGATGCAACGACGCGCACCTATCGGGTCAAGATCGCTGTCGACCAGGCGCCACCCTCTTTCCGGCTTGGCTCAGTCGTCACGGTTCGCTTCTCGGCCGATGCCCAGTCAGAAGACATTCGCCTGCCGGTCTCCGCCGTCTTCGATGAGGACGACAAGCATTTTGTCTGGCTGATCGACACCGCCTCCAATGCCGTACGCAAGACCGAGATCGGCATCGCGTCGCCAGCAGGTCAAACTTTGCTCGTGACGGTCAAGTCTGGACTGTCGCTTGGCGACCGCGTCGTCGCCGCTGGCGTAGATCAGATCAAGGATGGGCAAATCGTCAAACTCGGACAGGAACGCCGCACGTGAACAAGTTCAATCTCTCGGACTGGGCGCTCGAGCATCGCTCCATCGTCTGGTACTTCATGATCGCCTTTTCGCTAGCCGGCATGTTTGCTCATTCGCAGCTTGGCCGCGAAGAAGACCCTCCTTCACGGTCAAGACGATGGTCATCCAGGCGCAATGGCCGGCGCTCCGCCGAGGAAGGGACAGAGCAGGTCACCGACCGGATCGAGAAGAAGCTCCAGGAACTGGCCTCGCTCGATTATACGCGCAGCGTCACCCAGGCCGGCCAGACAACGGTCTTCGTCAACCTGCTGGCCTCGACAAAGGCAAAGGACGTTGCCCCGACATGGCTTGTCGTGCGCAACATGATCAGCGACATCCGCGGCAACTTCCCGACCGGCGTGCAAGGCCCCTTCTTCAATGACAAGTTCGGCGACGTTTACGGGAATATCTATGCCTTCACCTCCCGCGGCCTCAGCCAGCGCGAACTGCGCGATCGGGTCGAGGATGCCCGCACAAAAATCCTGGCTGTGCCCGATGTCGGCAAGGTGGATGTCATCGGCGCGCAAGACGAGGTCATCTATCTCGAATTCTCGCCGCAGAAACTGGCAGCGCTCGGCATCGACAGCTCGATCGTCATCTCCACCCTACAGGCCCAGAATGCCGTTACCCAATCCGGCATGATGCAATCGGGACCGGAGCGGATCGCGCTGCGCGTGGGCGGCAGCTTCACCTCGGAAGAGAGCCTGAAGGCCGTCAATCTGCGGGTCAATGACCGGTTCTTTCCGCTGACCGATGTCGCCGTCATCAGGCGGGGCTAT
>JAHRYZ010000302.1 GCA_020621905.1 Rhizobium sp.
GCCCAATTCTATGCGAAGGCCGCCGATCTCGACCCGCAGAACGCCCGCATGCTGCGCCTTTTGGCCGCCCGGAGCTACAAGCGGGCGAGACGCCGGGCACCCGCCCTCGTTCTTGCCCGCCAGTCGGCCCGCGGCGGTCCCTTTGACATCGAGGCGGAAAATACCTATCGCAGCCTGCTGCGCGAGCAATTGTGCCTCGAGGAATGCGAGGCCCAGGATGCCCGCCTGCTTGAGCGGATGAAAGCCGGAGAGGCCGCCGCCTTCGGCGTGGACGACCCGCACGACCACATCATGTGGTGCGACGACGAGAGCCTCAATGCCAGGATCACCCGGATGCATGGCGGCTCCGCCTTCACGCCGCAGTCGCGCGCTGCGCGGCGCGGCGTGCCCCACGCCTTCGCCGAGCGGATCCGCATCGGCTATCTGTCGAACGACGTCTGCGACCAGCACGCCACCATGCGCCTGTTCCAGGGTGTGCTCATGGCCCACGACCGCGAGCGTTTCGACGTCACCCTCTTCTGCTACACCGACGACGACGTGCTGTCGGTCGATCAGGGCATGCGGGCGCTGTACGGGCCGATCGTGCCGATCCGCGCACTCGACGACGAGGCGGCCGCGGCGCTGATCCGGTCGCACGGCATCGACATTCTCGTCGACCTCAAGGGCCATACGCGCGGTGCGCGCGTCAGTCTCGTCAATCGCGGCCTGGCGCCGATCCAGGTGGCCTATCTCGGCTTTCCCGGCTGCGGAACCGGGATCGACTGCGACTACATCGTGTCCGACCGGATCGTCACGCCCGATGCGTCGAAGCCCTTTTACCACGAGAAGCTCTGCCGCCTGCCGCACAGCTACCAGGCCAATGACAGTGTGCACCGCGCCCTGCCGCCTGCCGCCTCGCGCGACAGCCTCGGCCTGCCGGCCGACGCCTTCGTCATCGCCTCGTTCAATGCGGTCAGAAAGGTATCGCCGCGCACCGCGAGGCTCTGGGCCCGCGTGCTCGCGGCCATTCCGGAGAGCATTCTCTGGATGATGTGCGACGACCCGGACGCCCAGGCGAATTTCTGCGCCTTCATGGCGACGCTCGGCATCGGCGCCGAGCGCATCCACTTTGCCCGGCGCGCGGACTATCCCGAGCATGTCGCTCGCCTTCAGGCCGCCGATATCGCCCTCGACACCTTTCCGACCAACGGCCACACCACGACCTCCGACAAGCTCTGGGCGGGCCTGCCGGTGATCACCTGCAAGGGACGCAATTTCACCTCGCGGGTGTCGGAAAGCCTGCTGACCGCGCTCGGTCTGCCGGATTTGGTGACCGAGAACGAGGACGGCATGGTCGAACTCTGCGTCACGCTGGCCCGCGATCCCGGCCGCCTTGCCGAGATCCGCGGGCGGATCGCGACAAACCGCTTCGTCGCGCCGCTTTTCGACACTCTCCGTTTCACCCGCCATCTCGAGCGGGCCTATGAGATGATGGTCGAGCGCGCGCGGCAGGGGCTCGAACCCGACCATTTCGACGTGCCGGAACTGCCCTCTCCGGATGGCCCGTTTTCCGCCGGCCGACCTTGATCATCGGGCCCGTCCAGGACTATCACGACAGCCAAACATGCATGGAAGAAGGAGGCGTCAATGCCGCAAACCCAGACATCCACCCTCGACAGCACCATGGTCGCCGACAAGTTGCGCAGCCTGGTCGAGACCGACAAGGCCTTTCTCCAGCTCGTCTTTGAAAACCCGGAACACGACAACATCCTGTTCGACGGCCTGGCGCTCCATATCGATCGCGAAAGCGAGGCGAAGTTCCTCAACTCGCTGAAGCTGGAGCGCTGCGGCGAATGGCTCGGCAATGCCGCGCCCGCCCGGCTGCAGATCCGCCTGATGGAAGCCGCCCGCTCGAGCCAGCATCCCGCCTATCTCGCCTTGCGCAACGGCCTCGTCCGCTCCGGCGGACTGGAGCGCGCCTATCCGAAGGCGGCGGTCTGAGACGCGGTTCGTCGCCTTATTGCGGAACCGTGCCGATCACCGCGATGATCGGCCCGAGCGGGAAAAGGCGGTCGCGCCGCCCGGTTCCCGCGTCGTAAAGGCTCGAAATCGTGCCGTCGAGGTAGAGCGCATTGCGGCAGCCGAGGACGTCGCGGAACAGCAGGGCAAAGTCGTAGAACCGCACCGGCGTCTCCGAAATAACCATGTGCACCCTGCCCGCCTGATCGACGCCGATGCCGTTGCGGAACTTCAGGCTGTCGCTGTCAGGCAGGAAACGCGGGTGGATCTGCCCGTCGATCACCAGCATCGGCCCCGACTGGGTGGCATAGTCCGCCGCGATCTTATCCATCAGGTAGCGCCTGGTTTCCGTCACCCCTGCCTGGCCACCCTTCAGCCAGAAGACGCCGTTCGGCAGCAGGTGGAAATTGCCCCAGCCCGCCTTGGTGCTGATCGCCTGCCGCTCGAATCCGTGCTCGACGAACAGCCCGACCGCCGACAGATCGTCGTGATACATGCCGCCATTCATCGCGACGATCGGGTAGTGCCGCTCCTTCCAGAGCTGGCGTGCGAGGGAATCAAAACTGCCGAAAGCTGGCCCTGGGGTCCGGTGATAGATTGCATCAGGGAAGGCGGGATCGACGGTGCAGACGGTATAGGCAGCCGCCGAAAGCGCCGCTTTCGGCCAGCAGCCGCCGCCGGCGCGCCGCAAGCAGAAAAACAGGTGATGAAAATCAACCGCATGCGCCCCGGTTAAAGTCCGGGGAAATTACCGCCTTCATGGCGCACCGCGCGGCATTCAATCATAACGAAACATGCCGGGCATTTACCTTTCGTTAACCATCGCCGCCAAGGATGTCCGTCGGCAGCATGCCCCACGCTGCCAATTGGAGCGATGACTCGGCTCGGACCCTTTTTTCATGAAGGAAACGAAATGCCAGTACTGACATTTGCCAACACCAAGGGCGGCGCCGGCAAGACCACGGCAGTCCTCATTCTCGCCAGCGAACTCGCCGGACGCGGCAACCGCGTGACCATCCTCGATGCCGACCCGCGCGGCTGGATCAGCCGCTGGCATGCGATTGCCGGCGCCAGCAGCCTGATTTCGGTTGCCCCGGTCAACGAAGAGACGATTGAAGCCGCGACCGCCAGGGCGAAGAAGCGCGGCGGCTATATCCTCATCGACCTGCCGTCCAGCCAGGACGCGCTGCTCGCCAAGGCCGTCGGCCTCGCCGACCACGTTCTGATCCCGGTCCAGGGCTGCGCCATGGATGCCCAGGGCGGCGCCGAGGTGCTGGAACTGCTGAGGGAACTCGACGAAAGCTGCGACGTGCGCATTCCGCACTCCGTCGTGCTGACTCGCGTCAATGCCGCGGTGACAACCCGCGCACTTCAGGCCGCCAAGGACTTCCTCGCCGCACGCGGCATTTCCACCCTGTCTGCGGCGATTGCCGAGCGCGCCGCCTATCGCGACGTCTTCGACAAGGGCGGCATGCTGCAGGCGATGAACCCGAACGACGTCTCCAACCTGCCGAAGGCGCTGGAGAATGCCGCGCGTCTCGCCGACGCGGTCCTCGCCATGATGCCGCAGAGGGCCGCCCGCCCGGCTGCCGCACGCAAGGTCCCGGTCGCCAGGGCGGCCTGATCCTCTAGCCGGGAAGCAGGCCGAGCGCTTCCATATGGAAGCGCAACTGCCCTTCCGAATAGCGAAATTCCGGGCCGACCGGACAGGCACCACGGGCAAGGCAACCCTTGTCCATGCAGTGTGCACCATCCGGGTCGGCGGCGAGAAACTGCCGGCAGGCCGCGACATCGAAGCGGCCGGCCGCAACCGCCCCCACCGGGCAACGCGTCAGGCACGGCTTGTCCGGGCAAGCGTCGCACGGATGGGCCGCGGACAAGTGCCCCTCTACCTCATCCAGTTCCTCGGCAAACCCCAGCGCCCCGCGATAGCCGTGCCAGAGGCCGTATCGCGGGTGAATGAGGATGCCGAGCGGCGATGCCCGCAGGTCTTCGGCCATGACCGCCCAGCGCTGGAATGGTTGGTAAGGCGGGTCTGACGGATAGTAGGCGGTCGCACCGGTCGCCTCGGCAAGCGCACCGATCACCGCCTTGGACCAGCGGTCGAGCGGATGATCCCCGCCCCAGTCCGGCTGTGCCGCCCGCCAGGCGCAGAAGGCCGGCCACATCGAGCCGCCGACATTGCCGATCAGCAGCACCGAACGCGCCGTTTGCCCGTCGGCGAGCCGCGGCCCGCACTCGCCGTGCGGAAAGCGCGCAGTGCCGCGCAGGTGCAGCCCATGCGGCGCGAGACGCGCCGCGATGCTATCTTGAAAGGGTGAAAGGCTGCTCATCGCGCCTCCCTTACTGCCGAGTTGACCCTACGGGATCAGCCGACGGTGTTTTCGTCAACACTGTCGAAGCGCGATCATGGAGACCCTCTTCTCCCCATCGGGGAGAAGTGCCGAGCGCATGCGAGGCGATGAGGGGGG
>JAHRYZ010000303.1:0-1812 GCA_020621905.1 Rhizobium sp.
TCACCGTTTCCAGATCGTCGGCCGTGCCGACAATGTTGTAGGCGATGAGGTGCGGCAGGTGCGACACGATGGCCAGCACCTTGTCGTGGTGCTCCGGATCCATCTCGTCGATCTTGGAGCCCAACGCTTCCCAGAAGGCCTTGAGCCTGGCAAGGGCGGCGGCATCGGTCCCCGGCAGCGGGGTGAAGATACACCAGCGGCCCTGGAACAGGCCGGTGAAGCCGGCGTCGGGGCCGGACTTTTCTGTGCCCGCCAGCGGATGGCCCGGAATGAAGTGCACGGTCTTCGGCATGTGCGGCGCCATCTGGGCGATGACGGAAGCCTTGGTCGAGCCGACATCGGTGACGATGGCGCCGGGTTTGAGATGCGGGGCGATCTGCCGGGCGACCGCTTCGGAGGCGCCGACAGGCACGGAGACGATGATCAGGTCGGCCCCTTCGACGGCGTCCGCCGCCGACAGCACGTAAGACGTCCCGAGATCGAGTTCCTCGGCGCGCTTCAGCGTCTCCGGGCTGCGGGTCGAGACCACGACCTCGCGGGCCAGGCGGAGCGCCTTGACGTCGCGGGCGATCGAGGAGCCGATCAGGCCGATGCCGATCAGCGCGATGCGGTCGAACAGCGGCTCCGGCATCAGGAACGCCCCATGAACTCGGTCAGCGCGCCGATTACGCCGCGATTGGCCTCTTCGCTGCCGATCGTCATGCGCAGAGAATTGGCAAAGCCGTAGCCCTTGACCGCGCGCAGGATGAAGCCGCGGCTGGTCAGGAAGTCGTCGGCTTCGGCCGCACGCTTGCCGTCGACCTCGGGGAAGTGGATCAGCACGAAATTGGCAACCGAAGGCGTCACCTTGAGGCCGAGCGCGGAAAGCGCCGTGGTGACCTTCTCGACCCAGGTGAGATTGTGCTCAACGGCCATCGCGACGAATTCCTGGTCGCGCACGGCGGCGGCCCCGGCGGCGATCGCCGGCGCGTTCATGTTGAACGGGCCGCGCACGCGGTTCAGCGCATCGATGATCTCCAGCGGCGCATAGGCCCAGCCGATGCGCAGCGCCGCAAGGCCGTAGACCTTGGAGAAGGTGCGGGTCATGACGACGTTGCGGGCGCCCGAAACGAGCTCGATGCCGGCCTGGTAGTCGTTGCGCCGGACATATTCCGCGTAAGCCGCATCGAGCACGAGGATGACATTGCCGGGCAGGCCGGCATGCAGGCGGCGGATCTCGCTCACCGGCACATAGGTGCCGGTCGGATTGCCCGGATTGGCGAGGAAGACGATCTTCGTCTTCTCGGTCACGGCAGCCAGAATCGCATCGACGTCAACGGTGCAGTCCTTTTCCTTGACCACGACCGGGGTCGCGCCCGCGCCCATGATCTGGATCTTGTAGACGAGGAAGCCGTGCTCGGTGATGATGCCTTCGTCGCCCGCGCCGAGATAGACATGGCAGAGCAGGCCGAGCAATTCGTCGGACCCGTTGCCGCACAGGATGTTGGCCTTGTTCAGCCCGTGCACGTCGGCGATCGCCTCGCGCAGCGTCGTGGCCTGGCCGTCGGGATAGATTTCCAGATGCCCGGCGCTCTGCTTGAACGCGTCGATCGCCTTCGGGCTCGGCCCCATCGGCGTCTCGTTCGACGACAGCTTGAAGACCCGTGCGACGCCAGGGGCATGCTCCTTGCCGGGCACATAGGCGGCAATGTCGAGGATACCCGGACGCGGGGTGGGCTTCATGATGTCGCTGCTCATCGATGGAACTTTCTATCGTTGAAAATCCGGGCGAACGCCCGGTGCTGTCGGTGCTCAGCCATTAAAACGGAATAC
>JAHRYZ010000303.1:1822-4448 GCA_020621905.1 Rhizobium sp.
CGTTGAAAACACGGGCGGGCGCCCGGCGATAGGGGATGAGAGCCCTTAGAACGGAAAGGCGGTTTTGTCGAGGGTCGAGGCGTTCGCAGCCGCCGGCCGCGTCAGGCCTTGCCGTCCGATCTGACCCGCGTGGTCGGCACGCCCTGCGGCGCCAGAACCGGGGCGAAGACGCGCCTGGAGGCCCGCGACGCGACCGGCAGGCCCTGGTAGAGCCGTTTCTGCGCCTCGACGACGATCACGCCGGAAAAGGCCGGCCAGAGCATGCGGCCCATGCGCTCGAAACTGCTGCGCAGCTTCAGGAGGGCACGGATCTTCGACGGTGGGAAAAACAACGCCTCGGCGCTGGCGCCCGGCGTGAAATTGGTCTCGCGCAGCAGCGCCGTCAGCTGGCCGCGCGAATAGGGCCGGCCCGAGCCGAACGGCGTGTGCTCCATGCGCGCCCACACGCCGCGCCGGTTCGGCACGACGATGACGAGGCGCCCGCCGGGCGCGAGCACCCGCCAGATCTCCTTCAGCGTCTCGCGCGGGTTTTCGGCGAATTCGAGCGAATGGACCATCAGCACCCGGTCGATCGAGGCGTCCGGCAAGGGCAGTTCCTCGTCGAAGACCAAGGCCGTGGCCGACGGCTCGCCGACCGGCCAGTTCACCGCCCCCTGCCCGGCCGGCATGAAGGCGAAGGTGCGCTCGGTATCGGCGCGGAAACGGTCGAGAAAGGGAACGGCATAGCCGATGCCAATGAGCCGTTCCTGCGGCAGGCGCGCCCACAGCGACGACAGCGCCATGGCGATCGACTGCTCCGCCATGCGGCCCAGCATGGAATGGTAGAACTGGCGGAGATCGACGATATCGACATGCATGGCGCCATTGTTAGCAGGCGGCGGATGGACTTCAAGGCTGAAGGCGCTACATTTCGCCCAAGCAAGCAGAAGGGACCCCGACCTGATGAAACCTCTCGATCTCGACGTCTTCCCCTGCCGGAGCGACAATTTCGGCGTTCTCCTCCACTGCCCGGAAAGCGGTGTGACCGCTTCGATCGATGCGCCGGAGCTGGATGCCATCGTCGCGGCAGCCGAGCGGCGTGGCTGGAAGATCACCCACATCTTCACCACCCACCACCACGGCGACCATGTCGAGGCGAACCTGGCGCTCAAGGAAAAATACGGCTGCGAGATCATCGGCCCGCGCGAGGAGGCGCTGGCGATCCCCGGCCTCGACCAGGCGGTCGCCGACGGCGACAGCTTCGAGTTTGGCGGGCACACCGTGCAAGTGATCGAAACGCCCGGACATACCGCCGGCCATGTGTGCTACCACTTGCCCGACGACAAGCTGCTGTTCGCCGCCGATACGCTGTTTGCGCTGGGCTGCGGCCGGCTGTTCGAGCGGCCGGCGACCGACATGTGGCATTCGCTGCAGAAGCTCGCCGCCCTGCCGGACGAGACCGCCGTCTATTTCGGCCACGAATATACGCTGTCGAACGCCCGCTTCGCGCTGACCATCGACCCGGAGAACGAGCGACTGAAGGCGCGCGCCGCGGAGATCGAGGCCAAACGCCAGCGCGGCGAGTTCACCATTCCGACGACGATCGGGCTGGAGAAGGAAACCAACCCCTTCCTGCGCGCCGCCGACCCGTCGATCCGTCGCAACCTCCTGATGGAAGGCTCGAGCGACGAGGAAGTCTTTGCCGAAATCCGCAAGCGCAAGGATCATTTCTGATGGATGCCGAGGCCGTAATCGAGGCCCTCGGCATGCAGCCGCATCCCGAGGGCGGCTGGTTCGTCGAGACCTTTCGCGACCCGGCCGGCGGGCCGCGCGGCCATTCGACGGCGATCTACTACCTGCTGAAGGCGGGCGAACGGTCCCACTGGCACCGGGTGCGCGACGCGGTCGAGGTCTGGCACTACCACGCCGGCGCGCCGCTGGCGCTTTACAGCGCGCCCGAGGGAACGACCGTCGAGACGATCGTGCTCGGCGCCGACCTTTTGCGCGGCGAGCGGCCGCAGGCGATCATTCCGGCCAATGGCTGGCAGGCGGCCGAAAGCCTCGGCGACTACACGCTGGTCGGCTGCACCGTGGCGCCCGGCTTCGACTATGCGAGCTTCGAAATGGCGCCGCCCGGCTGGACGCCGAACGAGAGCCGACAGGCGCACACCGGGAGCGTTCAGGAAGCGATGGCGACGACCGCGAGGGTCAGTACGACCTGTGCGGCGAAATAGCTCGCCCAGACGTAGAGCGCGGCGAGCCAGCGCATCGGATGGCTCTTCTCCATCTTGAAGGTCTCGACCGCCAGAACGGCATCAGACGACAGGAAGAGCGCGGCACCGGCGAAGACCGCGACCGACGGCACACTGAGCGACAGAATCGCCATGGCGGCGATCGCCGTTGCATAGGCCAGCACGGCAGGTGCGAGCCTGCCCGCCGGGCGCCACAGAAAGGCCACCAGCAGCACGGCAAGGGCGACCGAAAGACCGGCTGCGGCGAGCCGCCAGGCCTCGCCCGTCAAGAACCGGAGATCGCCGATTTCATAGAACAGGACGCCATAGGCGATATGGGCGAGCAGGAAGGACGAGAGCCCGCCGATGAAATTCCTCTCGCCCTCATAAGCAAGGAAGGCATCGCCGAAAGCGCT
>JAHRYZ010000304.1 GCA_020621905.1 Rhizobium sp.
AAGATGTCCGGTCTGAAGCCCTATATCGCCAAGATCGCCACGCGCCAGGCCCTGACGCGTCAGGAAGCCAGCGAAGCCTTCGAGGTGCTGATGTCCGGCGAGGCCAGCATGGCCCAGATCGGCGGTTTCCTGATGGCGCTGCGCGTACGCGGCGAGACCGTCGACGAGATCGCCGGCGCGGTCTCCATCATGCGCTCCAAGATGATCGCAGTCGACGCCCCCGCCGATGCCATCGACATCGTCGGCACGGGTGGCGACGGCACCAACACCTACAACATCTCGACTCTGGCGGCGCTGATCGTCGCCGGCGCCGGTGTGCCGGTGGCCAAGCACGGTAACCGCGCCCTGAGTTCGAAATCGGGCGCCGCCGACAGCCTGTCGGCCCTCGGCGTCCGGCTCGACATCGATCCGGAGACGATCTCCCGCTGCATCCGCGAGGCCGGTATCGGCTTCATGTTCGCCCAGTTGCACCATCCGGCCATGCGCCATGTCGGTCCGGCCCGCGTCGAACTCGGCACCCGAACGATCTTCAACATCGTCGGTCCGCTGTCGAGCCCTGCCAGCGTCAAGCGCCAGCTGTTCGGCGTCTATTCGCCGGAATGGCTGGTGCCCGGCGCCGAGGCGCTGCGCGATCTCGGTCTCGAAAGCGCCTGGGTCGTCCACGGCAGCGGCCTCGACGAGGTGACCACCACCGGCCCGACGCAGGTCGCCGCGCTGAAGAACGGCGAGATCACCACCTTCGAGCTGAGACCGGACGATTTTGGCGTTCCGACCGTGCCACTCGAGGCGATCCGCGGCGGCGACGGCGAGGTCAATGCCGCGGCGCTGCGCGAAGTCCTGGCCGGCGCCCGCAACCCCTATCGCGACGTCTCGCTGTGCAACGCCGCCGCGGCCCTGATCGTGGCGGGCAAGGCCGACACCGTCCGCGAGGGCATGGAGCTGGCCAGCCGTTCGATCGACAGCGGCGCTGCCGCAGCCGCGCTGGACAAGCTGATCGCGGTTTCCAACCAGGCACCACGGGACTGACGGCCATGGCGGACATCCTCAAGCGTATCGAAATCTACAAGCGCGAAGAGATCGCCGCCGCCAAGGCCGCGCGGCCGATCGCCGAGCTGAAGGCGGTTGCCGCCGAACAGCCAACCCCGCGTGGCTTCTATCGCGCTCTGTCCGAGCGCCGCTCGGCGGGAGAATTCGGCCTGATCGCCGAGATCAAGAAGGCAAGCCCGTCCAAGGGCCTGATCCGCCCGGATTTCGATCCGCCGGCGCTGGCGGCCGCCTACGAGGCCGGCGGTGCGGCCTGCCTCTCGGTGCTGACCGACACGCCGAGCTTCCAGGGCTCGCTCGACTATCTCGTCCAGGCGCGGGCGGCCTGCGGCCTTCCGGCGCTGCGCAAGGACTTCATGTTCGAGACCTATCAGGTGTTCGAAGCCCGGGCCCACGGCGCCGACTGCATCCTGCTGATCATGGCATCGCTTTCCGACGACGAGGCGAAGCGCCTCGAGGACGACGCCTTCGCGCTGGGCATGGACGTGCTGATCGAGGTGCATGACGAGGACGAGCTGGAGCGGGCGCTGAAACTCGCCTCGCCGATGATCGGCATCAACAACCGCAACCTCCGGACCTTCGAGGTCAGCCTTTCGGTCAGCGAGCGGCTGGCCGCCATGGTGCCGGCCGACCGACTGCTGGTCGGCGAGAGCGGCATCTTCACCTTCGACGACTGCAAGCGGCTGGAAGCCTGCGGCATCACCACCTTCCTGGTCGGCGAGAGCCTGATGCGGCAGCAAGACGTCGCCGCCGCGACCCGCCTGCTGTTGACCGGCCGGCCTCCGGCACAGGTCGCCTGATGGGTGGTCTTACCCACATCACCGCCTCCGGCGAGGCACATATGGTCGATGTCGGCGACAAGGCCGAGACGGCCCGCAGCGCCACCGCCGAAGGCTATGTCCGGATGGCACCGGCGACCCTCGACGTGATCCGCTCCGGCAACGCCAAGAAGGGCGACGTGATCGCCACCGCCCGCATCGCCGGCATCATGGCGGCCAAGCAGACCTCGAGCCTCATTCCGCTCTGCCACCCGCTGATGCTGACCAAAGTCACCGTCGACATCGCGGAAGACGCCGACCTGCCCGGCCTGCGCGTCAGCGCGACCGCCAAGCTCACCGGCAAGACCGGTGTCGAGATGGAAGCGCTGACCGCCGTCTCGGTCGCCTGCCTGACCATCTACGACATGGCCAAGGCGGTCGACAAGGCGATGGAAATCGGCGGCATCAGGCTGATCGAGAAGACCGGCGGCAAGTCTGGCACCTTCCGCCATCCGGAGGCTCGCTGATGTCGCTGCTCTCTGTCGAAGAGGCCCAGCGCCGCCTGCTCGACGCCACCGCCCCCCTCGCCCGCAGCGAGACCTTGCCCCTGAGGGAAGCCGACGACCGCATCTTAAGCGCCGACATCCAGGCCCGGCTGACCCAGCCGCCCTTCGACGCCTCGGCCATGGACGGCTATGCGCTGCGCGCCGCAGACGCGCCGGACCCCGGTGCGGTTCTCAAGGTGATCGGCACCGCGGCGGCGGGCCATGGTTTCGACGGCACGGTCGGTCCGGGCGAGACGGTGCGCATCTTCACCGGCGCGCCGGTGCCGGCCGGCGCCGACGCCATCCTCATCCAGGAGGATGCCGAGAAGCTCGAAGGCCAGGTGATCCGCACCACGTTCCCGGTGACGCTCGGGCGCCACATCCGCCCGCGCGGCCAGGATTTCGCCGAGGGCGAAACCGTGCTGAAGGCCGGCGAACAGCTCGACTTCTCCCGCCTGATGCTGGTCGCGGCGATGAACCATGCGACCGTCGAGGTCTTTGCCAGGCCGCGCGTGGCGATCCTTGCCACCGGCGACGAACTGGTCTCTGGCGAGCAACCCGGCCGCACCAGATCATCGGCTCCAACACCTTCGGCATCGCGGCGCTCGCCCGCCGCCGGCGCCGAGGTCGTCGATCTCGGCATCGTCGGCGACGACCGCCAGCGATCACTGCCGCCGTCGACAAGGCCCGCCTGCGGTGCCGACATTTCGTCACCCTCGGCGGCGCCTCGGTCGGCGACCACGACCTGGTCCAGTCGACGCTGGTGACCGCCGGCATGCGCCTCGATTTCTGGAAGATCGCCATGCGTCCCGGCAAGCCGCTGATGGTCGGCGAGCTCGGCGACATGCGCGTGCTCGGCCTGCCCGGCAATCCGGTCTCGTCCATGGTCTGCGGCCTGCTGTTCATGGAACCGCTGCTGGCGAAGCTCACCGGGCGCCCGCCCCTGTCCCGCCTGTCTGTGGCGCGCACCTCGACCGTGCTTGCCGCCAACGACAAGCGCCAGGACTATCTGCGCGCCCGGCTGACCCGCGATGCGGACGGAACCCTGCTGGTGGAGAGTTACGGCAAGCAGGATTCGTCGATGATGAAGATCTTTGCCCGCTCCGACTGCCTGATCATCCGCCCGCCGCATGCCCCCGAACTGCCGGTCGGCGCCGAGACGCCGGTGCTGCTGCTGCGTCCGCTGGAGGGCTGACCGGAACGCTCCGGCTGCTCAGCAGAACGGCCGGCAAACGCCGGCCCTCCTGGTGGCTGTAATAAGGCTCTGTTCTCTCCGATTGCCCCGCTCCGCTGCCCGGACCGCGGCTCACACCTCCGGCGTCAGGGTGACGGAGGTGCCGGTGGCGGCGAGGTTGAGGCCGAGCTGGCCGGTGACGCTCACCGTCTGCAAGTGGATCGAGCCGGCCGTGCCGCCGACGAGGATATTGGCACCGATACCGGCACCGACGGTCGCCTCGGCGCTTGCGCCCTGGTAGAGGCCGCCGAGCGAGCCGTGGTGGTAGCCGGCCGTCGGGGCAAATACCGCCCAGACCAGCTTCGAGCGCGTGGTGAAGCCGATGTCGACGCCCATCTTGCGGATCGTGCCGCTATAGCGGTCGAGCGCCTCGCCGCCCATGGCGGAGGAGAACACGCAATCGGCCTGCTTGGCCGAGCCGATGACATAACCGACGCCGCCGCCGACATCGCAGGTCAGGTAGCCGATGCGCACGCCGCCGACCCGGTCGCTTTCCTGATAGGTCGGCACCGGCTCGCGCGCAGTGACCGCATCGGCGGAAACGGCCATGCCGGCCGAGAGCAACACCGGCAGTGCGGCGATCGCCGTGGTGATTGTCTTCTTCATCCCTGTATTCCTTCTTGTCTTTGCATTTTCCGCGCGGACCCATGGGCCGATGCAGGCGTGGAGCTTGGTCAACGCGCGTGGCGAAAGAATGATCCAATGACGGCGGCACCGCGGCGTTTGCGGGCGGCGACACCTCGCAGGCCTTTGCCGCCGGCGGTGACGCTGGCGCTGGTCGCTTTGCGCCCACGTCGGCGGGCAATCTCCCCCCTTGAGGGGGAGATGTCGGCGTAGCCGACAGAGGGGGGT
>JAHRYZ010000305.1 GCA_020621905.1 Rhizobium sp.
TCGTCTGCGAGACCTCCAACGCCATCCACGGCAATGACGCCGTCGCGGTCAACGACCGGCCGAAGCTTGCCGACGCCGCCTGGAAGGCCTTCGGCGCCGGCGTCGAGGCGCTGGCCGAATACGCCGCCGCGCAGGGCATCGCGCTCGTCTATCACCACCACATGGGTACGATCGTCGAGAGCGAGGAAGAAATCAACAAGCTGATGGCCCATACCGGGCCGCACGCGAAGCTCCTGCTCGACACCGGCCATTGCCTGTTCGGCGGCGGCAATCCGGAGCGGGTGGCGAAGAACCACATGCACCGCGTCGGCCACATCCATGCCAAGAACATTCGCCCGGTCATCGCCCGGCAGGTGCGCGACGAAAATCTCTCCTTCCTCGAAGGCGTGCGCCGCGGCGTGTTCACCGTGCCGGGCGACGCGGAAGGCGGGGTCGATTTCCTGCCGGTCTTGCGGATCGCCGCCGAGCATGGTTACCAAGGCTGGCTGGTCATCGAAGCCGAGCAGGACCCCGATGTCCGCAATCCCTTCGAATATCAGAGCCTTGGTTTGAAATCGCTGAAGGCCATGGCCAGGGAGGCCGGGCTGGACAAGGAGACAGCGTGAAATTTCTCGACCCGCAGCATCCGTTCTTCAAGCCGCTCTGGCGCCGCATTCTGACCGTCGTCGCGCCGGTGGCCTGGGGCTTCGTCGAGTTCTCGAACGGTGAGGCGGGCTGGGCCATCGTCTTCATCGGGGCGGCGGCCTATGCGGGTTACGAGCTGTTCCTGGCACCGCAGCCGGCGCCGGGTGAAAAGCCTCAGGCAGACGAGACGGCCAGGGACGACAAGGGAGACGAGGGATGAACAATCTGCTGCGCAAGCCGAAGGGTTACTCCGGCAAGGTGCATGACATAACGCCGGCGAATGCCGGATGGGGCTATGTCGGTTTCGGCCTCTATCGGTTGAAGGCCGGCGAGACGGCTTCCGAGCCGACCGGCGACACCGAGGTCATCCTCGTTTTGGTCGAGGGCAAGGCGAAGGTTTCCGGGGGCGGCAAGGATTTCGGCGAACTCGGCGACCGGATGAACGTCTTCGAGCGCACCCCGCCGCACTGCGTCTATGTGCCGGCCGGTTCCGACTGGTCGGCCATCGCCACCACCGACTGCACGCTTGCCGTCTGCACGGCGCCCGCCATGCCCGGCCGCGAGGCCCAGGTGATCGGCCCGGCCGGCATTTCGCTGGTGGAACGCGGCAAGGGCGCCAATACCCGCTACATCTATCCGATCGCGATGGAAGACCGCGACGTGGCCGACGCGCTGCTGGTGACGGAAGTGTTCACGCCGTCGGGCAACTGGTCGTCCTATCCGCCACACCGCCATGACGAGGACAGGTTTCCCGAGATGACCTATCTCGAGGAGAGCTATTACCACCGTCTCAATCCGGCCCAGGGTTTCGGCTTCCAGCGCGTCTTCACCGAGGACGGTTCGCTCGACGAGACGATGGCCGTCAGCGACGGCGACGTTGTGCTGGTGCCCAAGGGACATCATCCCTGCGGCGCGCCCTATGGCTACGAGATGTACTACCTCAACGTCATGGCCGGCCCCTTGCGCAAATGGCGCTTCCAGAACCATCCGGACCACGACTGGATCTATCGGCGCGACAATCCGTAAGTGCCTCACGGCCATTCACAGATCGACTTCTGGGAGGAAGACATGGCGGGTCTCGGCATCGGGCTCATCGGCACTGGCTATATGGGCAAGTGCCACGCGCTGGCATGGAACAATGTCTCGAGCATCTTCGGCGATGTGGATAGGCCGCATCTGGCCACGCTGGCCGAGGTCAATGCCGAGCTTGCGGCGAAGAAGGCGGACGAGCTGGGCTTTGCCAGGTCGACCGGCAACTGGCGGGACCTGCTGTCCGACCCGTCGATCGACGTCATCTCGGTGACGACGCCGAACGCCTTCCATGCCGAGATGGCGATCGCAGCCCTCGAAGCCGGCAAGCATGTCTGGTGCGAAAAGCCGATGGCGCCGGCTCTGGCCGACGCGATCCGCATGCGCGACGCCGCCGCCCGGTCGGGCAGGGTGGCGGTATTGGGCTACAACTACATCCAGAACCCGATGATCCGCCACATCCGCCGCCTGATCGAGGAAGGTGCGATCGGTTCTGTCAATCACGTCCGCGTCGAGATGGACGAGGATTTCATGGCCGACCCGGCGCAGCCCTTCTACTGGAAGAGCGAAGCTTCGTCCGGATATGGCGCGCTCGACGATTTCGCCGTGCATCCGCTGTCGCTGCTGTTCACGCTGTTCGGCCATGTGGCGGCCGTGGTGACCGACATGGTGAAACCCTACGCGACGCGGCCGCTGGCCGACGGTGGCAGCCGACCGGTCGAGAACCACGACATTGCCAGCGTGCTGCTGCGCCTCGACGGCGGCATCTCCGCCGCGCTGATGGTCAATCGTTCGGCCTGGGGCCGCAAGGGGCGCATCGCCGTGCAGATCTTCGGCTCGGCCGGCTCGATCCTGTTCGACCAGGAACACATGAACGAGTTCCAGCTCTACCAGGCCAGCGGCCGGCCGGAGGAGCAGGGCTTCCGCACCATCCTCGCCGCCCCGCATCACAAGCCTTACGATCGCTTCATCCCGGCCCCCGGCCACGGCCTCGGCTTCAACGACCTGAAAGTGATCGAGTGCCGCGAGCTGATCGCCGCGATCGGCGGCGAGAAGGCGCATGTGATCGGCTTCGACGACGGCCTCAGGATCGAGCGCAGCGTTCATGCCATGGCACAGTCTTTTGCCGAACAACGCTGGGTCACCGTCGAGGGATAGTCTCCCCTCTCTTCCGGTCCGATTGATCCGCCGTCGCCGTCCGCCCGTAGTCCATGGCAGAGACACGGCGACAGCTGTCCGCTGCCCGCCTTGTCGCGGAGGGTCGATCATGGAAAGCCAAATTCTGCCGTCGCTCGGGTGCGGCTATCACGCGCTGGTGCTCGGCGCCTCGGGCGGCATCGGCTATGCCTTTCTCAGCGCCTTTGAAGATGATCCGGCCTGCGCGCGGGCGACCGGCCTTTCGCGCCGCGGTGACGGTTTCGATGTGACCGACGAGGCCTCCGTCGCGGATGCCGCGAAGCGGCTGGACGGCGATGGGACCCGGTTCGATGTCATCGTCTGCGCCACGGGTGCGCTCACCATCGACGGTATCGGCCCGGAGAAATCCATCCGCGCCATCGAGGCGGATGCCATGGCGGCGCAGTTCGCGCTCAATGCCATCGGCCCGGCCCTGGTCCTCAAACATTTCAGCGGGCTGCTGCACCGCGACCGCCGCAGCCTGATCGCCTTCCTGTCGGCGCGGGTCGGATCGATCGCCGACAATCGGCTTGGCGGCTGGGTCTCCTATCGCGCGGCCAAGGCGGCGCTGAACCAGATCGTCCGCACGTCCGCGATCGAGATTGGCCGCACGCGGCCGCAGGCCGTGGTGGCGGCTCTGCATCCCGGAACCGTCGCCACCGCGCTCTCCGATCGCTTCTCGCCCGGCCGCGAGCGGTTCACACCCGACGACAGCGTGCGGCGTTTGCTTGCCGTGCTGGATGCGCTGGAGCCTGCCCAGACGGGCGGCTTCTATGCCTATGACGGCCAGGCCATCCCCTGGTGACATGACCGGCCGGAAGATCCGCCGGCGCTTGCGGTGCGTACTGGGTCAGGAGAATTCACACAGGAACCCTACCCATGTTCAAGACCGCTTCCCTGTTTTTCGCACTGATCTTGCCCGTCATGCTGTCTGCCTCCGGCGTCGCCGCCGCCGACAAGTTCACGCTGGAGGGTTTCTTTGCCGGCAAGAGCAAGGCGGTGGGATCCTTCAGCGCCATCAACGGCGTGAAACGCCAATTCACGGTGGATCTCACCGGCAAATGGAACGGGCACGTCCTGACACTGCGCGAGGACTTCGTCTTCAACGACGGCACCCGTGACACCAAGACCTGGCGCTTCGTCAAGACCGGCCCCGCCACCTATTCCGGCACCCGAGAGGACGTGATCGGCGAAACCAAGGTGACGCTGCAGGGCAATGTCGCGCGCTTCAACTACCTCGTCTATCTCGATTCCGCCAAACAGGCGAACAAGGTCCGCTTCTACGACAAGATGGTCCTGCGCAGCGACGGCACGGTGCTCAACACCGCGCTCGTCACCAAGTTCGGCCTGCCGGTCGCCAGGACCGTGGTGTCGTTCGAAAAGGCCGGCGGCGTGAAGGGCAAGGGGCGGTGGCGTTGATCGTTCTTCCCTGAAAACAAAAAGGCGGCGCCGGGGCGCCGCCAGGTGGCTTTCGCGGTGGGAGCGATCTTCAGACCTTGCGTTGCTTCTGCCGGTAGACGTCGGCGACCACGGCGGTGTCGCTGATCATGCCCTTGAGGATCTCCGGGTCGGAGGCGTCG
>JAHRYZ010000306.1 GCA_020621905.1 Rhizobium sp.
CATTCCGAGCCGAGGAAGCTCTCGCTCATGCCGGGCGAGACGCGGCTGTCGAAGCCGCGTCCGGAAATCGTCAGCGCGAAGGTGCCCTGCACCTCCTCGCAGGCCCGCACGCAGCGCGAGCAGACGATGCACTTCGACGGGTCATAGGTGAAATAGGGATTGGACTCGTCCTTGGGCATCCACTTGGCGTTGATGTCGCCGTCGTTGCGCGCCTTGACGTGATTGTCGCCCTCATAACCGTAGCGGACGTCGCGCAGGCCGACCGCGCCTGCCATGTCCTGCAGTTCGCAGTCGCCATTGGCGGCGCAGGTCAGACAGTCGAGCGGGTGGTCGGAGATATAGAGCTCCATCACGCCCTTGCGGATCTGCTTCAGCCGTTCCGTCTGGGTGTGGACCACCATGCCCGGCGCGCAAGGCGTCGTGCAGGAGGCCGGCGTGCCGTTGCGGCCCTCGACCTCGACGAGACAGAGGCGGCAGGAGCCGAAAGCATCCACCATGTCGGTGGCGCAGAGTTTCGGCACCTGGATCCCGGCCTCCATCGAGGCGCGCATCACGGAGGTGCCGGCCGGAACGGTGACCTGGCGGCCGTCGATGGTGAGCGTCACCGTCTCGGTGGATCGGGACGCGGGCGTACCGTAGTCGATTTCAGAAACGAGGGGCATTGGAACCTCCGGATAGATCGTTCCCGCCACGGCGCGAAGCCAGGCGGTCAAGTTCAATTCTGCTTACGACTTGCGCTCGGCCAGTGTCGCGGCGACGAGCGCATTGGCATGACCATGGCCAAGACCATGGGTTTCCTTCAGGAACGCCACGATCTGCATGTGAGCCTTGCCTTCCTGGGCCCGGACGATCTCCTGCCAGTAGGAAATCGGCTGGCCATACGTCTTCTCGATGGACGGGAAGTAGGAGGCCGGGCCCTTCACTCTTTCGCTCTCGCTCATTCCGCCGCCTCCACCATGGGTGCCGGGGCGAAATCCTCGGGGAAGTGATGGAGCGCGCTCATCACCGGATAGGGGGTGAAGCCGCCGAGCGCACAGAGCGAGCCGAACTTCATCGTGTTGCAGAGGTCGGTGAGCAGCGCCCGGTTCTTTTCCGGCTCGATGCCGCGGGCGATCCGGTCGACCGTCTCCACGCCGCGCGTCGAGCCGATGCGACAGGGGGTGCACTTGCCGCAGCTTTCGATCGCGCAGAATTCCATGGCGAAGCGCGCCTGCTTCAGCATGTCGGCCGTGTCGTCGAACACGACGATACCGGCATGGCCGATCAGCCCGTCCTTGGCGGCAAAGGCCTCGTAGTCGAACACGGTGTCGAACAGGGAGGGCGGGAAGTACGCGCCGAGCGGGCCGCCGACCTGCACGGCCTTGACGGGCCGGCCGCTCGCCGTACCGCCGCCGATGTCGTAGATGATCTCGCCCAGCGTCAGGCCGAAGGCGGTCTCGTAGAGGCCGCCATGCTTGATATTGCCGGCAAGCTGGATCGGGATCGTGCCGTGCGAACGGCCGACGCCGTAGTCGCGGTAGAAGGTGGCGCCGCGGTCGAGGATGACCGGGACGGAGGCGAGCGAGATCACGTTGTTGACCACCGTCGGCCGGCCGAACAGGCCCTGCAGCGCCGGAAGCGGCGGCTTGGCCCGGACGATGCCGCGCTTGCCTTCGAGCGAGTTGAGCAGTGAGGTTTCCTCGCCGCAGACATAGGCGCCGGCGCCCATGCGCACCTCGATGTCGAAGGCATGCGCCGACCCCATGACCGACGGTCCGAGAATGCCGGCGCCGCGGGCGATGTCGATCGCCGCGCGCATCGTCTTGATAGCGTGCGGATATTCGGAACGGGTGTAGACATAACCCTTGGTGGCGCCGGTGGCGATGCCGGCGATGATCATGCCCTCGATCAGCACGAAGGGATCGCCCTCCATGATCATCCGGTCGGAGAAGGTGCCGCTGTCGCCCTCATCGGCATTGCAGACGATATATTTGCGATCGCCCGGAGCATCGGCGACTGTCTTCCATTTGATGCCGGTCGGAAAGCCCGCACCGCCGCGCCCGCGCAGGCCGCTGTCGGTCACCGTCTTGACGATGTCGGCGGGGCCCATGGCCACGGCCTTCTCCAGGCCTTTGAACCCTTCATAGTGGCGATAGTCGGCCAGCGAGAGGGGATCGGTCACGCCGCAACGGGAGAAGGTCAGCCGCGTCTGGCGAGCGAGATAGGGAATTTCCTTCGTCAGCCCCTGACAGAGCGGATGCTCGCCGCCGGCCACGAAGTCCGCCTCGAACAGGCCCGGCACATCGGCGACCGTAACCGGTCCATAGGCGATACGGCCGCGTCCGGTGCGAACCTCGATCAGCGGCTCAAGCCACAGGAGGCCGCGCGAGCCATTGCGTATGATCGACACGTCGAGGCCGCGAAGCTTGGCTTCCCGTTCGATCGCCACCGCCACCTTGTCGGCACCGACGGCGATCGCCGCGGCATCCTGGGGAACATAGATCGTCAAGCTCATCGCCGCGCCTCCCCGACCAGTTGCTCCAGCCCCTGCGCATCGAGCCGGCCGTGCAGTTCGCCGTCGAGCATGGCGGCGGGCGCGCAGGCGCAGAGCCCGAGACAGTAGGCCGGCTCCAGCGTTACCGCGCCATCCGGCGTCGTCCCGTGAAAATCGATGCCGAGCAGTTCGCGCACCCGGTCGGCCAGGGCCTCGCCACCACGCGACTGGCAGGCCTCGGCCCGACAGAGTTTCAGCACATGGCGGCCGGAGGGATGGGCGCGGAAATCATGATAGAAGCTGACGACTCCGTGCACCTCGGCGCGCGACAGGTTGAGCGCCTCCGCGAGCACCGGCTTCACCTCGTCAGGCACATAGCCGAAGCTTTCCTGGATCGAATGCAGGATCGGCAGCAGCGGACCTTCGAGGCCGTTGAACTCGGCGACGATCGCTTGCGTGCGAGAAACCAAATCATCCGCAGATGATCGAATATTCATGATCAGCCCTCCCAAACCGACACGAACTGGCCAAGAGGCTGACACGTGGAAAGCAAATGTCCAGTCGGTTCTTTAACTCTGATTGCGCCGACGGTCAGCCCGTCGAACTCCTGACGATGCGACAGAATGACCCGCCCCGGGCAGGTCAAAAGCAGTCCCGTGCAACGATAGAAGAAATCTATTGAAACGCCTGGAGTTCGGCGAGCCGGCGGGCCTCATGCAGCAGGGCGGAGACCAGTGGCGTGAAAGGCTCGCGATATTGCGCGACCAGCCCCACCGAATGCGCGGCCTCCGGCTCGGTGATCGGGATCATTCGGATCTCGGCGGAGAAACCGAAGGATTCGGCCACGTTACGGGGCATGATCGAGGCCCAGCGGCCGGTTCGGATGTGGGAAAACAGCACGATCATCGAATTGGATTCGAGCGTCGGCTTCACCGAAACTCCGGCTTCGGCCATGTGCTGGTTGATGATGCGGCGGTTCTGCATGTCCGCGGTCAATAGACAAAGCCGAAGATCGGCGACCTCACGCCATGTCACATGGTCGCGATCGCTGAGCGGCGTGCCGGCTGCCGCAATCAGGTGATAGCGCTCCGCATAGAGCGGCACGGAGGTGACCCGGCCAAGCGGCTCGTTGTCGAGATAGGTGATCCCGGCGTCGATCTCGAGGTTTTCCAGCAGGCTCAGCACCTGCAGCGAGGTGCGCGAACTCACCGAGAAGGTGACGTCCGGATGCTTCTCTTGGAACGGACCGGTGATTCGCGGCACCATGGACAGGGCCGTGGGAATGACGGCGATGCGGATATGGCCGGCAAGGCCCCGGCGTGCTGCCCGCATCTCCTCGCGCATGGTGCGGGTATCGCCGACGATGCGGCGGGCCCATTCCAGCACGCGCTGGCCCTCGGGGGTGAGTCCCTGATAGCGGGAGCCGCGGTTCACGAGCATCACGCCGAGGTGATCCTCAAGCTGCCGGATCGCCGCCGACAGCGTCGGCTGCGTGATGCCGCACTCCTCCGCCGCCCGGCCGAAATGCTGGGCGCGGGCAAGAGCAATGAAGAATTCGAGCTTGTCGATCATGGGCACTCCTCGGCCGCGAGTCTAAGCGCGAAGCGGTCGAAGCGCAAACCGGCAGGGCCGGCTGCCAAGGAGCGCCCGGTCGGCGAGAACGGCGGCGCTAAAGACGCGTCAGTCTTTCACCACGACATCACCCAGAGGGACGGCTCCGGCGTTCGTGCCGCAATACATGTCATAGAGGACAGACACGAGAGCGGTGAGCGAGGGATCGGTGATATTGTAATAGATCAGCCGGCCGTCCCGGCGGGTGGTGACGATCCGCTCAAGGCGGAGCCGCGCCAGCTGCTGCGACACGACGGCCTGCTGCAGGCCGAGGATGGACTCGATTTCGCCGACG
>JAHRYZ010000307.1 GCA_020621905.1 Rhizobium sp.
CATGTCTTTCCAGGTCCACAGGATCTGGAAGATGGCGAAGGAGGCGAGCGCCGGATAGTAAAGCGGCAGCACGATCTTCATGAAGATGGTGAAGTCGGAGGCGCCGTCGACGCGGGCCGATTCCATGATCTCGCGCGGCAGCCCGGCGATGTAGTTGCGCAGGAGATAGATGGCGAGCGGCAGGCCGAAGCCCATATGGGCGAGCCAGATGCCGAGATAGGTCTTCGACGGCACGCCGAAGAAGGCACCGACGCTGTTGTACATGCGCAAAAGCGGGATGAGCGACATCTGCAGCGGCACGACCAGCAGACCGACGATGACCGCGAGAATGATCGCCCGGCCAGGGAACTTCATCCAGGCGAGCGCGTAGGCGGCAAAGGCGGCGACCAGGATCGGGATGATGGTCGAGGGAACGGCGACCGTCAGCGAATTGAGGAAGGACTTGCCGATGCCCTCGGCGGTCAGCACGGTGCGGTAGTTTTCCAGCGTGAAGCGCGGCGGGATGCCGGCGGTGTAGAAGATGCGCTGGCCGCGGCTACCCTCGAAGGCCTTCGGCGACGAGATGCGGAAATCGCCGTTCTCGGCGACGGTGAGCTGCTCGCCGTCCTTGAGTTCGGCCGTCGTGCCGGCTTCATAGGCTGCGGGATCCTGGCTGGACGACCCGAAGGCCATGACGACGCCCTTGCCGCCTTCGAAGACATTGCCGGAAATGACGAAGGTGCCGTTTTCCTCGACCTGCTTGTCGGCGCCGGGGGCGCGGTACATGGCGTTCTGCGTCGAGGTCGACAGGCCCGTCCACCAGCCGGAGGCGACGATCTGGTTCTTGTCGCGCAGCGCCGAGATGAACAGGCCGGCGGTCGGCAGCGTCCACAGGACCACGAGGAAGAGGACGGAGAGATGAACCGCCCAGGTGAGCGGAGAGCGAATGCTGCCCTTGTGCATGTCAGCGTCCTTCCATTTCCCGGCGGGCGTTGCGGATGTTCCAGATCATGATCGGCACGACCATGACCATGATCACCACGGCGATCGAGGCGCCGCGGCCGAAATCGCCGCCACCGCGGAACATCCAGTCGAACATGAGGTTGGCCAGCACCTGCGTCTGCCACTGGCCGTTGGTCATGGCGAGCACGATGTCGAACACCTTGAGGACGAGAATGGTGATGGTGGTCCACACCACCGCGATCGTGCCCCAGATCTGCGGCACCTTGATCTTCATGAATATCTGCCAGGGATTGGCGCCGTCGATGACGGCGGCCTCGATGGTCTCTTCCGGAATGCCGCGCAGCGCCGCGGACAGGAGCACCATGGCAAAGCCGGTCTGGATCCAGATGAGGATAACCATGAGGAAGAAATTGTTCCAGAACGGCAGGGTGATCCAGATCTGCGGCTCGCCGCCCAGCGCCACGACGATCGCGTTCAGGATGCCGATCTGTTCGGCGCCGATGTCGCGATAGTCATAGACGAACTTCCAGATGACCGAGGCACCGACGAAGGAGATCGCCATCGGCATGAAGATCAGCGACTTGGCGATATTGCCCCACCAGATGCGGTCGGTGAGCGCCGCGATGATCAGGCCGAACAGGGTGGAGGCCGCCGGCACGACGATCAGCCACAGCATGTTGTTGTAGATCGACTGGCGGAACTCGCCGTCGAAGAACATCCAGCGATAGTTGTCGAACCCGACGAATTTGGTGCCGGAGCGATCGTAGAGCGAATAGGCGACCGAGGAGAAGAAGGGATAGACGAGGTAGATCGTCAGCGACACCAGCGCCGGTCCGAGAAACAGCCAGGGGCGGATGCTGTTGGCCCGGTGGATGTTGCGAGAGGCCTCGGCCGCATCGGCGATGCGCGACGGAAAGATCCAGTCGAGCAGCAGGTTCGAGCCGTAGAAATAGCCGACCGCTCCCGCGACGCCGATCACGATGGTCACTAGGGCATAGAGTAGCTGTTCCAATGTTCCCTCCCCCGGGCCGATTTGCCACGGCCTCGTTCAGCGGCGGACGCTCCCGCGCCTGTCTGTCCTTCGCCGGGCGCTCGAGCCCGGCGAAGGTACCGTCTTGCGCTAGCTTACTTGAGCGAGTCCCAGACCTTCTGGACGCCGGCCGCGACGTCGGCGGACGACTTGCCGCCGGTGTAGTCCACCATGCCGGTCCAGAAAGCGCCGGCGCCGATCTTGCCGGGCATCAGGTCGGAACCGTCGAAGCGGAAGGTCGTGGCGTTGAGCAGGATCTCGCCCTGCTTGGCCATGGGCGCATTGGCATAGGCTTCCTTGTTGGCACCCTTGAAAGGCGTGAGGAAGCTCGACTGCGCCATCCACAGTTCATGGGCGATCGGGGTCTTCAGGAAGTCGAAGAAGACACGGGCCGCCGGGGTGTCCTTGGTAAGGATGGCCAGCGTGCCGGCGCCGAGCACCGGATTGCCGAGATCCTTCTTGGACTCGTAGGGCGGCATGTAGAAGAAGTCCGCATCCTCGCCGACCACGGTGCCTTCGGGGAAGAAGGACGGGATGAACGAAGCCTGGTGATGCAGGTAGCACTTCGGCGGGGAGGCGAAGAGGCCCTTCGGGCTGTCGCGGAAGTCGGTCGAGGAAACGGCTGCGACGCCGCCGTCGACGAACTTGTTGTTCTTGGCGAACCAGCCGAATTCGTCGATCGCGCCGAGGACGGCCGGATCGTCGAACTTGATCTCGTTCGAGACCCACTTGTCGTACACGTCGGGGGCTTGCGTGCGCAGCATCAGGTCTTCCACCCAGTCGGTGGCCGGCCAGCCGGTCGCACCGCCAGAACCGAGGCCGATGCACCACGGCGTGCCGCCGTCGGCAGCAATCTTCTCGGTCAGCGCCTTGAGCTCTTCCATGGTCTTCGGCACTTCATAGCCGGCATCCTCGAAATTCTCGGGCACGTACCAGACGAGCGACTTCACGTCGATCTTGTAGGGGAAGCCGTAGACGGCCGCCGTGCCGTCCTTGCCCTTGTAGGTGGCAAGGTCGACCCAGGACTGGCCCGCCGCGTAGTTTTCCAGCAGCCAGGTCTTCACGTCGTCGCCGAGCGGTACCAGATGCCCCTTGGAGGCGAGGTCGGCGATCAGGCCCGGCTGCGGCAGGATGGCGATGTCCGGCGGGCTGCCGGCCTGCGTGTCGATGACGATCTGCTGTTCGTAGTTCTCGGAGGAAGAATACTTGACGTCGATCCCGGTCGCGTCTTCGAAGTAGGCCAGGATGCTTTCGAACAGCGCCTGGTCTTCGCCGCGCCACGGTCCGAAAATGGTGACCGACTGGCCGCTCATGCCGCCATGGCCCTTCTTGAACTCCTCGAAGCTCGCCCAGTTGAATTTGGCGTCCTCGCCCGGCTTGAACTTCAGGTCGGCGGCGCCGGCGGATCCGGCAATCAGCGCCACTGCGGCGACCGTCATCAGGAACATATTTTTCATGTGATTTACCTCCCATCACATTTTTGACGGGCAAACCCCCGTCTCGTACATTGAAAGTCAGTCTTTCAAAGCGCTTTGGCAAACAAGTCTTCACATCGAGTTGGAAATGGAGTCAAGCATAATTCCGGATTTGCCGCAAATTCCTGCAACAATGCGGTGAAGAAATCGGCATATGCAATTCATTCGACCAATTTCCTGTTTGTGCACGCTCCCTCTGCTGATAGACAAATCCAAGCGCTTTGAACGCCATCGAAGGCGGCATTCGTGCCGGGTGACCGGAGCGGCAGGGGAGGAATGCGCGGTGAACCTAAAGCAACTGGCGCAATTGCTGGGTTTGTCCCAGACGACGATCAGCCGGGCGATCAACGGCTATCCGGAGGTGAGCGAAGAGACGCGCCAGCGCGTGCTCAAGGCTGCCAAGGAAACCGGCTACCGGCCAAACCGCGCAGCACAGCGCCTGGCGACCGGAAAGGCCGGTTCCATCGGCCTCGTCATGCCGATCGAACCGAACGACAATTCCGATCTTCATTTCGCCGAGTTCCAGCGGGGGCTCGCGGAAGAAGCTCTCAGGCACGACTTTCATCTGGTGATCATGCCGGCCCAGCCGCATGACGAGGAGCAAGCCATCCGCTGGCTGGTGGCGAGCGGCAGCGTCGACGGCTACTACCTCGCCTACATGCGGGCGAACGACCCGCGCATCGCCATGGCGAAGACCCTGCCGGTGCCGTTCATCGTCCATGGCCGGTCGCACGGCCTGGCGGACGATTATCCGTTCCTCGACGTCGACAATGAAGGTGCCTTTCGCGATGCGGCGCGGCTGTTGCTGCAACTCGGCCACCGTCGGTTTGCGCTGCTCAACGGTCCCGGCGAGTTCGACTTCGCCATCCGCCGCAGGATCGGTACGATGGCGGCCCTGAAGGAAAACGGGATCGAGCTCGATCCCGCGGC
>JAHRYZ010000308.1 GCA_020621905.1 Rhizobium sp.
CGACCGGATCCCAGAACCACCAGCCGCCCCAGCCCAGTTCGTAATAGGCCCAGTAGGAGCCCATGGCGATGCCGGCGGTGAGGAAGGTCCAGGCAGCGAGCGTCCAGGGCCGCACCCAGCGCGCCCAGGCGGCGTCGATGCGGCCGTCGATCAGGGCGGCGATGGCAAAGGAGAAGCAGACGGAGAAGCCGACATAGCCGAGATAGAGCAGCGGCGGATGGATGGCGAGGCCGACGTCCTGCAGGATCGGGTTCAGGTCCTTGCCCTCGGCCGGGATCGGCGACAGACGGATGAAGGGGTTGGAGGTCAGCAGGATGAACAGCAGGAAGGCCGAGGAGATCCACGCCTGCACGGCCAGCACATTGGCCTTCAGCCGGTCCGCAGGTTGGCGCCGAAGGCACAAGCGCGGAAAACAGGGTCGGATCAACAGCCAGAGCATCATCAGACAACGTGATTGCCCCAGACTGCGGAATAGCGATAGATCGCCGGCATCATCGAATGGGAGTTCTCCCAGACGTTCTGCACCGAGAAGTCGGAGACCACATAGGCCCAGGTCAGCGCGGAGAAGGAGAAGGCGACCAGCAGGAACTGCGCCATGGTCCCGGTCACGGCGACCGCCATCAGGGCGGCGTCGCCGCGCTTGGCGCCGATCACCGGCAGGATGGCGATGATGATCGATGCGGCCAGCGCCAGCACCAGGGCATAGTGGCCGAGTTCGATGATCATTGGGTCTTTTCCTCCTGCCAGACGCCGTCCTTCTTCAGACGGTCGGCGACTTCCTTCGGCATGTAGTTCTCGTCATGCTTGGCCAGCACGCTGTCGGCGGAAAAGATGGTGCTGCCGGCATCGAACTTGCCCTCGGTCACCACGCCCTGCCCCTCCCGGAACAGGTCCGGCAGGATGCCGACATAGGTGACGGGAACGGTCGCGGTGCCGTCGGTCACGGAGAACTTGACCGTCGAGCCCTCGCCGCGCACAACCGACCCCTCCTCGACGAGGCCGCCGAGGCGGATGCGGGTGCCGGGGCCGACCGCCGTCTTTTCCAGATCGGCGGGCATGTAGAAATAGGCGACGGACTGGCCGAAGGCGAACATCACCAGGAGAACCGCGGCGATGATGAAGCTCATGCCGCCGGCGATCACGGCCAGTCGTTTCTGCTTGCGGGTCATTTCAACGCCTCCTCCACCGGCAGGCCGAGTTCGCGGCCGACGCCGATCAATTGCTTGCCCTGAACCTCTTCGGGCGGAAAGGCGACCAGCGCCGACTTCAGCGCGGCGATCGCCTTGTCCGGCTCGTTCAGCATCGCATAGGAGCGAACGAGGCGCATCCAGCCTTCGAAATTGTTCGGGTCCTGTTTCAGCTTGGCATCCAGCCCCTCGACCATGCCGCGGATCATCGCGTTGCGATCGGTCGCCGACATGCCGGCGGCGGCCTCCACGTCACCGGCGGTCGGGCCACCCGGAGCCTTGGACTGGGCCGGCAAGCCTGCGACCGGCGCACCGCCGGAATTGGCGGCGATATGCTCCTGCACCAGCGGCAGCCACGGCGCATCGGCCGGGGAATCCTTGGCGAGCGCCTGGAAGTCGGCGAGCGCCTCCTGCCTCTTGCCGCCCTGTTCGAGCGACAGCGCCAGGTAGAAGCGCGCCCGCGGGTCCTTGGCATCGAGGCGCAGCGCCTCTTCGAAGGCGGCGCGCGCGTCGTCGGTGACGATGCCGTCGTTTCCGGCCATCAGCACTTCGCCGAGCCCGTTCATCCGCGCCGGGTTGGTGCCCTGCAGGCGGATCGCGTTGCGAAAGGCCAGTTCGGCGTCGCCGAGACGCTGCATCTTGAAGTAGATCGGCGCCAGAACGTCCCAGCCGGAGCCGTCATTGGGGTTTTCCGCCAGATGGCGCTCGACCTTGGCGACCAGCAGCTCGATATTGTTGCCGGGGTTCTCCAGCCGCGCGGCGAGCGGCGCCGCCGGCATGTCGGGGCTGCCCGTCTTCAGGTAGAGCCCAAGCGCGATGGCGGGCAGACAGAGAATGATGAAGGCCTGCGACAGGGCGTTCAGGCCCTTGGCCCTCGCCGCGTCGACGGTCTTCGTCCCCTCGCCCGACATCGCCAGCAGGCGGCGGCCGATTTCGGCGCGGGCATAGCCGGCATCTTCGGTGGAGATCAGGCCGGCGGCCTTGTCGCGCTCGAGTTCCTTGAGCTGGTCGCGGTAGACGGCGGCTTCGCCGACATCGTCGACAGGCGCGGGCGCCGCCCCTTTGAGGAGCGGCAACAGGAGGGCGACGGCAACCGCCACCGTCAACAAGGCAGATACGATCCAGAACAACATGATGCCCAATTACTGCAAGCCGAGGCTCGACGCCACAAACAAACGGCGGATGACGCAAAGTTGAGGCGTTTGGCCGCAAGCCGATCCGTAGGTGAGCAGGCGACCCTCAGCCTTGACTTACGTCAAGGGCGTCCAGGTGCCGTTCGAATTGCGGCAGGCCGCACCGCGTGCCTCGATCTGCCGGCCCTTGTCGTTCAGCTTGTGGACATACTGGCGGCAGTTCTGCTGGCCGACCTGGTAGGGAGCGGCGGCAACCACCTGGCCGCTGACATTCTGGCCCGCCCAGGCGACCGGCTGGAAGCCCGGTGCCGCCTCGAGCGCCCGATATTCGGCTTCGAGCGCGCGCTGCAATTCGCTGTCCGACAGCTTCACGCCGGTGCGCGCGACGATGCCGCCCTGCAGGGCCGAGATGTAGAGCGCCGAGGGATTGGGCTTGCCCGAGGACAAAAGCCCGCCCTTCGACCCGCCGCTCGTCGTGCAGGCGGAAAGTGCGAATGCGGCCAGCGCGATCACTGCCGCGCCCCGAAAGCGGGAAACACCCATAGGAACAGCCCCAGTCCCGTCATCGGAACGATAGATCATCACGTCTGTCCTTACCCTGCTGCGGCACCCACATGGCATCTTTATGGCCGCCATTGTTTTTTCACAACAAAATTGATTATGCAGTGTCCCGCGTCACAGCCGGCAACACAAGAGCCGCCTTGAGGCCGCCGATCGGCGCGCGCGAAAGGCCGAAAGCCCCCTGATATTCGCTGGAAATTTCCTTGACGATCGACAGGCCGAGCCCGGTGCCGGGCTTGCTCTCGTCGAGCCGCTTGCCGCGCTTCAGCGCCTCGCCGATCTGCTCTGGCGCCAGGCCCGGACCGTCGTCCTCCACCGTCACCTCGATCCATCCGCGGCGCGCGCCCTCGCCCGCCGACTCCGGTTCGTGGGCCGCAGGCGTGACCATGACCGCGACGCGGGCCCTGGCAAACCGCGCCGCGTTTTCCGGAGGTTGCCGACCGTTTCCTCGACGTCCTGCTGTTCCATGGCAAGCAGGGCCCTGGGCCACGTCGAGCGTGAAATCGATCTGCGGGTTGAGCCTTCGCATCACCCGCACCAGCCTCTCGAACCGGCTCCGCCTCGCAGCGCGCCGGCACCAGATCGCTGGGCGGCGATGCGCGCGCGGTTGAATAGCTCGCCACCTGCGCCTGCATGGCCTCCGCACGGCTGCGGACTACCTCGGCCTGCGCCTTGTCGAGCCCGCGCGCCTCGTTGAGCAGAACGGCGATCGGCGTCTTCAGCGAATGGGCGAGATTGCCGACCTGCATGCGGGCGCGCTCGACGATGCGCCGGTTGCTTTCGATCAGCGCATTGATCTCGGTGGCCAGCGGCTGGATTTCGCGCGGATAGTCGCCCTCGATCCGCTCGGCCTCGCCGCCGCGGATCTTCTCCAGCGCCCGGCGCGCCCGGTCGAGCGGCTTCAGGCCGTAGAGAATGGCAAGGCCGTTGACCACCAGGCCGCCGAAGCCGAACAGCGCGAGCCCGGCATAGAGCCGGGTGGAGAAAAAGCCGATCTCCTCCTCGACCACGTCGAGATTGCCGGACACGCGAAACCGCGCCGCCCGGTCGCCGCCGTCAAGCACGACTTCGGTTTCGGCGACCAGCAGCTTGTTCCCGACCGCGTCGACCATCGGATAGAAGCGCTCGTAATGCTCGTCAAACGGCACCTGTTCGAGGCTCGGAACGGCGAGTTCGGCCATGCCGAGCGAGGTCGAGGCAAGGGGGGCGGCGGCGAAGTCACCGAGCGGCTCGACCAGCCAGTACCAGCCGGTCTCCGGCTGGGAAAAGCGCAGGTCGCCGAGTTCCGGGCTGCCGGACAGGCTGTCGCCGTCGCCGATCGAGACGGAATTGATGACGTTGTAGAGCTGGGCGCGCAGGAGATTGTTGAAGCCGCGCTCCACCCCCTGGCGATAGAAGGCCGAGATCACCAGCGCGATGGTGACGAGCGAGGCCGCCGACCACAGCGTGGCCAGAAGCAGCACGCGGACGGTCAGCGACCGGGAGA
>JAHRYZ010000309.1 GCA_020621905.1 Rhizobium sp.
GAGCTGGATGAGCGCCAGTTCGCTGAGGTGCTCCAGACCGCGGGCCAGCTTGCGCGGCACGCCGGTTGCCTGCACGGCCATGACGCGCTTGGCATTGCTCTTGCCGAGGTCGCCGACGCGTTCCAGGTCGTTGGCGATGCGCAGCGCGCCGATGATCTCGCGAAGGTCGGCGGCGACCGGTTGGCGGCGGGCGATGGTGATGATCGCCTTGTCGCCGATCTCGCGCTCGGCCGCATCCATGATCACGTCATCGGAAATGACCTTCTGCGCCAGCGCCGCGTCGGAGTTGACCAGCGCCCGCACACTGTCGGCGACCATCTGTTCGGCAAGGCCGCCCATCTCGGTGATGCGGCGCATCAGGTATTTCAGTTCTTCGTCATAGGCGGTGTAGATATGCGATGCCGACATGTTCGTTGTCCTTGAATTTGGTGTCCGCTCGGATGGAAGCGCCGGCTCAGCCGAAGCGGCCCATGATATAGTCCTGGGTGCGCTGATCGTCCGGATTGGTGAACATCTTGTCCGTGTCGTTTTCCTCGACCAGCAGACCGAGATGGAACATCGCGGTGCGCTGGGACACGCGGGCAGCCTGCTGCATCGAGTGCGTGACGATGACGATGGTGAAGTTGGTCCGCAATTCGTGGATCAGTTCCTCGACCTTGGCGGTGGCGATCGGGTCGAGCGCCGAGCAGGGTTCGTCCATCAGGATGACTTCAGGGCTCACGGCGACGGCACGGGCGATGCAAAGGCGCTGCTGCTGGCCGCCGGAGAGACCGGTGCCGGACTCCTGCAGCCGATCCTTCACTTCGTTCCACAGGCCGGCCTTGAGCAGGCTGCTTTCGACGACCTGGTCGAGATCGGCCTTGGAGCGGGCGAGGCCATGGATGCGCGGGCCGTAGGCGATGTTCTCGTAGATCGATTTCGGGAACGGGTTCGGCTTCTGGAAGACCATGCCGACGCGGGCGCGCAGTTCGACGACGTCGATGGACGGGTCGTAAATGTCCCCGCCATCCAGTGTGATCTTGCCGGTGACCCGGCAGCCGTCGATCGTGTCGTTCATCCGGTTCAGGCACCGCAGGAAGGTAGACTTGCCACAGCCGGACGGACCGATGAGCGCCGTCACGGTGTTCTTGCGAACGTTCAGATTGACGTCAAAAAGCGCACGCTTCTCGCCATAGTACACCGACACGTCTTGGCCGATCATCTTGTAGTCAACTTCGGTCATCTTCTGTTCCAGTGCCTTCTCAACCGCTGCGTCGGACAATATGTTCATCTCTCTTGGCTCCCGTTACCAGCGCCGCTCGAAGCGTTGACGCAAATAGATCGCTATCCCGTTCATCACGATCAGGAACCCAAGAAGAACCAGAATGGCCGCCGAGGTGCGCGCCACGAAGCCGCGCTCGGGGCTGTCCGCCCAGATGTAGATCTGGGTCGGAAGGGCAGTCGCAGCATCCATGACGCCGCCTGGTTCCGAGGTGATGAAAGCATTCATGCCGATCAGAAGCAACGGAGCGGTTTCGCCGAGCGCGCGCGCCAGGGAAATGATCGTACCTGTCATGATGGCCGGCATGGCAAGCGGCAGAATGTGGTGGAAGATCGCCTCGTGCTTCGACGCACCAATGCCGAGCGCGGCTTCGCGGATGGACGAGGGCACAGATTTCAGCGAGTTGCGGGTCGTGATGATGAGCGTGGGGAGCGTCATCAGCGACAGGACGAGGCCGCCGACCAGCGGCGCCGAACGCGGCAGACCGAACCATCCGAGGAAGACCGCCAGGCCGAGCAGACCGAAAATGATCGAGGGAACGGCGGCGAGGTTGTTGATGTTCACCTCAATCAGGTCGGTGAAGCGGTTCTTCGGCGCAAATTCCTCAAGATAGATCGCGGCTGCGATGCCGGCCGGCAAGGAAATGACAAGGCAGACGACGAGAGTCCAGAACGAACCCGCAATCGCGCCGGCAAGACCCGCAAGTTCGGGATAACGGCTGTCGGGACTGAAGAAGAGAGCCCAGTTGAACGGCTGCGTGATCGAGCCTTTTTCGACCATCGCATCGAAATAGGCGATCTGTCGATCCGACATGCGGCGTTGACTTTCGGGCGTTTCGCGGCTGATTTCGCCCTTGGCGAACTGGTCGGCCGGATCGGACATCGGGACCGTGAACTCCTGCCTGCCCAAGAGCTTGCTTGGGTCGGCAATGACCTCGTCACGGACGATGTAGGCCGCCTGGTCGGTGAAGAGACCGAAAAATTCTCGCTGCTCGCTCCGCGGGATGTCGCCGACTTCCTGCAACAGAGCCTTTCGGACGATGCCGCGCCAGTCGGCGTCCATGATCTTGGACTGATCGACGCCGGAGGCCGACAGGTCCAGTTCGATGACCACCTCTGTCTGGATGAAGGCCTTGTGGCCGGTATAGGTGAGCGAGATCAGCAAGAAGGCGAGGAAGCCCAGGGCCACGGCAATCGCCGCGAGGCCGTAGATCTTCAGCCGCGCTTCGGCGGCATAGCGCGCCTTGCGTCGCGCCGCCATCTCCTTGGACTGCCAATTCACCGAGCGGGCGGTCTGCTCTGCGGTCGGGTTCATCAGTATTTCTCCCGGTACTTGCGCACGGTGCCCAGCGCGATGATGTTCAGGATCAGGGTGACAATGAAGAGGATCAGGCCGAGCGCAAAGGCGGCCAGCGTCTTCGGATTGTCGAACTCGGCATCACCCGTCAGCAGAGTTACGATCTGAACGGTCACGGTCGTCACGGAGTCGAACGGGTTGAGCGTCATGTTGGCGATCAGACCGGCCGCCATGACGACGATCATGGTCTCGCCGATGGCGCGGCTGAGCGCGAGAAGAACGCCGCCGACGATGCCCGGCAAGGCTGCGGGGAGCAGAACCTTGCGGATGGTCTCGCCCTTGGTGGCGCCGAGCGCCAGGGATCCGTCCCGCAAGGCGCGGGGAACGGCAGCGAAAGCATCGTCGGAAAGCGAGGAGATCAGCGGAATGATCATGATACCCATGACAAGGCCCGCAGCCAAGGCGCTGTTCGGCGATGCCGTCACGCCGATGCTCATGCCGAGCGTGCGGATCGCAGGCGCCACGGTCAGAACCGCGAAGAAGCCGTAGACGACCGTCGGTACGCCAGCGAGGATTTCCATCAACGGCTTCACGACGGCGCGCACGCTGTGATGCGCATATTCGGTCAGATAGATGGCCGAGAGGATGCCGACGGGCACGGCCACGAGCATGGCGAGGAGCGAGATGACAAAGGTGCCGAACAGAACCGGAATGACGCCGAAGGCGCCCTGGCCGGCCACCTGGTCGGCGCGCATGGCAATCTGCGGCTCCCAGCGCAGCCCGAACAGGAATTCGGTGACAGGAACCTTGAGGAAGAAGCGTCCGGCCTCGAACAGGAGCGAGGCAACAATGCCGCCTGTCGTGATGATCGCGACCAGCGACGAGAACATCATGAACAAGGTCACCGCACGCTCGACCGAATGGCGGGCGCGGAACCGCGGAGTCACAACCTTCAGGCCGAGGAACGCGCCAACGACAGCCACAGCGACAGCGACGACAACCATGGCCCACTGGACGGCAAACCGGACGGAGGTGAGCACGGCGGCGCCGGCACGAATGTCGGGCGTCGGCTCCTTGAAGGAATTGCCCGCGGCAAGCTGGCGGACTTCGCTCATCAGAAGGGCGCGCTCCGACGCGGACGCCGTCTCGGCCGCAGGCATTTGCGACAGAACGTAGGAATCGATGATCGACCCTTGAGCAAACAACCACACGAGGATCAGCACGGCCGCCGGCACGCCGGTCCAGATGGCCGCATTCAAGCCATGATAGATCGGGCGGGAATGGGCTTTCCCGGCAGACGGAGCGGCCTGAACAGCCTTAGCCTTGCCGGACGAAACGAATGCCGCGAACAGCGCAAGCGCCAGGATCGCCAACAGCAGGGAAGCAGTCATGGGGGGCCTCACCAAAGGAGAGACCGCACGCCGATTGGCGTGCGGTCGGTTCTTGACGATTTACTTGGCAACGTACTTGGTAGCAGACGTGACGGCCTCGGCAACCTTGGCGCGCAGGTCGTCAGCCAGCGGGGTCAGGCCACGCTCGGCGAGGTAGCCATCCGGACCAAGGGCAGCCTCGGAGACGTATTCTTCGAGAAACTCCTTCATGCCCGGGATAACGTCGCGGTGTGCGTTCTTGATGTAGATGAAGAGCGGACGAGCGACCGGGTACGAACCGTCGGCGATCGTGTCGAAGGTCGGCGCGATGCCGTTGACGCTGACTGCCTTCAGCTTGTCTTCGTTTTCATACAGGAACGAG
>JAHRYZ010000310.1 GCA_020621905.1 Rhizobium sp.
CCCTTGCCGCGTCGTTCGATCCTGCGGGTCTCCTTGTGGACCCCGTTCCGATGCGGATCATTGACAGAAGAGGTTCGGAGGAATAGTTAGTTTGTAATAACTAACTAAGGAGCCGAGTCATGGCGCGAAAATCGGCGGAAGACCGCAAGGCGGAGATATTGGCGACCGCGCTGCGGCTGGCGGACGAGCTGGGACCCGACCGGCTGACGACCAATGCCGTTGCCCAGGCCGTGGGCCTGACGCAGCCCGGGATCTTTCGCCATTTTCCGACCAAGCAGGCCCTGTGGCACGCGCTGGCGGCGGACATCAGCGCTAGGCTGAAGGCCGCGTGGGACGAGGCGCTTGCCGCCAGCGCCATGCCGGAAGGCAGGATCGCTGCGCTGGTTCAGACGCAACTGAATCTCATCGAAGCCCATCCTGCCATTCCGGCCATCCTGTTTTCCCGCGAACTGCGGGTCGAGAATGGTGCGCTTCGCCAGACCTTCGTCGGCTTGATGACGACGTTCCATGGCATCCTTGCCGGCGAGCTGGCGCGTGCGCGCGAAGCGGGCACCGTTCGCCCGGATCTCGATCCCGCGGACGGCGCCGTGCTGTTGATTTCGCTCGTTCAGGGGCTGGCGATGCGCTGGTCGCTGGGTGCGCGCGGATTTGCCCTGCAGCCGGAGGGCGTGCGGCTGCTGGCCGTGCAGATGGCTTTGTTTACGGGATCGGCGACAGAAGGGAAGCAGTCATGACGGGCGGAAAGATCCGGGTCCTTTTGGTGGCCGTGGGGGTCATCGCGGCAATTGCTCTTGCTTATGTGTTTCTCACCAAGCGGCCGGTCGCCGTTCCGGTTGCCGCAGTCGAACGGAATGTCGCGGTAAGGGTCTACGGCCTCGGCACGGTCGAGGCGCGGATCGTGTCGAAGATCGGGTTCGAGGTCGGCGGCGCGCTCTCCGACCTCTCGGTTGACAGCGGTGATGTCGTGACGCGCGGCCAGGTTCTGGCCCGCCTGCATCGCGATGCGCAACAGGCCCGGGTGGCTCGTGCGCAGGCGGCGATCGTCGCGGCGGCCGCCAATACCCACAAGGCCGAGGCCAATGTCGAGAAGGCGGCGGCGGTGCTTGCGCAACGCCAGGCGGCCGATGCGCGCCAGCAGGAACTGGCCGGTCGAAATGCGATCTCTCGCCAGACTGCAGAGGAGGCGAAACGCGATGTCGAGGTTGCGGCTGCCGAACTCACCGTCGCGCAGACGGAGGTGGATGTTTTCAGATCGCAGGAGGTCGACGCCGGCGCGGCGCTGGATTACGAAACCGCCGTGCTGAAGCAGCATGTTCTGGAGGCACCCTTCGACGCCGTGGTCGTCGCGCGCCATGCGGAGGCGGGTGCCGTGGTGCGGGCCGGCGATGTGATCTACACCCTCATGGATCCCAAGACCGTGTGGACACTGGCCTATATCGACGAGGAACGCGCCGGCGCGCTGGCCGTCGGCCAGGCGACCGAGGTTCGGCTGCGGTCTATGCCGCATGACGTCTACGCGGGCAGGGTGGCGCGGATCGGCATCGAGAGCGACCGCGCCAACGAGGAGCGCCGCGTCTGGATCACCTGCGACAAGTGTCCGCCGCAGGCCTTTCTCGGCGAACAGGCCGAAGTGCGGATCACGGTCGACGAACTGCCGCAGGCGCTGCTGGTGCCGGAGGCGGCGATCAGCGGCTTCGACGGCCATCAGGGGCGGGTGTTCGTCGTCGTCGACGGCAAGCTCGCGCAGGTGCCGGTGACGTTCGGCCATCGCACGGAAGATGCCCGGGTCGAGATCGTCGCAGGCTTGCCGGAGGGCGCCCGCGTCGTCACGGCGGCCGCCAAGGGCCTTGTCGAGGGACGTGCCGCGCGCATCGTTGAGGAGGCGAGGCCATGAACCTTGCCTATCGCGATGTCCGTCATAACCTGTTTCGCTTCGTGCTCACCTGCCTTGGCCTCAGCCTGCTGATGGCTGTGGTCTTGGCGATGATGGGCATCTACAACGGCCTGGTGGCCGATGCGCTGAACATCGTCAGGGCACCGCAGGCCGATCTCTGGGTGGTGGAAGCGGGCCGCCAGGGCCCCTTCGCCGAGTCCTCCAAGATCCCCGGCGAGACGCGCGATGCCGTGGCGCGCCTGCACGGGGTGAGCGATGCCGGCAGCATCACCTACCAGACCGTCGAAGCCGCCTTTGCCGGCAAGACGCTTCGGCTCTACATCATCGGCTACGAGCGCGGCCATCCGGGTGGCCCGAATGCCGTCGTGGAGGGGCGCGGAATCGGGCGGAGCCACTTCGAGGCGGTCGCGGATCGCAAGTCCGGCCTCCAGGTCGGCGACCGGATCGCGCTTGGCCGCAACCGGTTCGGAAGTCGTCGGACTTGTCGAGGATTCGATGAACTCCGGCGGCGATCCCGTCCTCTACGTCACGCTTTCCGACGCGCAGACGCTGCAATCGCAGCTCGCACCACCTGCCGCCCGCGTCCAGTCGGCACGGGGCGCAACGGGTGAGAGCGCGGATACGGTGGCCGCCGTCATCGCCCGCGTCGACGCCAATGCCGATGTCGATTCCGTGGCGCGCACCGTGCGCCAGTGGAAACACCTCTCGGCCATGACGCAGGCCGAACAGGAAGACCTGCTGGTCCGCTCCGTCGTCGACCGGGCGCGCAGGCAGATCGGCCTGTTTCTCGGCATTCTGCTGACGGTCTCGGCCGTCGTCATCGCGCTCATCATCTACACCATGACCATGGAGAAGCTGAAACAGATCGCGACGTTGAAGCTGATCGGCGCGCCCGACCGCACCATTCGGGCTGATCGTCCAGCAATCGCGCGCTCCGGCGCCGTCGGCTGGGCTTCGGCCTGATGCTGATCCTGCTGATCAAGATTTTTCCCCGCCGTGTCCTGGGCCGATCAATGCGGTGGCTCTTGCCGGCATTATCCTGGTGTTTGCATCTGGCAGCGGGCTCGGCATTCGCGCCGCGCTCAGGAGTCGATCCGCAACGGCGATCGGAGGCTGCGCCATGACCGATCCGCAAAGCCCCTCATCATCGACCTCAAGGCGAGCTCCAAGCACTATGGCGAGGGGGCGACGCGCGTCGATGCCCTGCGCGGCGTCGACCTCGAGGTGCGCGCCGGCGAGGTGGTGGCGCTGCTCGGGCCATCCGGATCGGGCAAGACCACGCTGCTCAACATCATCGGCTGCATCATCGACCCGACCGAGGGGCGGGTATGGCTGGACGGGGAGCCGGTCTACGAAAACCGCTGGCTGAGGGACGACCTCAGGCGCCTGCGGCTCGACAAGATCGGGTTCATCTTCCAGTTCCACAACCTCTTGCCGTTCCTCGATGCCAAGGACAATGTCGCGCTGGTGCTGCAACTGGCGGGGAAGTCGGCCGGCGAGGCAAGGCGCAGGGCGATCGAACTCCTGGACTACCTGGAAGTCGGCCACCGCAAGGACGCCATGCCGGCGCTGCTGTCGGGCGGTGAGGCGCAGCGTGTGGCGATTGCCCGCGCGCTCGCCAACAGCCCGCGCATCATTCTCGCCGACGAGCCGACCGCGGCGCTCGATTCCAAGCGAGCGGGGATCGTCATGGATCTGCTGCGCAAGCTTGCCGCCGAGCAGGACGCCTGCATCGTTGCTGTAACCCATGACGAAAAGATCTACGACCGTTTCGATCGGCTTTTCCATCTGCGCGATGGTCGGCTGGAAGACCAGGAAGGGAGCAAGGCATGAACACGATTTTGCGAGGCGGCTGGGGGCTGAAGGCGGCAGGCGCGATCGGTCTGGTCTTCGGTCTGTTGACGATCTTCTCGGGAGGTACGGCGCTGTTCGGCGGCGAGGCCGCACGGGCGGCCGTCGGCAATGCCGTGCCGTTCGTGCTGTGGTTCAATTTCATCGCGGGCTTCTTCTATGTCCTGGCAGGCCTGGGTCTCCTGCTGAACCGGAGTTGGGCCGTCTGGCTGTCCATCGCGATCGCCGTGGCCACCGTTCTGGTGCTGGCGGCCTTCGGCCTGCATGTCGCCGGCGGCGGCCTCTACGAGATGCGCACCGTAGGCGCGATGCTGCTGCGCACGGCGGTCTGGGCGATCATCGCCGCTGTCGGATGGCGGTCCATGCGCCGATAGGCGAGACTCTAGGAGAGAGGCGACTGTCTTGTGCCAGTTTGCTTTCCCACTCTGCGACGAACAAGTCTCTCCAGCGAGAGAGAACACCGTAGAAAAGATCAGCGTCCAACCATTCTTCGCGGATAGTGCCAACCATTTCGTCCGGAGAGCCTGTGTTCACGAAAGCG
>JAHRYZ010000311.1 GCA_020621905.1 Rhizobium sp.
TGCCGCCGATCAGAACGATGCCGTTGGTGAAATCGCAGGCGATGACCGTCTCGGAGCGGCAACCGTGGCGGGCCGGGTCGGCGCGGAAGCTCGGAAGCGTGATGATGGTCAGCTTCGGCTGGAATTCGGTGAGCGTCGAACGCTCGGGACGAATCAGAAGATTGCGGATGAACAGCGAGTGCCAGGCAAGCTCGGTCACGACGCGGGTCGGCAGTTCGTTATCCTGGTCGGCGCCGCCGATGAGGTCCTGGACGAAGAGTTCCTTGCCGGCGGCATGGGCCAGCATATCCTTGTGCAGGATACCGAAATGTTCCGGCGACATGGGCTTGTTGTTGTCCCACCAAATGTGGCCGTCGGTATGGCTGTCGCGGACGATGAACTTGTCCTTCGCCGAGCGGCCGGTATGCTGCCCGGTCACCGCGCAGAGCGCCCCGTCGGCGGTCAGCACGGCTTCGTTCCGGCGAATCGCCTCTTCGTAAAGGTCGCGCTCACGGAAATTGTAGTAGATGCGAGCCGCATCACCCAAACCGATCGCTGCTACCCCTACGAGGGGATTATTTACACCAAGCTCCTCCATGAGCGCGCATCCTCTATATTAGAAACGGTGACGTTGAATTTTCGGGAACCTAGTGTCCGAGTTTTCAAAACGCAATAAGCAAAACCAAAATCAATCAATAATTTCAAATATTTAATCGATTTAAATCCGAATATCGTTTTTTAAATCGGTTTGCATCGGCGTCTTTTGGTTGCCGTGCAGACCAATTGCACCCCTTTTGCCGGGCAGCTTCGGCCGTGCCCCTTTATCTTTGCCACAATTTGTTCCACCTTTATCCCCAATAAGCGCAGCCAACGTTGCCACACCCTGGGCTGGGACAATACCGAGCCGCGCTTCATGATGACGGAGATAAACATGCAGACGATCGCGCTCGTGGACGACGACCGCAATATTCTCACCTCCGTATCGATCGCGCTTTCGAGGCCGAGGGATTAAAGGTCGAGACCTATACCGACAGCGCTTCGGCGCTCGACGGTTGCTGGCGTCCGCCGCATCTTGCCATCTTCGACATCAGATTTTTACATGGACGGCATGGAGCTCTTGCGGCGGCTCAGACAGAAGTCCGACCTGCGGTGATCTTCCTGACCTCGAGACGAGAGATCGACGAGCTGTTCGGGCTGAGGTCAGCGCCGACGACTTCATCACCAAGCCGATTCTCGCAGCGCCTGCTGGTCGAGCGGGTGAAGGCCATCTGCGCCGCGCGGCCAGCCGGGAACCTTGCGGCCGGCGGCTGGCGAAGACCGGCGCAACAGCAGGCCGCACGCTGGAGCGCGGCCAGTGATCAGACCAGGGAACGCCACACCTGCCTGGAAGGGCGATCCGGTGACGCTGACCGTCACCGAATTCCTCATCCTGCAGTCGCTGGCGCGGCGTCCGGGCGTGGTGAAAGCCGCGACGCGCTGATGGATGCGGCCTATGACGGCAGGTCATGTCGACGACCGCACCATCGACAGCCACATCAAGCGCCTGCGCAAGAAGTTCAAGATGGTCGATACCGACTTCGACATGATTGAAACGCTTTACGGAGTGGGCTACCGCTTCCGCGAAGCAGCGTAAGCGCCGGAGCCATCGAAGACAGGCCGGCCGGGCAAAAGGGTAGAGATTGGTCAAACGCGTTTCCGAAGGGACCAACGACGAACTGGACAGCCTGACCGAACAGCGCCGTTTCCCGGTTCATCCCTTCACGCTCGTGCGCCGGATCTTCGGCCATGCGCTGTTCTCCAGTCTCACCCGGCGCATCGTCTTCTTCAACCTCGCCGCCCTCATCGTGCTCGTCGGCGGAATCATGTATCTCAATCAGTTCCGCGAGGGGCTGATCGACGCGCGCGTCGAAAGCCTGCTGACGCAGGGCGAAATCATCGCCGGCGCGATTTCCGCTTCGGCCTCGGTCGACACCAATTCGATCACCATCGATCCGCAGAAGCTCCTCGAACTGCAGGCCGGCCAGAGCATCACGCCGGTTCCGAACGACGAGGACCTCGAATTCCCGATCAATCCGGAACGGGTGGCGCCCGTGCTGCGCCGGCTGATCTCGCCGACGCGCACGCGTGCCCGCCTGTTCGACGCCGATGCCAACCTGCTGCTCGATTCGCGCCATCTCTACTCGCGCGGCCAGGTCCTGCGCTTCGACCTTCCGCCGGTCGAGGACGAGTCGTCGAACATCACCGACTGGATCGCCCGCATCTTCAACATGGCCCTGCAGCCCTCCAACCTGCCGGTTTATAAGGAAGCGCCCGGCGGCGACGGGTCGATCTACCCGGAAGTCATGAATGCGCTGACCGGGGTCCGCGGCGCCGTGGTGCGCGTCACCGACCGTAGCGAGCTGATCGTCTCGGTCGCCGTGCCGGTGCAGCGATTCCGTGCCGTGCTCGGCGTCCTGCTTTTGTCCACCCAGGCCGGCGACATCGACAAGATCGTGCATGCCGAGCGGCTGGCCATCCTGCGCGTCTTCGGCGTCGCGGCGCTCGTCAACATCGTCGTGTCACTGCTCCTGTCGTCGACCATCGCCAATCCGCTGCGGCGGCTCGCCGCGGCCGCCATCCGCGTCAGCGCGGCGCCAGAAGCGCGAGGAGATTCCGGATTTCTCCGCCCGCCGGGGCGAGATCGAGCGTCCTCTCGGTGGCCCTGCGTGAGATGACGAACGCGCTCTACGACCGCATCGACGCGATCGAGAGCTTCGCCGCCGATGTCAGCCACGAGCTGAAGAACCCCCTCACCTCGCTGCGCAGCGCCGTCGAGACTCTGCCGCTCGCCAAGAACGACCAGTCACGGCAGCGGCTGATGGACGTGATCCAGCACGACGTGCGCCGGCTCGACCGGTTGATCAGCGATATTTCCGACGCCTCGCGCCTCGATGCGGAACTGGCGCGCAGCGACGCCAAGCCTGTCGATCTGGAAGTTCTGCTCTCCAGCCTGGTCGATGTGTCGCGGCAGATCCGCAGCACCAAGAAGCCGGTCGAGCTCGACTACATCATCGACCAGAAGCCGGGCACCAAGGCGCGCTTCATCGTGCCCGGCCACGATCTGCGGCTCGGCCAGATCATCACCAACCTGATCGAGAACGCCCGCTCCTTCGTGCCGGAGGTCGGCGGCAAGATCACCGTCAAGCTGTCGCGCACGCGCGGTCGCTGCCTCATCCAGATCGAGGACAACGGGCCCGGCATCCAGGCCGAGGACATCGACCGGATCTTCGAACGCTTCTACACCGACAGGCCCGAGGGCGAGAGCTTCGGCCAGAATTCGGGCCTTGGCCTTTCCATCAGCCGGCAGATCGCCGAAGCGCATGGCGGCACGCTGAAGGCCGAAAACATGATCGATCCCGCCAGCGGTCGCATTCTGGGGGCGCGCTTCATCCTCGCCCTGCCGGTCGAGGCGGCGTCGTGAGCGCCTGCGGCGTCAATATCCACGGCACAGCTATCGTCGTCGGTACGACCGGCCTCATCTTCCTCGGCCCGTCCGGGTCGGGAAAGTCGGCGCTCGCCTTCGATTGCCTCAGCGAAGCCCGACTTCACGGACAGTTTGCGGCACTGGTGGCAGACGATCAGGTTTTCATTTCACGCTTCGGCACCCAGGTGGTGGGTGCCCGGCCGGAGACGATCAAGGGGCTGATCGAACTGCGCCACGGCGGCATAGCGTGGGTCGAGAGCATTCCCCGGGCCGTTCTTCACTATGCCGTCCTGCCCATAGATCGTGCCGCGGTCGAGCGACTGCCGGAACAGGGCATGCAGGTTACATTGCTCGACGATGTCCGGCTTCCGGCCATCTATGTGCCGGCCGACGTACGCTGGCCTTTTTCGTTCATAAACGCCCTGATCTCGTCCTGAACTGTGCCTCGTTCGCCAAAGGCGCTACAGTTTGCGCTTGAACTTCGGATTTTCATCGCCAAGATGGCGTCCCACCGATGGACGAAGTACCTGCGTTGCGTTATCTCCGCCATCTGTCTGCGCAGGCAAGGGGTATTAGAAGAATGATCGGACTTGTGCTTGTCACCCATGGCAAGCTGGCTGAGGAGTTTCAGCATGCTGTAGAGCATGTCGTCGGCCCACAGAAATTCATCGAAACCGTTTGCATCGGTCCGGATGACGACATGGACCAACGGCGCCAGGACATTCTGGATGCAGTGATGCGTTCCGATGACGGTCATGGCGTGATCATTCTCACCGACATGTTCGGCGGCACTCCGTCCAACCTCGCCATATCCGTGATGAACACCGGCCGGATCGAAGTGAT
>JAHRYZ010000312.1 GCA_020621905.1 Rhizobium sp.
CGGGCGCCTTCACCGGTATGGACTATCAGCTGACCACCAAGGCCGTGCCTCCGGAACAGGCCGAGGCGGCGTTCGATGCGCTGAAGGCCGAAGGCGTCAAGCTGATCGCCGTTATTTCCGATGGGGAAATCCTGAAGGCGCTGGCCGATCGGGCGGGATCGGACGTGCTGCTGCTCAATGCCGGGGCGCGGGACGATGCGTTGCGCGACGCAGAGTGCCGGGCCAATGTCCTGCACATCGCGCCGAGCCGGTCGATGCTCACGGACGGGGTCGTGCAGTTCCTGATGTGGAAGAAGTGGCCGCGCATCCTCCTGATCCATGGCTCCCATCCTGAGGACAAGCTGCTCGCCGAAAGCTACCGGAAGTCGGCGACGAAGTTCGGCGCGAAGATCGTCGAGGAGCGGGAATTCGTCGATACCGGCGGCGCGCGGCGGACCGATACCGGCCATGTCCTGGTCCAGAAGCAGATCCCGGTGTTCATGCAAGGCGCCGAGGAGCACGACGTTACCGTCGCGGCCGACGAGACCGACGTCTTCGCGGCTTATCTGCCTTACCATTCCTGGGATCCGCGCCCGGTCGCCGGCTCGGCGGGCCTGATGCCGCTCAGCTGGCACCAGGCGCACGAATCCTGGGGCGCGACGCAATTCCAGCGCCGTTTCGAGAAGCTGACGGGCCGTGGTGCGCGGGACGAGGACTACCAGGCGTGGCTTGCCGTCCGCGTGATCGGCGAGGCGGTGACGCGGTCCGGCAAACCGGATGTCGCCTCGATCCGCTCCTATCTGTTGTCGAAGGATTTCGAGATCGCCGCTTTCAAGGGCCAGAAGCTGACCTTCCGCGCGTGGAACGGGCAGCTGCGGCAGCCGATCCTGCTCGGCGACGGCCGCATCACCGTATCGGTCTCTCCCCAGGACGGCTATCTTCACCAGCATTCGCCGCTCGACACGCTGGGCATAGACGCACCCGAAACCGCATGCCGTGCCTTTGGAGGATAGAATGCCGAGTTACGCCTGGATCATCCTGCCTGCCGCCCTTCTGGCCAGCGGCTCCGCCCTCGCCAACAAGGTGTTCGTGACCAACGAGCGCGGCAACACGGTGACCGTTCTCGATAGCGAGACCTGGGAGAAGATTGCCGAGTTCCCCGCCGGCAACCGGCCGCGCGGCATCACCATCAGCCCCGACGGCAAGGAACTCTATGTGTGCGCCTCGGACGACGACACGGTGCGCGTCTTCGATCCCGAGACCTACAAGGAGTTGCATACCCTTCCCTCCGGTCCTGATCCGGAACTGTTCGCGCTCAACCCCTCGGGCAAGCAACTCTATGTCGCCAACGAGGACGACAACCTGGTGACGGTCGTCGACACAGAAACGCATCAGGTTCTGGCGGAGATCCCGGTCGGTGTCGAACCGGAGGGGGTCGCGGTCAGCCCCGACTCCAAGACGCTGATCAACACCTCCGAAACCACCAACATGGCGCATTTCATCGACACCTCGACCTACGAGATCGTGCACAATGTGCTTGTCGACCAGCGGCCGCGCTATGCCGAGTTCACGGCCGACGGCAAGAAGCTCTATGTCAGCGCCGAGATCGGCGGTACCGTCTCCGTCATCAATCTCGGCGCCGGGGAGCCGAAGGTCGACAAGAAGATAACCTTCGAAGTTCCCGGCGTTCTGCCGGAATGGCTGCAGCCGGTCGGCGTCCGGGCGACCAGCGACGGATCGCGGGTCTTCGTCGCGCTCGGGCCGGCCAATCGCGTTGCAGTGATCGACGCCAAGACCGATGAGGTGCTCGACTATCTGCTCGTCGGCCAGCGCGTCTGGCAGATGGCCTTCACGCCGGGCGAGGAATTCCTCGTCGTCACCAACGGCAATTCCAACGATGTGAGCATCATCGACGTGAAGGCCGAGAAGGTCATTCGTTCGGTTCCGGTCGGCGAGCAGCCCTGGGGGGTCGTCGTCGCACCGAACTGACCATTTTGAAATTGAAACGATATTGGGAGGAATTCATCGATGACGATAAACCTTTTGGCGGGATTGGCCGCTCTCATTGCCATTCCCTTGGTCAGTCCGATCGTCGCCACGCCGGCCACTGCGGCACCGCTCTGTGACAAGCTCGGCTTTGCCGGGCTCCTGGCCAAATGCAATCGCGGCGAGCCGATCGAGATCACGCTTGCCTCGGGCCAGCCGCTCGGCAAGGGCGACGTGGCGCTGCAATCGGGCGCCTATTACGAGATGAAGATCACCGCCGACGGCTCCGCTGAACTGGGAATCACCGGCGCTCCCTTCTTCCGGGCGATCTGGATGAACGAGATCGTCATCAATGGAATCGAGGTGCGCCCCATGGCGATCGACAGCCTTGAATTCGACAAGGCCGGGGTGGCGACCATGTCGTTCATCGCCATCAAGCCCGGTTCCTACGAGGTTCGCATTCCGAACACGACGAGCGATACGCAGAAGGTGACGATTTCCATTCAGTAAGCCAATACCGACATAAGGACGATTGCGATGCACAGCCAGAAAATGACGACCGTATTTCTTGCCGCCTTTCTTTCCTTGCCCTTTGTCGCATCGGCCGCCGAGGTGCCTGCCGACAAGCAGAAGGCGATCCAGGACATGCTGAAGACCATGCAATGCGAGGTCGATCCGGCCAATATCGAGGCCGACGGTGATGGCTTCGAGTTGGACGACGTTTTCTGCGCCGACGGGCAGTACGACATGGACCTCAACGCCGACCTGAGCGTCGCCGACAAGCGCAAGGAATAGGCTGGACAGGTTGGCGAATTGCCAGAAGAGTTGTGTAGAAGCCGCTGGTCAACGAGCCGCGAAGGCAAGGGCGGCAATCCCGGGGAGAACGAGCGATGCGTGTCTTTAGACGATTTCTGACGGGGTGCCTGCTGGCGCTCGGCATGGCGCCGGCCATGGCGCAGGATCTGCCGCAGATCAGGGCGGCGATGCTGGCTTCCGGTACGGTGAACTGGGAGATTTCGACGATCAAGGCGAACGAGCTCGACCGGAAGAACGGGTTCGTCATGTCCGTTCAGGACTATGCCGACAACGGTGCGACGCGCGTTGCCTTCGAGGGAGGCGAGGCCGACACGATGGTGGCCGACTGGATCTGGGTCGCCTACCAGCGCGCCGCCGGCAAGGATTATGTCTTCATTCCGTATTCGCGCGCGGTTGGCGGTCTCGTGGTCAAGGACGACAGCCCGGTCAAAGCGCTTACCGATCTCAAGGGGCAGAAGATCGGCATCGCCGGCGGGCCGCTCGACAAGAGCTGGCTCATTTTGCGGGCCTTTGCCACGAAGAAATACGGCATGGACCTCGCGAAGGAAACCGAGCAGGTGTTCGCCGCGCCGCCGCTGATCTTCAAGTCGGCGCTGTCGGGCGAGACCGCGGGTGCCATCAACTTCTGGCACTTCCTCGCCAAGATGAAGGCGAAGGGAATGCGTGATCTCGTTTCTGTCGCCGATGCCGCGACCGAACTCGGGCTCGACCCCGACACGCCACTCCTTGGCTATGTGCTCAAGGGCGAATTCGTCAAGGCGCATCCCGAGGTGGCGCAGGGGCTCTACAAGGCCTCGGTGGCGGCGAAAGAATTGCTGCGCAGCGATGATGCTGCCTGGGAGGGGCTACGCGGTCAGATGAACGCCGCAGATGATGCCGAGTTCGCGGCGTTGCGTGACGGTTATCGCGCCGGCATTCCGAGCGGCAAGCCGATCGACGAGGCGGCCGCCGATCGCTTCCTGCGGCTGATGGCCGAACTCGGCGGCGAGGAGCTTGTCGGCAAGGCGACCACGCTGCCCAAGGGGGTCTTCCTGCACCTTGAGTGACAATGGCCAAAATCCGCTGATCGTCCGCACGCTATCGCTCGGCCTGCTGCTCCTGGTCTGGGTCTCCGCGGCGGCGCTGACGGCGGATGCCAGCATCCTGCCGCAACCCTGGGCGCTCGCAGAGCCGCTCGCCCGGGCGGTCGGCTCCGGTGCCTTGCCGTATCATCTCGCCATGACCCTTGCGCGCGTGGTGATGGCCTTTGTGCCGGCCATGGCGATCGGCGTGGCGCTCGGTTTCCTGATGGGGCGCTTTCCCGCCTTGGACCGGTGGCTCGATCCCTGGCTGGTGGTGTTTCTCAACCTGCCGGCGCTGGTCCTGATCGTGCTCTGGTATCTCTGGATCGGCCTCAACGAGACGGCAGCGATCATCGCGGTCGTGCTCAACAAGATCCCGAACGTCGCGACCCTCTTGCGCGAAGGCGCGCGCGCGCTCGATCCGAACCTTGA
>JAHRYZ010000313.1 GCA_020621905.1 Rhizobium sp.
CGCCCGGAGTCAGCGATTCGTCGCTGATTCGTTCCCAGCATGTTCCGTGGGTTAACGGCGGGCCGCTGACCTCCGCTTTTGGGGGAATTCCTGCGGCCGAGGAGCGGGAATCGGGCTCACCTGTCACGGATGGCTTGCCTTTGTCGGCAATCGTCGCCATGTGTGGGGCAAGCTCGCCGACCGCCACCAGCCGCGGTCGATGACCCCTTGCAGCGCGGAGCCATCATTGAATTCGCAACCCATGATCCTGAGCGGCCGCGGCGTGACCGCCGTGCTGGGGCCGACCAATACGGGGAAGACCCATTTCGCCATCGACCGAATGGTGGCGCATGGCCTGGCATCATCGGCCTGCCGCTGCGCCTGTTGGCGCGCGAGGTCTATGGCCGGCTGGTCGACGCGTCGGGCATCGCAGGTCGTCCGGTCACCGGCGAAGAGAAGATCGCGCCACCAGCGCGCGCTTTCGGTCTGCACCGTGGAGGCCATGCCGCGCGAGACGAAGGCGCCGTTCGTGGCGATCGACGAGATCCAGCTGGCCGGCGATCTGGAACGCGGCCACATCTTCACCGACCGCCTTCTGCATCTGCGCGGCCGTGACGAGACGCTGCTGCTCGGCTCGGCCACGATGAAGCCGATCCTGCTGCAACTCCTGCCGGGCATCACCATCATCGAGCGGCCCCGGCTTTCCCAGCTTTTCTATGCCGGCCAGAAGAAGATCACCCGCCTGCCGCAGCGCACGGCGATCGTCGCCTTCTCCGCGGACGAGGTCTATGCGATCGCCGAGCTGATCCGCCGCCAGCGCGGCGGGGCCGCCGTGGTGCTCGGGGCGCTCAGCCCCCGCACCCGCAACGCGCAGGTCGGTCTCTATCAGGAGGGCGACGTCGAATATCTGGTCGCCACCGATGCGATCGGCATGGGCCTCAATCTCGATGTCGACCATGTGGCTTTCGCCCAGGACCGCAAGTTCGACGGCTACCAGTTCCGCAATCTGAATTCCGGCGAGCTCGGCCAGATCGCCGGTCGAGCCGGGCGCCATCTGAAGGACGGTACCTTCGGCGTGACCGGGCGGGTGGATCCGTTCGAGGAAGAACTGGTCGAGCGGCTCGAAGCGCATGAATTCGACAGTGTGAAGGTGCTGCAATGGCGTACTGCGAAGTTCGACTTCTCGTCGATCGGTGCACTGCAGCGTAGCCTCGAGGCGGCGCCGCGCGTCGAAGGGCTGACCAGGGCTTTGCCGGCGATCGACCAGCAGGCGCTGGAATTCCTGGCGCGCTATCCGGAGGTGAGAGACCTTGCCGATACGCCGGCGCGCGTCGAGAAGCTTTGGGAAGCCTGCGCATTGCCCGACTATCGGCGCATCACGCCTGCCCAGCATGCCGACCTGATCCAGAGCCTGTTCTTCGACCTTGTGCGCCATGGTACGGTCAACGAGGATTTCATGGGCGAACAGGTTCGTCGGGCGGACCGAACCGACGGCGAAATCGATACCTTGTCCGCCAGGATTGCCCAGATCCGAACATGGACTTATGTATCGAACCGGCCGGGTTGGCTTGCCGATCCGACACACTGGCAAGAAAAGACACGGGAAATCGAAGACCGATTGTCCGATGCGCTACATGAACGGTTGACGAAACGCTTTGTTGATCGCAGGACATCTGTGCTCATGAAGCGCTTGAGAGAGAATGCGATGTTGGAAGCTGAAATCAGTGTAAACGGCGATGTCTTCGTGGAAGGACATCATGTGGGACAACTCGCCGGTTTCCGGTTCACGCCCATATCGGGGACCGAAGGGCCTGACGCCAAGGCCGTCGAGTCGGCCGCGCACAAAGCGCTCGGGCTCGAGTTCGAGGCCCGCGCCGCGCGTCTCCATGCCGCCGGCAACAGCGATCTGGCGATCAGCGCCGACGGCCTGGTGCGCTGGCTCGGCGATCCGGTGGCGCGTCTCACCGGCAGCGACCACATGCTGCATCCGCGTGTCATCCTGCTGGCCGACGAACAGCTGACCGGCAACGCCCGGGATCACGTCGTCGCCCGTATCGAGCGCTTCGTCAATCATCACATCTCGACGATCCTCAAGCCGCTCGACGATCTGTCTCGCGCCGAGGATCTGCAGGGGCTTGCCAAGGGCCTTGCCTATCAGCTCGTCGAAAACCTCGGCGTGCTGTTCCGCCGCGACGTCTCGGACGACGTCAAGTCGCTAGACCAGGACGCCCGCGCCTCCATGCGGCGATATGGCGTGCGTTTCGGCGCCTACCACATCTTCATGCCCGCACTGCTCAAGCCGGCACCGGCCGAGCTGATCACGCTTCTGTGGGCACTGAAGAACGACGGCCTGGACAAGCCCGGCTATGGCGATCTCATCCCCGTGCTCGCAGCCGGCCGGACCTCGGTCGTCACCGATCCGGGCTTCGAGCGCATGTTCTACAAGCTGGCCGGTTTCCGTTTCCTCGGAAAGCGCGCCGTGCGCATCGACATCCTCGAGCGCCTGGCCGACCTCATCCGTCCGCTCCTTCAGTGGAAGCCGGGTTCGACCCAGCGTCCGGACGGTGCCTATGACGGTCGCCGCTTCACCACGACGACGGCGATGCTGTCCATCCTCGGTGCGACGCCGGACGACATGGAAGAGATCCTCAAGGGTCTCGGCTATCGCGCCGACAGCGTGACCGCCGAGGAAGCCGAAGCATTCCTGGCTGCCCAGACGGCACCGTCCGCATCCGCTGCGGAAAAGCCGGCCGAGGTCTCGGGCGAGCACGGCGATGCCGATGCAGCGCACGAGGAAACCGCCCAGGCAGAAAGCACCGCCGACGAGGCGTCTGTCGCTCCGCAGGCCGTTGCCGAAGAGACGCCTGCTGCGACCGAAGAGACCCCCGCAGCGACGGAAGAGAACGCTGCTCCTGCCGAGGACGCTGCCGTTTCCGGCGAGCCCGCGGTGGAAGATGCGGCTGCCGCCGAGCCGAAGCCGGTGCTGCTGTGGCGTCTGGGCGGCCGTGCCGACAACCAGCGTGGCGCGCGTCCGGCGGGTGACCGCCAGCGTGCCGGCCATCGCGGTCCCAATCGCGCCCCTGCGGAAGGGCAGACCGAAGGCAAGCGCGACGAGCGGCGCCGCGACGGCGAAGGCGGCAAGGGCCGCGACAAGGACGGCGGCCGTGGTGGCCCCGGCCACAAGGGCGACCGTTCGGAGCGTCAGGACCGCGGCGAGCGCAAGGATCGGCCGAACAACCGGCCGGACCGCGACGCAAAGTCGCAGCCCGCCCGCTTCGAGGCAAAGCCGCCGCGCAAGGAGAAGCCGATCGATCCGGATTCGCCCTTTGCCAAGCTTGCCGCTCTCAAGGAGCAGATGAAGAAGTAACATGGACGACAAACGGCCACAGAGCGGTTCGCGCCAGCGCATCGACAAGTGGCTGTTCTTCGCCCGTGTCTCGAAGTCGCGCTCGCTGGCCCAGGAACGCGTGGCGGGCGGCCATGTCCGGATCAACGGCCAGATCGTCCGCCAATCCAGCCATTTGATCGGGCCGGGCGACCGGATCGAGGTTGCGCTGCAAAAGCGCGACATCGTGCTTCTGGTGGTGAAGGCGGGCGAACGCCGCGGACCCTACGAGGAAGCCCGGCTGCTCTACCAGGACATGACCCCGCCGCCGAGCGAAGAAGACAAGCTGGGGCCGCTCGATCAGGCGACGCGCCTGCCCGGTTCGGGGCGTCCGACGAAGAAGGAAAGGCGGGCGATCGACCGGCTGCAACCCGGCGAACCCTGGTCGGACGATTAGAAAACTGTGCGCGCCCGCGGCTATTTTCAGAACTGTTTATCCTTGCTATAGCCCGGATAACACAGTAGCTGACGGTCCTGTCCAGCCGAACCAAACGCGGTCCGCCCATCCTCTGGAATGTGACCGCGTCTGACTGCCCTGTGCGGCGGACCAGAACGTGACCTGCGCAGAAACGAGACCCTGGAGTGCCGCATGACTTATATAGTCACAGATAACTGTATCCGCTGCAAATATACCGATTGCGTCGAAGTCTGCCCGGTCGACTGTTTCTACGAAGGTGAAAATTTCCTCGTCATCCATCCGGACGAGTGCATCGACTGTGGCGTCTGCGAGCCGGAATGCCCGGCCGAGGCGATCAAGCCGGATACCGAGCCGGGTCTCGACAAATGGCTGCAGATCAATACCGAATATGCCAAGATCTGGCCCAACATCACCGTCAAGCGCGATCCCTTGCCGGAAGCCAAGGAAATGGACGGCGTTCCGGGCAAGTTCGACAAGTACTTT
>JAHRYZ010000314.1 GCA_020621905.1 Rhizobium sp.
GCAGGGGCATGACATGCGCGCCGCCGGCCGGCACCAGATAGGCGGTGGCCACCTGCTTCGGCAGGGCTTCGAGGTTCAGAACGCATTCGGTGATGATGCCGAACGCGCCCGAGGTGCCGATGAAGACCTGCTTCCAGTCGACACCGGTATTGTTCTTGCGCAGGTCCGAGGCGAGGTCGAGGATCGTGCCCTGTTCATCGGCCAGCACCACCTTGATGCCGAGCGTGTTGCGGCGCACGTCGCCGTATTTGAGGAAGCGCGAGCCGCCGGTATTGGTCGACAGCATGCCGCCGAGGCGCGGGTCGGCGCCAAGATCGATCGGGAAGAACAGGTCGTGGGCCTCAAGCCGCTGGTTGACCTCGGAGAGCCGGAATCCGGCGTCGACATGCAGCGAGCGGTTGTCGAGATCGAGATCGAACCGGCGCGTCATGCGGTCGAGGCTGAGAACCACCTGAGCGCCCGAGGCGTCCGGCGTCGAGCCGGAGACCAGACCGGTATTGCCCGATTGCGGCACGAGCGACAGGCCGTGCCGCACGCAATAGGCGACGGCGGCCGAGGCTTCCTCCGTCGTTGCCGGCCGCAGCACGAGACCCGCCAGACCTTCGTCATAGCGGGCGCCCGTCTGATAGGCGATCATGGCGCCGGGCTCCTGCACGATGCCCTTGTCGCCGAGGATATCCGCGCGCCCTGAATGTGCCCCGTCGATCATCGTCGTTTACTCTGCAGCTGAACGGCGGTCAGCATCTGACGGCAGTCACGATCGATGCCTATTCGATGCCGGCATAGTGATCGAACCCTTCAGCACCCAAGGAGGCCAAGTTCGAAACGCTGCTGGTTGGGGCTGGCGACGAAATCCTGGGTCGCGTCGTCGCCGAGGTTGGACTGGAAGATGCCGGCGGCGCTGACCGGCAGGAAGTCCTCGTAGACGATCGGGTCGAACTGCACGAGGCCTTCGGCGATCAGGGTGTCGAGGCCGGTCTCCGGATCGGCCTTCGCCTTGCGGCCCTTTTCCGTCAGCGAATAGGCGAAGTAGCCGAGGCCATCGGCACGGATCGCCTCCCAGCTGTCGGGGAAGGGGGCGAAGGCGTCTGCCAGCGCCTTGTCGTATTCGGCGGCGTTCGAGCCGTCGGCGGCCGGACGCACGACCTGGCGCGAGGCGGTGAGCAGTCCGTCGTAGAGCGCCCGGCCTTTGGGGGTGAGGGCAATGCCACGCTGTTCGATCTCGCCGAAGCGGGCGGTGTGCGAGCCTTCCTTCCAGCTGCCGTCCTTGTCCTCGAACAGGACGGGTTCGTTAAGCGCCTTGAACGAGGTCTGGCGCAGCAGGATCGGGCACTTGCGGGTCGGCGGACCTTCGACGACGGCCTTCGGCGCGATGCCGTAGTTAGGCATGCGGGCCTGGACGAGATCGATGTCGAGCGTGCGCGGCGTCAGGTGGTTGATGTGCGGTCCCTTGAAGGAGACCACGTCGGCGATCAGGCGGTGGGCGGCATGCAGGCGCGCGTACATGTCGGGGCTGACCAGCGCCTTGTCGTGCCAGCGGAAGGTTTCGAGCGCTTCGGTGACGAAGCGCGAAGCGTCGGCGCGGTCGAGGCCGCCGTCGCGTTCGGCCTTTTCGGTCAGCGCGATCGCGGCGGGGGTGAAGATCTGCCGCCTGGCGAGCGTCGCTTCGGCTTCGGCACGCAGGGTCTCGTCGGCGATCAGGTCGAGGCGCAGCAGCGAGGTGAAGATGCGGAACGGGTTCTTCTTCAGGCTGGCATCGCCGACCGGACGAAAGGCGGTCGAATGAACCGGAACGCCGGCGGTCGACAGGTCGTAGTAACCCACCGGATACATGCCCATCACGGCGAAGAGGCGTCGCATCATGGCAAGCTCGGCAGGCGTGCCGAGACGGATCGCGCCATGACGCTCTTCCGTGATGCGGTCGAGCGAATCGGTATCTTCCAGGCGCTCGCGGAGCCTGGGATCGGCGTCCAGCGTCTCCTGGTTCACCTTCGCCACCAGCTCCATCAGCGTGCCATAGGCCGGAACCTCGGTGCGATACATCGCGGACATGGCGGCGGAAAACATCGAGCGGATCTCGTCGCTCGGGACAAAACGGGTCTTGGTCATCGGAGGCATCCCAGAAAGCTGCAGGAGGATCATTCTGGGAGGCAGCTTATAATATGCTGCGGCGCCGAAGGATGCTGACGTTTGTCAATGAGTTCATGCGCCGGGCGAATGACCTCAAGGGTGCAAGACCCGTTTTTCGCAAGTATCCACCCCGGGCATGCTGTCTGGGCTGCTCGCGCAGTTTTTCATTTTAAAAGATGATCTATTTGCTCATCTTTCTGGACGCGGTTCGCCGCTCATGGCATGGAATTTCCTTGGAACCGCCGTGGAGGGCGGTCTGCGCAAGGAGCGACCATGGGCAATGCGATGGCGTTGAGTTCCGAGACCTATCTCGATCATGATCAGGCGGCATTCATGCTGGACCGGATGCGGGACGATCACAGCGAGCTGGTCAGCGTCGCACCGCAATCCGACGGTTGGGCGTTTCCGCTGCATTACGGCATGGTCTCGGCCGTGCGCGAGAACCGGCGCATCCGCCTGCAGGTGCTGGCCGACGACGAGACGCGGCTTGCCTATGTGAAGATGGAAGTGGCAAGCCACGCGGCGGAGATCCTCGGCTCGACCAGCGGTATCCGCTGGAGCGGCCAGGATGATGATGGGACCGTGCCGGCCTTCTTCCGCGAGATCACGGTCCTGTCGACAGAGCGGATCACACCGCATCTGCAGCGCATCCGGTTTGCGGCACGCGATCTTGGCCGCTATGCGAGCGGCGGGCTGCATGTTCGCCTGCTGCTGCCGCCGGCGGGACGCGAGCCCGTCTGGCCGACCATCGGCGCGGACGGACTGCTGGTCTGGCCTGGCGGCGCGGACTCGCTGACCGTGAGGGTCTATACGATCCGGGCGATCGACGTGGAGGCGGGCGTCATCGACGTCGACTTCGTTCTGCATCCGGGCGTGGTGACGCCAGCCGCCCGCTTTGCCGAGACGGCCAGACCCGGCCAGGTGATCGGCATGATCGGTCCGGGCGGCGGGGATGTTCCCGAGGCACCCAACCTGCTGATGCTGGCCGACGATACGGGGCTTCCGGCGCTGTCGCGCATTCTTGAGAGCCTGCCGCAGACGTCCAGGGCGACCGTCTTCCTCGAGGTCGACGGCGAAACCGACCGGTTGCCGCTCGAGCGGCCGAACGTCACGATCACCTGGCTCTACCGTGCCGGCTGCCCCGCAGGAACGGCCGGCCTGCTGTCGGCGGCACTGCGCGGGCTGGATCCTCAGACGCTGCCCGAGGACCTGTACGTCTGGGCGGGCTGCGAATTCGCCGATTTCCGCGAGATCCGGCGTATCGTGCGCAAGGACTGGGGACTCGGCAAGGATCGCCAGCTGATCGTTTCCTACTGGCGTCGCGGAGTCGGCGGCGACGACCGGCCGGCGGCCGAAGACTGAACCGTCTTCGCCCGCTCAGCGATCCGCCAGTCTGGCGACCAGTGGGATCGCCGCCAAGGGGAGCATGGCGGCAAAGGCGAAGAACAGGCCGTAGCCGAACAGATGGGCCACCTGGCCGGCGATCATGCCGCCGGCGATGCTGACGAGCGCATCCATGCACTGGAAAAGGGTGAAATCCACGCCGGCCTGGCGGAGGTCCGACCAGCGCATGAACTGCGCATAGAGCGCGACGAAGCCCAGCGGCAGCACGGCGGAGGAACTGGCAATCGCCAGGGCGACGAGGACGGGTTGCGGGAAGACCGTCACCGTGCCGGACGCCGCAAAGAGCAGCAGGCAGACGGCCTGCAGGGCAAGCGCCAGGATCAGGACGGTGCGGATGCCCCAGAGCCGCACCAGCAGGCCGCCGGCAAGCGCCAGACCGAAGCCGACGAACAGGCTGCCCATGCCGTTGACGAGGCCGATGGTCGCGAGATCGAGTCCGGAATCGACGAGAAAGGGTCCGATCATGCCGAGCGCCAGTTTCTGTGCGATGACATAGACTGCTGCCGTCAACAGGCCGCGCCGCAGCAGGGGCCGCTTGAGCGCCGCCATCAGCGACGGCACATGCGGGCGCGTCTCTTCCGGCAGCCGACGGGCGACGCCGAGCAGGAAGGGCAGCCCGAGCAGGCAGAGCAGTGCCGCCATGGCCCAGGCGGCGACCTGCCAGCCCGACATGCCGACAAGATAGAGAAAGAGCCCGCCGCCGAGGGCC
>JAHRYZ010000315.1 GCA_020621905.1 Rhizobium sp.
GCCGGCGTCGAGGCGGCACGCGCCGGCGAAAGCGGCAAGGGTTTTGCCGTCGTCGCTCAGGAAGTGCGCGAACTGGCCCAGCGCTCAGCGGCAGCCGCCAAGGAGATCAAGACGCAGATTTCCCGCTCCTCCGAGCAGGTCAGCCAGGGCGTTCAGCTCGTCGCCCAGACCGGCGAGGCGCTGAAACGGATTTCCGGACAGATCGAGCGCGCCAATGACGTCGTCTCGAAGATCGCCCACAGCGCCCAGGAACAGGACACCACGCTCCGCAGCATCTCCAGCGCCGTCAACCTGCTTGACACCGCCACCCAGCAGAATGCCGCCATGGCCGAAGAGACGACGGCCTCGGCCGAGGTCCTGGCCAATGACACCGGCGACCTCTTGGAACTGATCCGGGGCTTCAAGGTTTCCAACGGCGCCCGTTCGAGCCAGCCCGGCAGCATGGCCCAGCCGATGCGCATGGCCGGCTGAGCCGGACGGTCCTGCCCTTCAATACGAGCCGCCGGGGGACACTCCGGCGGCTTTCGTCATTTTCGGGAATGGGTTCAGGACGCGACTTCGGGCTCGCCGTCCAGGCGCGCCACAAGCGCGTCGATCTCGCGGTCGGAATAGACCGCAATGCCGGCCCGGCGCATCAGCGCCGCCGTCACGCCATGGCCGGGATGGCGGCCACCGGAAAAGCTGCCGTCATAGATGAAACCGGAGCCGCAGGACGGGCTGCCGTCGATCAGCAGGGCAAAGGCGCAGCCATTGGTCCGGGCGAATTCGACCGCTTTGTGGCCACCCTCGACGAAGGCGGCTGACACATCGCGCCCGGTGTTCTCCACCACCCGCGCCAGCCCCTCGATCACATCCTCCCCGCCCATGCCGCCCTCGATCTCGGCCGGCGGACGCGGCGTGGGCAGGCCACCGGCCTGTTCGGGGCAATAGCCGACGATCCGGCCTTCGGCCTGCCAGCGGGCGATGGCCGGATGATGCAGCGGCTGCCTGCCGTCGTAACGGACCGGGCGGCCGAGCAGGCAGGCGCTGATGAAGATCTTTGTCGGCATGCTAGTCGTCCAACTGTCGGGCGGCGTCCGCCCTCGCGTGAAGCACGCGTGCGATCTCGATGTCGCCATCGGTGGTCAAGACATAGAAGATCAGATGCGACCCGGCCCGACGGCGCCGATAACCGGGACGCAACCACCCGACATCGTGGCCGGAGGACGGATGCACGGAGATTTGCTCGATGACGTCCAGCAACTGACCGAGATAGACTTCCGCCTGCGCCTGGGACCAATGATCTGCGGTATACAACCCGATGTCGCGAAGATCCCGTTCCGCGGTCTGGCGAAACCGGACCTTAACCACGGGATCGCCAGGCTTCGCGCATCGACTCCATGAAAGCGTCTCGATCAAAGTCGCGCGCCGGCCCGCAATTTTCGCTCTCGATCAATGCCTCGCGCAATCTGTCGATCTTCGCCTGCTCCTCTTCGAGCAGCCGCAATCCGGCCTCGACGACGGCCTCGGCCGAACTGAAACGGCCGCTCTCCACCTGGCTGTCAATGAAGCTGTCGAACGGCTCGCCGATCGTGACGTGAACTGGCTTGTTCATGGACTGCTCCTGGGACGGGGAAGCTGAGATCTGCAGATTATCACAGCCACTCGAACGAGACAAAAGGTCACCGTCCATCCACGCCAAAGCCATGCTTCGGCCGGACGGGTGTTGGCATCGAGATTGGGATCCTCGGCTCAAGGCCGAGGATGACCGGCCTACGGGCGAGGATTGGCGCTGACGCGGGACCGCACTACCTTGCCCTTCGCTTGAGGCTCAGGGCGTTCGGCACTCCAATCGATTCGCTGGATCGATTGGTCCCGCTAACGCGGGACCGCGCCCTGCCCGGCCCTTCGCTTCAGGCTCAGGGCGTTCGGCGCTCCAATCGATTCACTGGATCGATTGGTCCCGCTTGCGCGGGACCACGCCTCACCCCGTGATCTTGGAGAAATCGGCGACGGTTCCGGTGGCTTCGCGGATGGCCTTCAGCAAAGCGAGGCGGTTGGCGCGGATGGCTGCGTCGTCGTCGTTGACCAGCACGTCGTCGAAGAAGGTGTCGACCGGGGCGCGCAACTTCGACAGCGCCTGCATGGCCGAGCGGAAGTCTTCCCTGGCCACAGCATCGGCGGCTTCGGCGCTGGCGGTTTTGATCGCGGCATAGAGCGCCTTTTCCGCATCGAGCGTCAACAGCGCTTCCGACACGCCGTCGGCGACGACCGTGCCCTTCTTCTCTTCGGCCGCGAGCAGCTGGGTCGCGCGCTTGGTGCCGGCGAGCAGGCTTAATGCCCTCCGATGTGATGAAGGCGGTCGCGCCTCGGCGCGGCGAGCGACCATCAGCAGGTCGTCGGCCTCGGGGGTGAGCACCGCATCGATGATGTCGTGGCGAGCGCCCTGGTCGCGCAGGTAGACCTTCAAGCGGTCGTGGAAGAAGGAGAGGAGGTCGGATGAAACACCCCAAGCAACAATTGAAATGTCCTCCGCAAACCCTTCAACAGCCTCTCTTCCATGAAACTTGGTTTCGATTTCAGAGACTACTTCAGTTGGCATCAGCTTTTCTTCAATGAGCTGGTTCGCCGCAACCAATGCGCCTGCCAGTCCTTGCTCTCTTTTGCTGATGTAGATTTCCACCAAGGGCAGCATGGTCGCCCTCAGTAGCCGTAGCTTAATTCCCCGTTCCAAGATCATCCGCACCACACCCAGTGCCGCACGGCGCAACGCATAGGGGTCCTTCGAACCGGTCGGCTTCTCGTCGATCGCCCAGAAGCCGGTGAGCGTATCGAGCTTGTCGGCAAGCGCGACCGCCAGGCCGACCTTGTCTTCCGGCAGGCGGTCGGAGGGGCCGTTCGGCTTCCAGTGGTCCTCGATGGCGGCGGCGACGGCGGCGTCCTCGCCCTGCAGGAGCGCATAGCGGCGGCCCATCAGCCCCTGCAGTTCGGGGAACTCGCCGACGGCTTCGGTGCGGAGATCCGCCTTGGCCAGCACCACAGCGCGGTCGACGAGCGCCGCGTCGGCACCGACGATCAGCGCCAGTTCCTTCGCCAGCGCGCGGATGCGGGCGACACGCTCGCCCTGCGTTCCGAGCTTGGCGTGGAAGGTGACGTTCAGCGCGTCGAGCTTGGCCATGCGCTGGTCGAGCGGCTTTTTCAGATCCAGGCCGAATTTTTCGGCCGAGACCTTGAGCGTGTCGAGATCCGGCAGGTCGCCCTGGTCGCGGGTCCAGAAATGCTTGGCGTCCGACAGGCGGGCGCGCACGACTTTGCCGTTGCCGTGCATGATTTCCTTGCCTCCGTCCTTCGCCTCGATGTTGGAGACGAGGACGAAATGGTTCGACAGGCCTTCGGTTGCGCCATGCGGGCGGGTGACGAAGCACTTCTGGTTGGTCTTGATCGTCAGCCGGATGATTTCGGCCGGGATCGCCAGGTAGTCCTGTTCGAAGGTGCCGAGCAGGACGTGCGGATATTCGACGAGGCCGGAGACTTCCTCCAGCAGACCCTCGTCCTCGACCAGATCAAGCCCGTTGGCGAAGGCGAGATTGGCGGCGTCCTGGGCGATGATCTGCTTGCGGCGCTCGGCGTCGAGAATGACCTTGGCCTTTTCCAGGCTCGCGACATAGTCGTCGAAGCGGCGCACGGTGATGGCATCCGGCGCGTGGAAGCGATGGCCGTAGGTGACGTTGCCGGCGATGATGCCGTCGATCTCGAAGGGGATCACGACGGTCTCGTCGTGATCGGTGCCGAAGGTGCAGACGATCGACTGCAGCGGGCGGACCCAGCGCAGCACTTCCGGCCCCCTGCCCTCGACGCCGGCATAGGTCATGCCCTTCGGCATGGAAGCGGCGCCCGAGCGCATCGGCTTCGGCCAGGGGAAGGTGCGGATGATGCCGGGCATCACGTCGGCGACGATGTCCTGGGCCGCGCGGCCCGGCTTGTCGAGATAGGCAACATAAAAGTCGCCCTTCTTCGGATCGGTCTTGACGATCGCCTGGTCGATCGCGGAAAGCCCCGCTCCGCGCAGGAAGCCGTCGATCGCGGCCTGAGGCGCGCTGACGCTCGGGCCCTTCTTCTCCTCGCGGATATCGGCCGACCGGGCCGAGAGGCCGCGAATGTCCAGCGTCAGGCGCCGCGGCGTCCAGTATTCCCGCGCCCCCCCGTAATTGAGGCCGGCCTCCAC
>JAHRYZ010000316.1 GCA_020621905.1 Rhizobium sp.
TGAGAAACCTCCGTCCGGAGCGGGCCGATCCCGCTCGATGGCTCCTCAAAGGACCAGGACAGGTCGCGATCACCGCGCAGGCGAAGACAAGCGGCGGCAGCTTGCTAGCCGACCCCGATAGTGGGTTGATCGACGCAGATCCGGGCCTGGTCCAGGACGCCATCCATAAAGAGCGGAATTGGTTTGCTTCGGCGGCGATTGGATATTCGGTACAGATCGTTCACGGAAGACAGCTCAGCATCTGTTGCCGAGCATCTGCTTCGCCAGTGCATCGATCAGCGGCGACCCGGCTCTTCCTGATCGGACAAAACCTTGAGGATGTCGAAGTCCATCTCGGCACGCGGTTCTATACGGGCGATTTCACTGGCGACCTTGTCCCAGTGCCAATACCCATGGAAGTCGCCTGCGGAACGCCCGTCGTTGCGCCTCATAGTAAGCTCTGACCGGATCTCGACCAGCCAGCAGCTTCGCATCAGCCTGCCACCTGCGCCGTTTCGCCCGGCGGTGTCCGAGTCGTCGGTGAAGAAATCGGAGCATGAGTATTCTCGCTTAACTCGCTTGGCGGAAAATTTAGTACTCAACCCTAAGATATGAAAGATGGATAAATATTACTTATTATTTTCAAATGCTTAATAAAGATCGCATAAGATAGCTTATGGAACCACCGCGCCCCGCAAAATTGAGATGGCCTGTTGCTGCGGCGCTGTTTCCCGGCCACCATCGACAATTGGGGGCCTGCATCCAACCACACCGCATAAGGCCACAAATGCCCTATCGCGCCGGACGGTGAGCCTTGATGATATTCCGATCGGTCTCGATCCTCCCCGCACCGATCAGATCGAGGCAGTAAGGCGCAGCTGAGAATATTGTATCGAGGCACACACGGATCGACGCCGGATTGCCCGGCAGATTGATGATAGGCGAATGCCCTCTTGTTCCGGCCGTCTGCCGCGACAGGATGGCAGTCGGCGTCTGCTCCAGACTGACGCGACGCAGCAGTTCGCCGAAACCCGGTAGCTCCTTCACCAGCACGGCCCGCATGGCTTCCGGGGTTTCGTCACGCGCTGCCGGGCCCGTGCCTCCCGTTGTCAAATCAAGTCGAAGCGATGCTGGTCGCAGAGATCGATCCGTTCATCGCGAAAGGAGACAAACCCATCGGGGATGTCCGCTTCGTTAGCTTGTAGGGTGACGTTATCGCGCGCGCCAGCCATGTCTCGATCAAGGGACCCGACAGATCCTCACATTCTCCGCGGCTGGCGCGATCCGATACGGTAACGATGGCAATCTGCATTTCTAGCCTCCTAGAACAGACATATGGCGCGCGATACCGCTGACGGCCTGACGCGAAATTTCGAACGAATGTCCCTTCGGCTTGCGACCAAGCGCATCCCGGATCAGGCTACCAACGTTTGCCTCCGGATCCTCGCCGCGCAACGCCTGGCGAAGCCCGACCGTGCCCTCGCTCCCCATGCAGGTGAAGAGACCGCCGGTACAGCTTACCCGCACCCGATCGCAGTTTGCACAGAAATCACAAGATAGCGGCGTGATGAAGCCGAGCCGCCCGCCGGTCTCGGCAACGCGAACATAGCGGGCCGGACCTCCGGTCCGGTCATCGATCGGAACAAGCGTCCACCGCCCGGCAAGCGACCGGCGCAGATGATCAAGGGGAAGGAAGCTCTGGCTGCGATCATGCCCCGTCTGCCCAAGCGGCATCTCCTCGATCAACGTGAGGTCCATGCCTCGCCCATGCGCGAAGCCGATGAGATCGTCCACTTCGCTTTCGAAGTCACCCCGCATGGCAACCGCGTTGAGTTTGACCTTGAGACCGGCGGAAAGCGCTGCGTCGATACCCTTCAGAACCGAATCCAGCCGGCCCCACCGGGTTATCCGCGCATATCTGCCGGCATCGAGACTGTCGAGCGAGACGTTGACGCGGCGCACACCTGTTGCAAACAGGGCTTCGGCATAACGCGAAAGCAGCGTGCCGTTGGTGGTCAGCGTCACCTCATCGAGCTCGCCGCCTTCGAGGTGCGGCGCGAGCAGACTGAACAGCTGAAGGATATTCTTGCGCACCAGCGGCTCTCCGCCGGTCAGCCGGATCTTGCGCACGCCCCCACGGATGAAGACTCGAGCCAGCCGGTACAGCTCCTCCAGGGACAGGACATCCTGGCGCGGCAGGAATGTCATGTGTTCGGCCATGCAGTAAGTGCAGCGAAGATCGCAGCGATCCGTCACGGAAAGCCGAAGATAGGTGACCTGCCGGCCGAACTGATCGACCAGGGGGAAGTGTGTTGCTCCCGTGCCGGTCGCGATATGCCGTTCATGCCGCATCGCGAAGTCTCCCGGCCGCCGCAACCGCCCGACGGACCCAGTCGACGACCAGGCCCCGGTCGGGTGGAAGGAGGAGCCCGAGATCTCCCGCAAACCGCTCCCAGGCCTCGACATAGCTTTCCCGCACCGCGATCAGCACCGGAATGTCCCGTGCGCAGGCCTCCTCCATCACGGCACGAAAACCTTCCCCCTCGGCCTCGCCTTTGCCGAAGCGGTTGAGGATCAAGAGATCTGGATCGTTCTCCAGACCGGACAGGAGGCGCCCGGCCACGTCTGCCAGGGCCTGCGGATCGAGCCGGCAACCGCGCGCACCCGGGCCGAGCGCCTGCGATATCACATGCCGCTCACCGCTGGCCAGATCCTCTAGCTCGATCCGGCCGCAGCACGCGCCGTCGTCCGTGCGTTCCCATTGAAGGAAGCCGGTGACAATCAGCCCTTCGGCCCGCAACAGCTCGGCCACCGCCCCGAAGATATCGTCGACCGGCCGGTCCTTTTCGACCCGAATGGCGGCCTGGAGCGGTATCGCTAAATCGGTCATATGCTCCTCCATGCGAATTCGCGCCTGCAAAAGGGGAACCAGGAAACGGGCGTACCGCAGGCGCCTTCGGTTGACGACGCATCGAGAACGGCGACGCCGTCGGCCTGGGAAAGCGGCATCAGCGAGGCGGAGCTGCCGTGCCCGAGGCGCTCGACGATCGGGCGGCCGGAAGCATCATGCGCGACGATGCGCACCGGCAGATATTCCGCGCGACCTGCCTTCCGCTTCCAGCCGAAACCGGCCACCGCTTTCTCGACTGACATTTCCGCTCCCGAAAAGCCCAGCATCGCGGCGATCTGCCGGGCGACAAAGAGCTGGAATCCCGTATAGGCCGACAGCGGATTGCCGGGCAGCCCGGTCAGCAAGGCATCGCCGAGTCGACCGAAAAAGACAGGCTTTCCGGGCTTCAGGGCCACCCGGCAGGCTTCCACGGACCCGCCGGCCGCGTAAAGGGCCGGTCGAACGAAGTCCCGGCCTCCAACCGAAGCTGCGCCCGAGGTGAGGATCATGTCATATTGCGTCGCGTTCGCGCGCAGCAGTCCGGTCATGGCGCCGAGATCGTCGGCACAGATACCGAGATCCGTGACCTCCGCACCGAGCCCTTCGCACAATGCAGGCAGCATGGGCCGATTTGTGTCATGGATGCTTGCGCTGCCCTTGCCCCCATCGACGAGTTCATCGCCGGTGGACAGCACTGCGATCCGCGGTCGACGTCTTACCTGGACCGAAGCATGGCCATTGCCCGCGAGAAGCCCGATATGGCGTGCCTCGATTATCGTGCCGCGGCTTGCAAGAAGGGCGCCGGCGCCGATGTCCTCGCCCGCGCGACGTATGTTCTCGCCCATCGCCGGGCGGCTAAAAATCAGGACGTGTTCGCCCTGATCGTCGCAGTTTTCCTGCATCACCACGGCATCACAGATAGCGGGAACCGGCGCGCCGGTGAAGATACGCAAGGCCGCGCCGACAACAGCTCCGGCCAGCCCCAGGGCAGAGCCGGCCGTCATCGTGCCAGCGACCGGCAATCGCCAAGGCCCCGTTCCCGGAATATCCTGAAGTCGCAGTGCGAAGCCGTCCATGGCGGAATTGTCGAAAGCCGGCATGGCCTGTGGCGCGTGCAGATCTGCCGCAAGTATCCGGCCTCGGGCGAACCGGAGGACGACTTCTTGCGCCCCGGTGATCGGCCTTGCCATGCCGACCGCGACTTCGATAGCCCTCTCCACCGACATCAGGTTTGAGCCGGACGGCTGAACGTCACAGTTGCGGGCGGCTCTATGATTGACAGGCATGAGGCACCTTTCCATCTCGCGCAAAGCGC
>JAHRYZ010000317.1 GCA_020621905.1 Rhizobium sp.
GTAGCCTTCGAGCACGAAGTCTTCATAGCGGAAGGCGAAGATGTCCTTCACGTCGGGATTGATCTTCATGGTGGGCAGCGGCCGCGTCGGGCGCGTCAGTTGCAGCCGGGCCTGATCGAGGTGATTGACGTAAAGATGGGTGTCGCCGAACGAGTGAACGAAATCGCCGGGCTTCAGGCCGGTGACCTGCGCCACCATCATCGTCAGCAGCGCATAGGAGGCGATGTTGAAGGGCACGCCGAGAAAGATGTCGGCCGAGCGCTGGTAGAGCTGGCAGGACAGTTTTCCGTCGGCGACGTAGAACTGGAACAGGCAGTGACAGGGCGGAAGCGCCATCTCGTCGACTTCCGCCGGGTTCCAGGCGGAGACGATATGGCGGCGCGAATTGGGGTTCTTGGTGATGCTCGTCACCAGATTGGCGATCTGGTCGATATGACCGCCCTTGCCGTCTGGCCAGGAGCGCCACTGCGCGCCGTAGACCGGCCCGAGATCGCCGTTCTCGTCCGCCCACTCGTCCCAGATGCTGACGCCGTGCTCCTTGAGATAAGCGATGTTGGTGTCGCCCTTCAGGAACCACAGGAGCTCATGGATGATCGAGCGCAGATGCAGCTTCTTGGTCGTGGTGACCGGAAAACCCTCGGAAAGGTCGAAGCGCATCTGGTGACCGAACACCGAGCGCGTGCCGGTTCCGGTGCGGTCGCCCCGGTCGGAGCCGTTCTCCATCACGTGCCGCAAGAGGTCGAGATACTGCTTCATGATTCTGCCGCCGATTCCTGTTCGGCGGCAATGTAGCGTCCCCGCGCGGCGGAACCAAGCGGCCCCGCCGGTTTTCCCATGCTGAGCTCAGAGGTCGTCCAGTTTGCCGAGTTCCTTGGCGACCAAGTAGTAGAAGGTCACGCGCGACTTGCTGTTGTCCTTCGCCATGATCGTGCATACCGTATCGACGGCCTTGTCGGCGGACGGGCCGGTCACGCCGAGCTTCTTGCCGCACCACTTTTCCTTGACGCGGGCAAGTTCATCCGGATCGGACGCGGAGACGAGCGAGGAATCACGGTTGCGCAGGGCAATTCCGAGGTGACGCACGATCTTGTTGACCGCCTCCTCGTCGGCGCCCGGGTCGTAGTGCTTCACTTCTGCAAGATAGTCCGTCATGGCCTTCTTCCTTTCGCTGAACGCGGACGTCTCATGCGCGCCCGCTTGATAAACAGAATGTGAGAAGCGTGTGTGACCGTCAAGCGCCCGGCCCATGCCCGGTGGGACGCGGCGCAAAATTCGCCGGCGCCAATTGAGTTTTGCCAGGAATCCGGCGATGAACGTCAACCGGCACGCACAGTCGTCCAGAACACACGGAGACACACGCGAATGGCATTCAAACGACTTGTCCTGGCCCTGCTGACGGCGCTTACGACGGCGACGGCTCCCCTTCCCGCCCACGCCCAGTCCGGTGCGCCCCATCGACACGTCGGCATGTGGAATGTCGAGGCCGGCGGGCCGGCCGGAAAGTGCCAGATCGAGCTGCAGAGCCACACGTTTGCCGGACGCCTCGCCGCCCGCTCGATCATGTGCATGGGGCCGCTCGCCTTCGTCAACGGCTGGGCGCCCGACCGCAACGGCTTTTCCCTTCTCGGGCTCGACGGCCGCCCCATCGCCAGTTTCGCCCCGGCGCGCGGCATCATGAACGGTCGGCTCGCCGACGGCTCGCTGGTCATCATGCGACCGGCCGGCCGCCAGCGCATGGATGCCGCACAGCCGACGCCGGGCGGCGGCGCAAACCCCTGCTACATCCGCGAGGACACCGGCAAGTGCGTCGGCCCCGAGGACACGGTCGCGCCGCGCGGACCCCATCCGGTCCGGGTTTTGATCACCGGCCTGATGAACATCCGCCGCGAACGCAGCCTCGAAAGCCAGGTCGTCGGGCAAGTGAAGGCCGGCCAGTGCATCATCGTCAACGCCTGTTTCGACACCAAATGGGGCGTTCGCTGCGAGATCCCGATGGACGGCGGCGCGACCCGCGGCTTCATCCTGAAGTACTATGAGAAGAAAGGCCGCGACTATGTCGGCTTCGTCAATCGCTGCTGACGCAAACTTCCTTTCGCTTTGCCCTTTTCATTGGCGGATGAAACACCTATATCTGCCTTGCCGGGGCTTGCTCCGGCTATGGCGATAAACGGTCGGTGTAATAAGCCTATTGGACCCGGGGGCGGTACCCGGCGCCTCCACCAAAAACCGGTCGGTCTTCGAAGACCGGCTTTTGATGGGGGCGAAATAGGATCGACAAGGGTGTAAAGATCGAACTTTTGCTCGGCATGATACCGCCGTTATCGGGTCACAAGTGTAGTTGCAAACGACAACAACGCTAAGGGTTATGCTCTCGCTGCCTAATGGCGGTGCGGGAAATCCGAACTAAGCCCTCAAGGTTAGCCCCTTGAGGCGGGGTCCGAAGGCACCTGGCAACAGAAGCCTTCACCTTCCCTCCCCTTTGCCTACCCTCTGCTTTTCAAATCGTGTAATATGCATCGTTATGACTCGGGTGACGGGGGCTTTCCCCGAATGCGGCGTCGTGGCATATAGCCGCGCAAAGACGCCAAGCAAGAGAAAGACAGGATCATATGGGGAACGACCATATTCGCTACGACATTCTGGCTCAGGACGCGCTGCGCGGCGTCATCCGCAAGGTGTTGACCGAAGTCGCAGCCACCGGCCGTCTTCCGGGTGACCATCACTTCTTCATCACCTTCCTCACCGGCGCGCCGGGCGTGCGCATCTCGCAGCACCTCAAGACCAAATATGCCGAGCAGATGACGATCGTGGTGCAGCACCAGTTCTGGGACCTCAAGGTCACCGACAGCCAGTTCGAGATCGGGCTCTCCTTCTCCGACACCCCGGAAAAGCTGGTCATCCCGTTCAACGCCATTCGCGGCTTCTACGACCCCTCCGTCAACTTCGAGCTCGAATTCGACGTGCCGCTGGCCGACGAAGGCGAGGAAGGGGCCGAGATCACCGCCATCCGATCGGCCGTCGATGGCGAGAACAGTCGAGCCGAGGCCGCGACGGGCGAGCCAGGCCGGTCGTTCGCTCGACCTTCCGCGAAGCGTAGCTTCGGCACCCGGCACCGCGATCGATCGCTACCGTTTCAGGATAGGAGGCATGAGCGGAGCGTCGTCAATCTTCGCCAGTTCCGCAAGGCGAGGACCCGCTCCGAAAAGGAGAAGCAGGCGGAACAGAACCGCCTGACCTTCGGCCGCAGCAAGGCCGAGAAGACGCTGACGAAGGCGCTCAACGCCAAGGCCGAAAAGACTCTCGACCAGGGCCGCCTCGAGACGTCGGACGACGAATAGCCCACCGGCAAATTCGATTCCCGATCAAGCACCTGCGCGGTTTTCCGGATTCACCTTGTCAGCCGCCTGAATCAGATTCCGAGCCGGAGCCGCGATGATCCGCAAGCACTCGATCACCCTGCACGGCCATCGCACCAGCTTTTCGCTGGAAGAGGCGTTCTGGGACGAACTGAACGCCATCGCCGCGGAACGGCAGATCCCGCTGGCCGCCCTCGTGGTCGAGATCGACGAGACCCGCGACCCGCGCACCAATCTCTCCTCGGCCGCAAGGCTCTATGTTCTCGCCCGCCTCAAGGCGGCAGCCGAGCGTTGACCCGCCACTAATGTAGCGGGCGCACGATTATGTCCAATAACCTTTTATTAAGAAGGCCATCCTAGTCTTGGACTATTCATGATTGCGTCGATGCCCCGTATTTTAAGGCTCAGTTGCGCGTATTGCCCATCGATCCAACCGTGTGACGTGATTTCACGAAGCTCCTTTTTCTCAAGGATTTAGACATGGTAACCGCAATTTCTTCAACGTCCGCCACCACGTCCACCACCGCCCTCGACCAGGCCGGCTCCTCCAGCACCTCGCTGAAGTCGTCGATCGCCAAGCTCGAAAGCCAGATCACCTCGAAGGAAGAGGAACTGGCCAGCGCCGAGACCGACGACCAGAAGTCCGAGATCAATGACGAACTGACCGAGCTTCGCGCCTCGCTGGCCAAGCTCGAAGCGCAGCAGACGCAGATGGAAGCGGCTGAAAACGCCGCGAAGACGCCCACCGCCGAGCAGGCGAAGCCCGCGCTCCTGTCGGGCGAAAGCGACAA
>JAHRYZ010000318.1 GCA_020621905.1 Rhizobium sp.
CCCGACCAACCAGGAGGTCGGCAACCCCTCGTGGATGTCCGGATCGTTTGCGCTGGGCGGGCTGACGATCACCTGGAACCGCATGTGGATCGTGCTGTTCTCGCTCACCATCTTCTTGCCCTGCTGACGCTGATGAAGCGCTCGGCCTTCGGCCTGCAGATGCGCGCCGTCACCCAGAACCGCCGCATGGCGTCCTCCATGGGCATCCGCACCCCCTGGGTTGACGCTTTCACCTTCGCGCTCGGTTCCGGCATTGCCGGCATTGCCGGGGTGGCGCTTTCCCAGATCGACAATGTCTCGCCCAATCTCGGCCAGGCCTACATCATCGATAGCTTCATGGTCGTGGTGTTCGGCGGCGTCGGCAATCTCTGGGGCACGTTCGTCGGCGCGCTGTCGCTCGGCATCCTCAACAAGTTCCTCGAACCCTCGGTCGGCGCGGTGCTGGGCAAGATCCTCGTGCTCGTGCTGATCATTCTCTTCATCCAGAAACGGCCGCGCGGGCTCTTCGCGCTCAAGGGAAGGGCGGTGGAAGCATGATCACGGGCTTCATCTTCAGGGCACTCGAAGGCAAGATCGTCGCCGCCGTCGCCATTCTTCTCGGTGTGGCGATTCTTGTTCCGGCGCTCAACCTGCTGACCCCGCCGGACAGCTTCTTCCATATCCCGACCTATGCCGTGTCGCTGATGGGCAAGTATCTCTGCTATGCGCTGCTGGCGCTGGCGCTCGACCTGGTCTGGGGTTATTGCGGCATTCTCTCGCTCGGCCACGGCGCCTTCTTCGCGCTCGGCGGCTATGCCATGGGCATGTATCTGATGCGCCAGATCGGCAGCCGCGGTGTCTACGGCAATCCGGTCCTGCCCGACTTCATGGTCTTCCTCAACTGGAAGGAACTGCCGTGGTTCTGGCACGGCATGGACATGTTCTGGTTCGCCATGGTCATGGTGCTGGTCGTGCCCGGCCTGCTCGCCTTCGTCTTCGGCTGGTTTGCTTTCCGCTCCCGCGTCAACGGCGTCTACCTGTCGATCATCACCCAGGCGATGACCTATGCGCTGCTCTTGGCCTTCTTCCGCAACGACATGGGCTTCGGCGGCAATAACGGCCTCACTGACTTCAAGGAAATCATCGGCTTCAACGTCCAGGCCGACGGGACGCGTGCGGTGCTGTTCGCGCTCTCTGCGATCATGCTGTCGCTCTGCCTGGTGATTTCCTCGGCGATCGTGCGCTCCAAGTTCGGCAAGGTTCTGGTCGGCGTGCGCGATGCCGAAAGCCGCGTGCGCTTCCTCGGCTACCGGGTCGAAAACATCAAGCTCTTCACCTTCACCGTCTCGGCGATGATGGCGGGGATCGCCGGCGCGCTGTTCGTGCCGCAGGTCGGCATCATCAATCCGGGCGAGTTCGCACCAGGCAACTCGATCGAAGTGGTGGTGTGGACCGCCGTCGGCGGGCGCGGCACGCTGATCGGTCCGATCATCGGCGCGCTGATGGTCAATGCGGGCAAGAGCTATTTCACCGGGGCCTTTCCCGAACTCTGGTTGTTCGCGCTCGGCGGCCTGTTCATCGGCGTGACGCTGTTCCTGCCCAAGGGCGTGGTCGGCACGATCCAGCAGCGGCTGGCCGTGCGCCGGGAGCGCAAGGCGGCGGACGATGCCGCCAACAATGACAAGGCATCCGACGCGGCGCTGCCGGTCGGCCAGGCGGCGGAGCGAAGGTCATGAACGACAGGAAACCGACGAGCATTCTTTATCTCGATGGCGTGTCCGTCTCCTTCGACGGCTTCAAGGCGCTGAATTCGCTGTCCTTCGTCGTCGAGCCCGGCGAACTTCGCGCCATCATCGGCCCGAACGGCGCCGGCAAGACGACGATGATGGATATCATCACCGGCAAGACGCGGCCCGATAGCGGCGAGGTCTTCTTCAACGGCGAGGTCGACCTGACCAAGAAGGACGAGGCCGAAATCGCCCAGCTCGGTATCGGCCGCAAGTTCCAGAAGCCGACCGTGTTCGAGAGCCACACCGTGTGGGACAATCTCGAACTGGCGCTCAACCGTGACCGCGGCGTGTTCGGCACGCTGTTCTACCGGCTGAGTTCGGAAGACAGGCTGCGCATCGAGGAAATCCTCGAAACGGTGCGGCTGACCGCCCGCGCCAAGGACCTCGCCGCCAATCTCAGCCACGGCCAGAAGCAATGGCTGGAGATCGGCATGCTCTTGGCGCAGGAACCCAAGCTCCTGCTCGTCGACGAGCCGGTGGCCGGAATGACCGACGCGGAGACGGCTGAAACGGCGATCCTGCTCAAGCAGATCGCCAAGACCCGTTCGGTCGTCGTCGTCGAACACGACATGGGCTTCATCCGCGATCTCGGCGTCAAGGTGACCTGCCTAGCCGAAGGTTCGGTACTGGCCGAGGGCTCGATCGATTTTGTCTCGGCCGATCCGAAGGTGATCGAGAACTATCTGGGACGATAAAATTGATCACGGTCAATGTTGCCACCCGCCCCGCTGGTAGTCTGGTCTCGCTCTCTGCGGCGCGGCAGGGCGTCGTGGATGGGGTTGCGGAGATCGGGACGATGTTGACGCGCAGAACGCTTTTCGCCTTGGCCGCGGGTGGCACAGCGGCCGGGCTTGCGGCCGCTTGGCTGCACCGCGGCTATTCGCAGGCCCTCGATGCTGCGCGGGCGCGCATCGCCGGCTATCGCGCCACGACGATCAATAGCCGCTTCGGCCCGCTTCAATATGCCGAGGCCGGCACCGGTGTTCCGGTGCTGATGATCCATGGCAGCGGCGGGGGATGCGATCAGGGTTTGCTGTTTGCCGCGCCGCTGGTCGAACTTGGCATGCGGGTGATTTCCCCGTCGCGGTTCGGCTATCTCGGCTCGGCCTTTCCGGCCGATCCTTCTTCGGAAAACCAGGCGGATGCGTTTGTCGATCTGCTCGATGCGCTCGACGTCGACAGGATCGCGGTCATCGGCGGCTCGGCCGGGGCGCTCTCGGCCATTGCTTTCGCCATCCGTCACCGGGATCGCTGTTCGGCGCTGATCCCGGTCGTTCCTGCCACCTATGTCCCGGACCGACCGTCGGCGCGCCCCTGGTCGCCGGGCCAGCAACACGTGGTCGAGGCGGCCCTCGGGTCGGACTTCCTTTTCTGGGCGGCGATTTCGGCGATGCCCGAGATGATGATCGGCTCGGTCCTGGCGACGGATCCAGCGCTGTTGGCCGCCGCCAGCGCAGATGAGCGTAGCCGCGTGCAGGCGATTCTCGATGCGATCCTGCCAGTCAGCGAGCGGGCGCAGGGACTTCTGAACGACATGCGGCTGGCAGGCGATCCCCAGCCGATGCCGCTCGAGCGGATCACCGCCCCGACGCTTGCCATTTCGGTCGAAGACGACCGCTACCTGACCGCCGACGCGGCGCGCCACATCGCCGCCAGCGTGCCGGGCGCAAGACTGCTTCTCTACCCGACCGGCGGCCATGTCTGGATCGGACACAATGCGGAAATGTTCACCGCAATCAGGGGCTTCCTCAAGGAGACAGCATCATGAGCGCTCTCGTCGTCGACAACATCAACCTCCACTACGGCGCAGCCCAGGCCCTCCGGGGCGTTTCCATCAAGGCGGAGATGGGCAAGATCACCTGCGTGCTCGGGAGAAACGGTGTCGGCAAGTCGTCGCTCTTGCGCGCCGTCACCGGCCAGCACGGCGTCTCGGCCGGCACGATCGCCTTCGACGGCGTGACGCTCAACGGCATGGCGCCGTTCAACCGGGCGCGGGCCGGCGTCGGCTACGTGCCGCAGGGACGGGAAATCTTCCCGCTGCTCACCGTCAAGGAAAACCTGGAGACCGGCTACGCACCGCTGCCGCGCAAGGAGCGGTTCATTCCCGACGAGATATTCAGCCTCTTCCCGGTGTTGAACACCATGCTGTCGCGGCGCGGCGGCGACCTGTCGGGCGGGCAGCAGCAGCAGCTCGCCATCGGCCGGGCGATGGTGACGCGGCCCAGGATCCTGGTGCTCGACGAGCCGACCGAGGGCATCCAGCCGTCGATCATCAAGGATATCGGCCGGGCGATCCAATATCTGAGGGATTCCACCGGCATGGCGATCCTGCTGGTCGAGCAGTATCTCGA
>JAHRYZ010000319.1 GCA_020621905.1 Rhizobium sp.
TCGGACCGGCCGATGCCGTCCGGCTTCAGCGCGGCGGCATGGTTATTGATGAAGAGCTGGCCCTGCCGCATCTGGATGCGGTCGCCGGGCAGGCCGACGACGCGCTTGACCCAGGCCTGCGAGCGGTCGCCCGGCCAGCGGAACACGACGACGTCGCCGCGCTTCGGCGTGCCCCCGAACACCCGCCCGGTCTCGGGCAGGTTGATCTGGATCGGCAGCGACGAGGTGCCGTAGCCGTAGGGATATTTCGATGCCAGCAGCGCATCGCCGATCAGCAGCGTCGGTTCCATGGAACCCGATGGCACATAGAACGGCTCGGCCAGCGCGCCCTTGGCGACGAAGACCACGCCGACGATCGCAGCCAGTTGAATGGCGTGCGCGCCCCAGCTCGCCAGCCGGCCGGGCGTTTTCTCGGTCTCGCTGCTCACTAGCCCGTTCCTCCGACCGTGATCTTTTCCATCCGCAGCGTCGGCTGGCCGACGCCGACCGGCACGCCCTGTCCGTTCTTGCCGCAGGTGCCGATGCCGGTGTCGAGCGCGAGATCGTTGCCGACCATGGTGATGCGATGCAGGTCGGTCGGGCCGTTGCCGATTAGCATCGTGCCCTTCAGCGGCGCGCCGAGCTTGCCGTTCTCGATCTTGTAGGCCTCGGTGCACTGGAACACGTATTTGCCCGAGGTGATGTCGACCTGGCCGCCGCCGAAATTCGCGGCGTAGATGCCGTTTTTCACCGAAGCGAGGATTTCCGCCGGGTCGCGTTGCCCCGCCAGCATGTAGGTGTTGGTCATGCGCGGCATCGGCACATGGGCGTAGCTCTGGCGGCGGCCATTGCCGGTCGGCTTCATTTCATCAGCCGCGCGTTCGGCGGTCCTGTAAGCCCGCAGAATGCCGTCCTCGATCAGCACGGTGCGGCTGGTCGTGCCCTCGTCGTCGATCGATAGCGAGCGCGCCGCGGGCAATGTGGTGCCATCGACCACGGTGACGCCCTTGGCTGCGACCTGCTGGCCCATCAGGCCGGCGAAGCCAAAATTCTTGCGGTTGAAATCGCCTTCCAGCCCATGGCCGACGGCCTCGTGCAGCATCACCCCGGGCCAGCCGGCGCCGAGAACGACATCCATTTCGCCCGCCGGGGCGGGGATCGATTCAAGATTGACCATGGCTTCGCGGATCGCGTCATCGGCGGCCTCGCGCCATGCCTTGGTCTCGATGAAGCGCGCATAGCCCTCGCGACCGCCATAGCCCTTGCTGCCGCTTTCCTGACGGTCGCCTTGACCTGCGACCACGGAGATATTGACGCGCACCAGCGGACGGATGTCGCGGTAGCTCTCGCCGTCCGGCCGCAGGATTTCCACCACCTGCCAGGTCGCGCCAAGGCTCACCGTCACCTGTCGTACCCGCGGGTCCTTGTCGCGGACATAGGCGTCGATCTCGGCCAGCAGCTTCACTTTGGATTCGAAGCCCGGCGCGTCCAGCGGATTGTCGTCGCCATAGAGCCGCACATTGGTATGCGCGGGGGCGGCCGCGAAATTACCGCTGTAGCCGCCGCGCACCGCTGCGACGGCGTCCGCCGCGCGGATCAGCGCCGGCAACGACACGTCGGAGGAATGCGCGTAGCCGACCGCGTCGCCCTTTACCGCGCGCAGGCCAAAGCCCTGCGATGTGTCGTAGGTGGCCTGCTTCAGCCGGCCATTGTCGAACATCAGCGCTTCGCTCTGTGAGTATTCCAGGAACAACTCGCCGTCGTCGGCGCCCTCGAGGCCCCGCGCCACCTGATGGCGCACGGAATCGCGGTCGAGATTGGCGCGGTCGAGCAGGGAGTTGGTGGGGGTCATGAAGGCTCCAGTGCAAATTTCCTTGTCGCCCACGCGAAAGCGGGACGATCATTGAAGATAGGCACTATCGCTGCAAATGGGGAGGGCTTGTGGCCGCCGGAGGACACCCGAACCTTCCTCCCTTCACGGAATGTTTATGCCGGTCCCTTAGCTAGTTCCCAGGATGCCGGCGCCAGCGGTGGTCGACCAAGAGGACAGGGGGTCATTTTGCGCAACTCGATTTCGCCCAGCCGGCTCAAAGCCGTTGCTGCCGCCACCTTGATGCTGTGCTGGACAGTGCCGCCTCTGCAGGCCGCCTCGACATCAGCGGACCCCACCACGGTGATAACCGACAAGGGCGCCGTTCGCGGCGCCATCCGCAATGGCGTGCGGGAGTTCAAGGGCATCCCTTTTGCCAAACCACCCGTCGGCGAGTTGCGGTTCAGCATCCCCGAACCGGCTGCGGCGTGGAGCGTACGCTGGATGCCAAAAGCTACAAAAGCTCCTGTCCGCAGGCCGAAAGATACGGCATTCCCGAGTCGAGCGACAATGAGGACTGCCTTTATCTTAATGTCACGACGCCCGATCCGGGCAAGGCGCGGCATGGCCGCAAGCGCGCGGTGATTGTCTGGATTCATGGCGGCGCATTCGTCGGCGGCTCCAGCGCGCTCTATCCGCTCGACACGCTGGCGAAGTCCGGCGACGTCGTCGTGGTATCGATGAATTACCGGCTTGGGGTCTTCGGGTTCACCGCGCACCCGGCCTTCGAGGCCGGCCACAACGGCGGATATGGCCTTGAGGACCAGCGCGCCGCGCTGCGCTGGGTGAAACGAAATATCGCCGCCTTTGGCGGGGATCCGGACAATGTGACGCTCGCCGGCGAATCGGCGGGCGCGGCAGGCGTGTGCATGCACATTCTGGCGCCGGACGAGACCTGGGGCCTGTTTCAAAAGGCGATCGTCCAGAGTGACGGCTGCGCCACGCCGCTTCCGACCGTCGAGGAGGGAAACAAGACCGGTCAGAAGATCGCGGCGCTGGTGGGCTGCAGCGATGGCGCGGCCGCTCTGGCCTGCCTTCGCGGCAAGCCGGTCAAGGACCTCCTCACCGCCGCCGCGACTGTGGCTGGCTCCAGCATCGTCACGTTTCTGCCCGTGATCGGCGCCAAAACCGTCCCGCTGCCGGGAGCCCAGGCCATCAAGGCTGGAAAATTCGTCAAGGTCCCGATGATCATGGGCGGCACCCGTGATGAACTTCGGCTCTACGTCGCCTATGCCGTCCAGGGCGGCCAGTCGATCACCAAAGACAATTATTTCGAGCTCTTGAAGGATACCTACGGCAAGCATGCCGACAGCGTGGTCAGGAAATATCCGCAGAGCAGCTATTCGTCGGCCCCGTCAGCGCTCGGCACCGTCTGGTCTGATTTCCGCTCCGACGTCGGAATCAACAACTGCATTTATCTCGAGACGGCCAAGCTGATCAGGAAGTCGGCCCCGGTTTACGCCTTCGTGTTCGGCGACCGCGACGCGCCCCCGGTGACGAAAGACCCGGGCTTCGAGATGGGGGCGGTTCATTCGTCGGAATTGCCCTATCAATTCCCGCATTTCGACAACACGACGAAGCTCGCCGGACCGGATTTGAAGCCGGCGTCGCAGAAACTGGCCGACCGGATGGTGGCCTATTGGAGCAGTTTCGCAAAAACCGGAAGGCCGAGAGCACCCCGGTCGCCGGCCTGGCATCCGTTCAGGGCCGACTACATGGTCATGAATCTCGTGCCGAGGAAGCTTGGCTACTTCAACGCCAGCAACGCCCATAACTGCAAATTCTGGAAGACGCTCTATCCGGACGTCCTCACGCAGTGAGGACGGGCCTCACGGCAACTTGTCATACCCCTCGCCGATTCCCAAGCTGAGCGAACCGATAATTCTTCAGGGTCTCGAAGATGATAATGTCGCTGTTTTGGCGGTGCGGAGCTGACCGAGCAGCTTGTCGTCCATTACCACCTCGGCGACGCAGCCGTTGGGCAGGCAGCGGACAAAACCGGCGCGGCCGACGTCGACATTGTCGAGTTTCAGGCCGAGGCCCGAGGGCAGCAGCACGCCGAGCGGCGCCACGACCCGCATCAGCTTGCTCTTCTGGTCGGCGGTTTTCAGCACGATCACGGTGAGGCCGGCATTGGAGCGGTCTTCCGCGACCACGCTCTGGATCAGGGCGCATTGCTCGCCTTGCGCGCCCGGCGGGGTGTCGCAGCGGATCTGCCAGTCGCCGTGGAC
>JAHRYZ010000320.1 GCA_020621905.1 Rhizobium sp.
GCAGGATCTCCGGGTCGTTCAAGGCCTGCCAGACGGTCTCCACCGGTGCTTCGATCCGTTCGCTGCCACTCATGTCCATGATATGCTTCCTCTTCCCTTAAGCCCGTTGTGCCGTTTCGCCGCGCTGGCCGCGACGACGGATCGAAATGATTTCCGCGAGTACCGAGAGCGCGATCTCCTCCGGGGTGATCGCGCCGAGATCGAGCCCGGCCGGCCCCTTGACCCGATGGAGGGCGGTGGGTTCGACGCCGGCCTCGGCAAGCTCCTGCTTCAGCGCCGCCATCTTCCGATGGCTGCCGACGAAGCCGATATAGTCGGCCTTGGCGGCGATGGCGGCCTTGAGCGCCGCCTCGTCGCCCCGCCCTTGCGTCGAGACGACGAGATAACGTTCGCCCCTGGTCTCGGGCTCGATGGCGAAACCATCGACGAGATGGTCCACGTCCGGCGCCTCGCCGAGATCGTCCGCAGGCGCCGCCAGCGTCACGTTGAAGCCGAGCGGGTGGGCCTGCGCCGCGAGCGCCAGGGCCACCGGGCTTGCCCCGAACACGATGAGAGACGGTCGTGGCAGCACCGGCTCGACGAAAACGTCCATGGTCCCCTGGCTCGGGCACATGTTGCGGGCGAACTGTACGCCGCCGCGCGCTTCGCCGGGCTTCACGCCGAGATCGGCCAGCAGGTCGCCGGGCTGGATCGAAACGAGCCGCGCCTTGCCGTCGCGCAGCGACTGGGTCGCGGCCCGCAGCACCGCCCCGCGGGCGCAGCCGCCGCCGATCCACCCGGCGGCGATCGTGCCGTCGGGCCTTATGATCGCCTTTGCCCCGGCCTTCGCCGCCGTCACGGAGACCGTCCTGACCACGGTGGCCAGCACGAAGGCCTCTTCCGACGATTTGAGTTTCGCCATGAGATCCATCACATCGACATGTATGGTCATGCTCGCCTCCTTCACAATCTGGCCAGATAGGGTTCGAGCGCCGCGAGGCTCTCCAGCGAATGGGCCGGCGCATGAAGATCGACATGCGGCAGGGCGGCCTTGATGCCGGCGGCCTCCGGTGCATAGCCGTCCCAGCCCATCATCGGATTGAGCCAGACGATCCGCCGGCAGCGTCGGCCGAGCGCTGCCATCTCCGCGCCGAGCTTTGCCGCGTCGCCGGTCTCGTAGCCGTCGGACACGATCATCACGCAGGTGCGCGAATGGATGACGCGGGCGGCGTGGTGACGGTTGAACGTGGCAAGGCAGTCGCCGATCCGCGTCCCGCCGCCGGACCCTTGCGCCATCATCGACAGCCGGTCGAGCGCACGCGCCGGATCGCGCTCCTTCATCGCGTCGGAGACATGCGCGAGATGCGTGTGGAACAGGAAGGCCTGCCTCGCGAAATTGTGAGAACGCCATGGATAGGCGCAGAAGGCCTTGGTATACATGCTCATCGATCGGATGCGTCGAGCAGCGGCACCAGCCGCAGCGGCTTCTGGCGGCGCTCGCATGACCAGCGACACCGGCACCCGCCATGGCCGATATTGCGTGGATCATGCGCAGGTCTATGCGATAGCCGTGTCTGCGGGCCAGGTCGCGCCGCGTCAGGCGGGCCTGCATGGCGCGCGCCAACTGGGCGGCGACGGCATGGGCGCGCTCGATCTCTTCCGGGTTGGCAAGCTTGCGGAAATCGGTCCTGGCAATGTTCTCGATGACCGAGGCGCCTTCCATCCGGCCTTCGCCGGACTGGTCCGCGCCGTCTTGGTCGGAGAAGGGGACCTGGTCGGTCGCCTCGCTGCCTTGATGCGATGCCTGTGAGGCCTGCAGGCCCTTGAGCGCGGGATTGGCGGACGGCGCCGGCGAACCGGAGACGACGGAGCGTCCGCGCACCCGTTTGGCCAGCCAGAAGGCGTCGAACAATCCGTCGAACCGCTGCCATTCGCTCTTGCGGGCGCAGAACAGCTGCTTGAAGGCCTGCCGCATCAGCGATGGACGGGCCGCATAGCCCGCCGCCATCAGCGCGGCCGCATCCTTGCCCTCGGAGAGCCCGACGGCGAAGGCATTGTCGCGCAGCGTCTTGAGAAAAGCCACGAGCTTCTCCGACACCAGCCCGGAGACGGCGTCCATTTCGTCCTGGTTCATCGGCTGGCCGCAACAGCTCATGCGACCCTCCCGAGCAGGCGTTCGGTGACCTCGCGGCTGATCCGTGTCCGGTCCTCGCGGGTCTTCAGCAGGCAGAGCAGCGTGTCGTGCAAAGCCTCCGGATCGTCGTGCAGGTCGCGGAGATTCAGGCCCACCAGCGCTGCCGCCCAGTCGAGTGTTTCGGCCACGCCCGGAACCTTCCGCAGATCCTCCTTGCGGATCGCCTCGACCATCCGGGCGATCTGCAGCGCCAGCGAGGCGCCGATGCCGGTGAGATGCGCCATGATGATGCGCGCCTCGCGGTCGGGCTCGGGATAGTCGACATAGTGATAGAGGCAGCGGCGGCGCAGCGCATCGGAAAGCTCGCGCGTCCCGTTCGAGGTCAGCACCACATGCGGGATGGTCGTCGCTGGGATCGTGCCGAGTTCGGGAATGGAGACCTGGAACTCGGAGAGCACCTCCAGCAGGAAGGCCTCGAACTCCTCGTCGGCCCGGTCCACTTCGTCGATCAGCAGGACCGGCGCCTTCGGCTGGCGGATCGCCGCCAGCAGCGGCCGTTCCAGCAGGTATTTTCCCGAAAAGATCTCGTCCTCGATCTCGACCGCGCCCCGGCCCTGATGCGCCTGGATCGCCAGCAATTGCCGCTGGTAGTTCCATTCGTAGAGCGCCGCCGACTGGTCGAGCCCCTCATAACATTGCAGCCGGATGAGCCTGGTGTCGTAGAGGTCGGCAAGGGCAGCCGCCACTGCCGTCTTGCCCACGCCGGCCTCGCCCTCGAGCAGCAGGGGCCGCTTGAGAAAGGTCATGAGCGAAATCGCCGTCGCCAGCTCGCCGTCGGCGATATAGCCGACCCTGGAAAGTCCTGATGCGATTTCATCGCGGTTGAGCTTGCTCATGGTTCGTATCGCTTCTTTCGACGGTCACAGAACGCACGGCCTGACTGCCGGCTTGCCCCACAGGACGGGAAAACACTCCCCTCCCAACCCTCCCCACAAGGGGGAGGGCTTAACCCAGCCGAACCCTCGGCGGATAAAAGCGAGCGCTTTCGGCTCGGTCTTCTCCCCCTTGTGGGGGAGATGGCCGGCAGGCCAGAGACGGCCTTTTCTCGTCGCGTCCCTCAGCCGGTGACGCCCAGCCGCTTGGCCGTTTCCCAGTTGCGCCAGAAGTCGTGGGGCATCTGGATATGCGTCGACCCGAGGAAGGAGAAGGCGTCGTTGACGGCATTGGAGAAGGCCGGCACGCCGCCGACATTCGGGCTCTCGCCGACACCCTTGGCGCCGATCGGATGATGCGGCGAGGGGGTGACGGTATGGTCGGTTTCCCAATGGGGCGTCTCGACCGCGGTCGGGATGAAGAAGTCCATGAACGAGCCGCCGAGCACGTTGCCGGTGGCGTCGTAGCGGATCTCCTGGCCCATCGCGATGGCGAAGGCTTCAGTCAGCCCGCCATGCACCTGGCCCTCGATGATCATCGGATTGATGCGGGTGCCGCAATCGTCCAGCGCGTAGAAGCGGCGGATCTTGTAGACCCCGGTATCGACATCGATGTCCATGACGCAGAAATAGGCGCCGAAGGGATAGGTCATGTTTGGCGGGTCATAGTAGCTGACCGCTTCGAGGCCCGGCTCCATGCCCGGGGGGACGGAGTTGTAGGCCGCCCAGCAGATGTCCTTCATCGACTTGAACTTTTCCGGCAGGCCCTTCACCCGAAAGCCGTCGACGTCCCATTCGAGGTCGCCCTCGTGCACTTCGAGCAGATAGGCCGCGATCATCTGCGCCTTGGCGCGGATCTTGCGGGCGGCCAGCGCGATCGCAGCGCCTGCGACCGGCGTGGAGCGCGAGCCGTAGGTGCCGAGACCGTAGGGCGCCGTATCGGTATTGCCCTCCTCGACCATGATGTCGTCGGCGGGAATGCCGATCGCCGAACCGTAGGGATAGACATGGGAGTGCAGA
>JAHRYZ010000321.1 GCA_020621905.1 Rhizobium sp.
TTCAGTTCTCCATTCCCTGCGTTTCTGTGCAAGTCTTCTGCCGAAATGCGCTTCGCATCATCCTCGCGACCGCCGGCCGAGTGGTCGCATGATACGCCAAAGCTCAAACCTTCAGTAGATAAATCTGCCTGAACCGGCCATCGACGATGTCGAATTGCGATCCGGCGCAGGCATTCTTCATCGCCGAGCCGACTTCACGGCGAACAACGCGCCAGCGCGCGTAAGGTTCCATTTTTCCACCGTTTGACGATTGTCAGGCGAGCAGCAGAAACGTTCGCCGTCAGTTACCTTGCGGCACGACAAGGCGGCCGTTGCGAATGACTTCGCGCGGGTACCAACAGCCGTTATGAAGGACGTAGCCGGTCTTGCGCGTCTGCGAACAGGGATAGCCCTGGAAGGTGGCGCCGCGCGGCGCCGACTTGCGATAGACGGGCTTGGGCATCGTGGTCTCGCTGACCAGTCGGACGGCCGCCGCCGGTTGATCGGAGACCATGGCGGGCATGGCAGCCTGCGCGTGCTCAGACAGAAGCGTCATCGCCAAAAGGGATGTGAGCGCCCACATGGTATTCATGACATGCTCCCGCCAATTCTCGACCGGTCCACGACCCGTCCCACTACAATCGGCGGTGGGTTTGTCAGCATGATGGCAACACCGCGCGCGCTGCCCTTTGCTTGCGTCAGGCCTCGATCTCGACGTCACCCTTCGGCCGCGAACAGCAGGCGAGAATGTAGCCCTCGTCGATCTCGTCGTCGAGGATGCCGCCATTGTGGTCCATCTCGACCTCGCCGGAGAGTTTCATCACCTTGCAGGTGCCGCACAGGCCGGATTCGCAGGCAGCCCCGATGCGCACGCCGGAGGCACGGGCCGCCTGCAGGATCGTATGGCCAGGTTCGCACGGGCCATCCTTGCCGGACATGGTGAAGACGACCCTGGTCGCCTTGGCCTCGCCGCCGTGATCGGCGACGACCACCGGCGGCTGCGGCTTGGCGGGCTGGAAGGTTTCCTCGTGGTAGTTCGCCATGTCGAACCCGGCGCTGGCGAGCGATTCCCGCACCGTCGCCATGAACGGCTCGGGCCCGCAGCAGAACACCGTGCGATCGAGGAAATCGGGCGCCAGCAGCGCGATCTTCGCCTTGTCGATCCGGCCCTTGAGGCCGGACCACAGCTGGCCGTGCGCCAGTTGTTCGATGATGAAGCCGAGCGTGAACTTCGGCATTTCCCGTGCCTTGGCCTCAAGCTCCCAGCGGAAGATGATGTCGTCGGGCGAGCGGGCGCAATGGAGGAAGGCGATGTCCGAATCCGGCTGGCGGTCGGAGAGATCGCGCGTCATCGACACCATCGGCGTGATGCCCGAACCGGCCGAGACGAACAGATATTTGCTTCCCGGATGGCGGGCATAGGAGAAGTCGCCGAGCGGGCCATTGGCCTTCAACTGCATGCCGGGCTTCAGGTGATCGAACATCCAGCGGGTGCCGATCGAATCCTTCTGCGCCTTGACGGTGACGGCCACCGTATAGGGCCGCGAGGGGCTGGACGAGAGCGTGTAGGTGCGCATCACCGGCTCCGGGCCGACCGGGATCTCCAACGTGACGAACTGGCCCGGCTGATAGCGGAACCAATGGCCCGGACGATCCGGGCGGAAGGTGAAGGTCATCACGTCCGGCGCCTCGGGCGTGACGGCGACGCATTCGAGCCTGTGCTCCCGGTCGGACCAGGGGCGCATCTCATCGACATGGCGGTAGCTGGGGAGAGCGATGTTCATCTCACGCCACCGCCGAGAGACGGGCCTTGTCGCCCTGGAGACGGCTCAGCATGAAATTCGAATACCATTCGACGAACTGCATGACGCCGCCCTCGTGGTCGACGGAATAGGGTCCGGGCTCATAGGCCGGCGAGCGGATGCCGAAGGCGTTTTCCTCGACGATCGAGCGGTCCTGGTCGTTGGTCATGTTCCACACATGGGTGAGTTCATCGAGATTGTAGTCGACGCCTTCGACCGCATCCTTGTGGACCAGCCAGGTGGTGGTGACCGCGGTTTCCTCGGCCGAGATGGGCAGCACGCGGAAGGAGATCGCGTGGTCGACCAGAATGTGGTTCCAGGTGGTCGGATAGTGGAACAGCAGCATGGTGCCGATATGCGAAATGTTGATGTCGTCGGACAGCGGACGGCGCACGGCGCGCTTGCCGGACAGGGTGTAGCTCTCGGCATCCTGGATCAAAGGCATGCGGGCGACGCGGAACTGGCCCGACGGATCCATGGTGAATTCCGACGGCAGGCCGGCGGCCTCGCAGCGTGCCCAGTGCTCGGCGATCACCGGATCGTCCTTGGCGCCCTGCACGCCGGTCGCCGACGGCGCTTCCGGATAGGTGCGGCAGAGTTCGGGATGGTTGCCGGCGCAGTGATAGCACTCGCGGTTGTTTTCCCAGACGAGCTTCCAGTTGCCCTTCTCGATGATGGTGTTGCGGTGGGCAACCTTGGCTTCCGACAGGCGATGCGGCGCCATGAAGGGCTCGATCGTCGCGCGCACCGGGGCGAAATCGGCGGCCTCGTTGGCGAGACAGATGAAAATAGAGCCGGCGACGCTCTCGCAATGGACGGGCTTCAGGCCGAATTCGGACTTGTCGAAGGTCTCGCCCATCTGGCGGGCAAAGACCAGCGAGCCGTCGAGATCATAGGTCCACTGGTGGTAGGGGCAGACCAGCTTGGCCGAGGCGCCGCGATCCTGGGTGCAGACGCGGTGGCCGCGATGGCGGCAGGTGTTGTGGAAGGCGCGGATCACCTGATCCTTGCCACGCACGATCACCACCGGATAGTCGCCGATCTGGGCGGTGAAATAATTGCCGGCGCGCGGGATCTCGCAGTCATGGCCGACGAACAGCCAGTCGCGATACCAGATCGTCTCCATGTCGAGCTTGAAATAGTCCTGGTCGATGTAGAAGGGCTGCTCGAGGCTGAAGCCTTCCCGGCGGTTCTTCAACTGCCGCAATACCGTGCTCTGCAAGTCCATTGTCGTCCTCGTATCCGTTCTGCCGTGACGGAGATCGAGACCATGCAAGGCCACGGCGTCGCATGACGCCGGACAAAGCCGTCTCGGGCCGCCTGCCGCGACCGTCAATCCACTTCCTTCTCAAAGGCTGGTTTCCGGGCTCTGGAGATGATCCTTTCGGACCGCGTTCGGCACCTTCCCAGGGCAGATGCCCCAGTGGTCTTTGGCCGTCACGCATTCTCCACTACCGTTGCGGGGGCAGCGCCGGAATTCGACCGGCTTCCCGATTTCCCACCCTTCCCTAGCCGGGCGGCACCTCGAGTTCGGACCCATCTAACCACAGTCGCAGATTTGTTGATGCACTGCGGAACGACACAGCCCCAGAAATTTGCGACATGGGCGAAATTGACGCCAATCAATCGTTCTGCGAGAAATAACGAGCACTTTCAATAGTATAATATTCGCCTCCGACCAACTCCACGGCCCCGGTGGCGCAAAGAGACAAGCAGGCACCCCTGCGCCGATTGCGACATCGCCCACGCAAGCCTCGCGAAACCGAAGCTCGTCAGGATGCGGCAAATTGTCATTAATCTCGGTGCCGTATCATCGGCGCATCGGCCTTAGGATCAGAGCCACGATATGCAGAAGCTGAGATATTTCGCCGCCCCCAAATCCGGGGCCAAGCCCGGCCTGCCGGCCAGGGCCGTGCACACCGAATTCCTGCGCACCGGCCGCATTTCGCGCCACCGCGAGGACTGGCTGCAGGAAGAGAAGCGCTACCTCACCTATGAGGAAGTGGCGGACCGCACCGGGCGCAAACTGGAAGCAGCCGGTGAGACCACCCACAAGCATATCAACGGCTTTCACCGCTCGATCCAGTTTCCAAAGCTGATCTTCCACAAGACGCTCGAGAACAGCCCGCATCTGGGCTATTGCCACGTCACCGCGGCGAAGACCAATTTCGCCAAATATGCCGACGTCAAATGGGCGTTCTACATCGCTAACTTCTTTGCCGAGGTGGGCGGCGCGGATCAGTTCTTCAAGCACATCCGGCCGAACTATTCGCG
>JAHRYZ010000322.1 GCA_020621905.1 Rhizobium sp.
ACGCCTGCGCGCCGGAAGGAGACGATGGTGGAGAATGACGGAATCGACATCGATGCCTATGAGAAGCGGCGCATGGATTGGCACGAGCGCAAATGGCGGCTTGCGGCCGAAAAAACGATGGGCTTCATTTTCTGCCCGATCCGCAAATGCCGCCGGGATCTGGGCTGCTCCGGCCCCATGGTGCCGAGCGAGCGCCAGCGCCGCGCCGTGGAGGCCCAGAAGGCCATCGGGCTCTCGGGCAAGGCCGTTGCCTGCCTTCCCCTCTGCGTCGCCCATGCCGATGACGATACCCATCAGCGATGCCAGCAGGTTCTGGAGGCGATCTCCCGCGCGCTCGAGGCAAGACCCCAGCCGAGATTGCCGCGCCATGACCGGCGCAACAGGGGCCGGACATGGGGTTGAACGTCATGGGATTGAACGCTGTCAGGGGGCGAATGCAGAAACGGCCCCTTTCGGGGCCGTTTGGACAGTCACATCATCGCGACATATTTCGGCAGTTCCGCCATGCGCGGCACGACGATCAGCGTCTTCACATGGCCGCGTTTGAAGGCGTTGAGGAACCTGTTGTAGTCCTCGAACACCACGCAGCCGGAGCTGTCGCCGCGTTTGCGCAGCAGGTAGGTGTGGGTCAGGAAGCCGTCGCGGCCGTACATCTTGCTGTCGCCGACCGGCGTCATGCGGATCGCCTCGATACCGTGGAAGCGGCTTTCGCGCATGCGCAGATTGTAGACGTTCGGCGGGGTCGGGCCGCGGTTCTTGATATGCACGAACTTGGGATTGTCGCGCATGTGGGCGCGGCCGGAATGGGCCTCGAGCTTCTCGCCATTCGGCATGTGCACGATGCCGGCGGAGATGTCGTAGACGGCAACGCCGCGGCCGGCAACGGGCTTGCGGCCGAAGAAGAAGGCGCTCCTCGTCGCTGTCGCTGGCCAGCGGTTTTCCGGCCAGCATAGGCCAGCATGTTGGACGGCATCGCCTTTGCCGCTTTCGCCTTGTCGTTGGCGCGGCTGTCCGGCTGTTCGGTGTTGGCCGGGGCCTTGGGGCGCGCCGACAGCAGGGCACGTCATCCGGCGCGGCGCGTGGTCTTCTCCGTCGGCTCCGACGGAGCTCGACGAAGGTTCTCGCGCGGGTCCGGGCCGATCTGCACGGCGTCCTTGCCGGCAGGGCGCCTAGGCAGGCGGCAGGACCGGCGGGAGTTCGCCGCCGGCGTCGGACATTTTGCGGCAGGTGCAGGGCCGTGGGGTCGATCAAGCGGTCGGATACGGCACCGGTTCGACGATATGGTTCTTGTCTTCCGGCCCGAGCCGGCAATCGCCTTGGCGTGCGCTCGGCGACCGCCTCGGCCAGCGCGGGCGCAGCATGTCGCGCGCCTTCAGGTCCTCGAGGCGCGCTCGCGCCGCTCCAGCATACGGTCCGACTTCTCGACGCTTGCCAGCGCCATGGAGGCGGGCAGCATCAGCAGGCCCACTTCCTCGGTCGCGGCGACGGCAGCGGCGATGCGAAGTCGCGCCACTTCCGCTTCCCGCAGCGGATTGCTCCGGTCGGTGCGTTTCAGCGCCTTGCCGAGATCGGCCGGGCGCTCGACCAGCGCCAGCGACGGGGCGTCGAGCTTCGGCGCGGATGTCAGGGAATGGATGGTGGCGATCCCCGCCGTGACCCAGAGGATGGCGGCCAGGCCGACACCGATGGCGACGGGGGTCTTGGAGGCCTTGCGGCCTTTCCCGGTTCGGGATGGAGAACCAGCGGACGGTTTGTCCTTGGTGACTGTCTCGGTCGAGAACGCCATACTATCACTCGCTACCAGAGGCCTTGCGGCCGGGCGGGTTTCATCGCCACGGCCCTACGCATCCGGTCCGCAAGGAGGCTTCACTGGACCTCCGCTATTCCGGATGTCCTAAACAATGAAGAATCTTGGTAACCAAGAGGTTTACGCCGCGTTGATTCTTTTATCCCTGGCAGAAATGGCAAGAAAAAGGCAGAAACTGACAGTTACACAGAGCGCGTAAGGCCGCCATCGACGCGGATATTCTGACCGGTGATGTAGCCGGCACCTTCGGAGGCCAGGAATGCGACCGTCGCGGCAATCTCTTCGCTCTTGCCGTAACGCTGCATCGGCACGCTTTCGCGGCGTTCCTCCGTTCCCGGCAGACTATCGATCCAACCGGGCAGAACATTGTTCATCCGGACATTGTCGGCCGCATAGGTGTCGGCGAAGATCTTGGTGAAGGCGGCAAGCCCGGCCCGGGCCACGGTGGAGGTCGGGAACATCGCGCTCGGCTCGAAGGCCCAGGCGGTCGAGATGTTGATGATGACCCCGGATTTGCGGGCCTGCATGATCGGCGTGACGAGGCGCGTCGGGCGGATCACGTTCAGCAGATAGGTGTCGAAGCCCTTGTGCCAGTCCTCGTCGGTGATCTCGAGGATCTGCGCCCGCGGTCCGTGGCCGGCGCTGTTGACCAGCACGTCGATGCGGCCGAAGCGCTCCATCGTGCCGTCGACCAGCCGCTTCAGATCGTCGTTCGACTGGTTGGAGCCGGTCACGCCATAGCCGCCGAGTTCGGCGGCGAGCGCCTCGCCCTTGCCGGAGGACGACAGGATCGCGACCTTGAAACCGTCGGCTGCGAGACGTTTTGCCGCAGCGGCTCCCATGCCGCTTCCACCGGCGGCGATGATGGCAACTCTCTGTTCCGACATGACGTTCTCCTTTGGTCTTTCACGGTGTGCGAGATTTTCGCTGTTCGCGGCCAAAGTCGAGTCAGAAAATCGAAAGGCCGGTGAAGCGTGCGCGCCACCGGCCTTGAATGTCATCGGAACGGGATAGGATTGCCGGGCCTGGCCTACCAGGAACGGACGTCCAGCACGCGGTCGCGATGGGCCGGATGGGTCGAGAAGACGAAGATCCGGTCGAGTTCCTTCTTGGTCAGCAGACGCAGGAAGCGGACCTCGGCGGTGTTGTTGGCAAAGGTCTTCATCAGCAGGCAGCCGACCTTGGTGATGCGGGCATCGGGGAGATCGAGATAGAACTGCTGCGGCAGGTTGTACTGGGTCAGCAGACCGATGATCGCGCCGCTCATGGAGATCTTGATCAAATCGCAGCGGCGGGCCGCCATGTGCATGACGCCCTTCTCGGTATATTCGATGCGCGCCGCATTCATCGTATCCTCCATGGGAAACCGCGCCTCGCGGTCGTACATGAAGGATTCTTCCCGTTTCAGATAATGGTTGCCACCCACCGCCTGTCTCATTGACGTCCCAGCCCCTGGTTTCCAGTTGTTATGGGCAAAGACTAGCAGCGGGGCATTTAACAGATGGTGTTTACCGGGGGTAGCAAGCCGCCAATGATGGGGTCCTGCTTGCCATCAAGGCAAACAGGACCTTAATTCCCACCGGTCATTTCCTGTAGGTGTGGCCGGTCGCATCGAAAAGGTGCAATTTGGTCCGGTCGGCCGAGAAGCGCAGTTTCTCGCCTTCTTCACATCGACGATGCCGGGCAGCTTGACGACGATCGGCTCTTCCTCGACGGTCCCTCGACAGACAGCGTCACTTCGCCGAGCGCCTCGACGATGGTGAGCGTGCCCTCGAACAGGAAGTCGTCGCCGGTAGCGATCGACAGGTCCTCGGGACGGACGCCGAAGCTCGCCGCCTTGCCGACATCGCCGGCCGGCGTCTCGATGTCGATGCGCACGGTGGTTCCGTCCTTGAGCGTCAGCGTGGTCGGATTTCCGGCCGCGGCAATGGTGGTCGGCATGATGTTCATCGCCGGCGAGCCGATGAACTGCGCGACGAAGAGATTGGCCGGGCGCTCGTAGAGTTCGAGCGGCGGCCCGACCTGCTCGATCTTGCCGGCAGACAGCACGACGATGCGGTCGGCGAGCGTCATGGCCTCGACCTGGTCGTGGGTGACGTAGATCATCGTCGTGTCGGGCATGCTCTCGTTGAGCTTGGCGATCTCGATGCGGGTTGCGACACGCAGCGCCGCGTCGAGGTTGGAAAGCGGCTCGTCGAACAGGAAGACCTTGGGGTCGCGGCAGATGGCCCGGCCGATCGCCAC
>JAHRYZ010000323.1:0-771 GCA_020621905.1 Rhizobium sp.
CAAGAAGGCCGCCGACCAGATCTGGATCGCCCGCTACCTGCTGCTGCGTCTGTGCGAAGGTTACGGCATCGACATCGAGTTCCATTGCAAGCCGCTCGGCGACACCGACTGGAACGGCTCGGGCATGCACTGCAACTTCTCGACCAAGTACATGCGCGAAGTCGGCGGCAAGGAATATTTCGAGGCCCTGATGGCTGCTTTCGCCAAGAACTGGAAAGAGCATATCGACGTCTACGGTCCGGACAACCACATGCGCCTGACCGGCAAGCACGAGACCGCTCCGTGGGACAAGTTCTCCTACGGCGTGGCCGACCGCGGCGCCTCGATCCGCGTTCCGCATTCCTTCGTCAACAACGGCTACAAGGGCTATCTTGAAGACCGTCGTCCGAACTCCCAGGGCTGCCCCTACCAGATCGCTTCGCAGGTGCTGAAGACGATCTCGGAAGTGGCCACCGCCGACTACGGCCGCAGCGCCGCCTGATCGGGTCTCTTTCCCAAGACGATGACGACGACGCCGGCGAAAGCCGGCGTCGTTTGCGTTTGAGGATCAGCCCCTTGCGCTGTGCAGCGCTTCCCTCGACGGGCCGGCTCGCCTATATTGGCCGCCAAGGAGATGTCCGATGAAGCCGTCCGAAGTGCTGGAACAAAACCGTCAGGTGATCCGCGAGGCGACGAATCGCTTCAACGCGGCCAACCCGCGCGTCTTCGGCTCGGTGGTCCGCGGCGAGGACCGTATCGACAGCGATCTGGACATCCTGGTCGACGCGTTGC
>JAHRYZ010000323.1:781-3998 GCA_020621905.1 Rhizobium sp.
ATGCAAGGTGGATGTGGTGACCTCGGGCGGCCTGAAGCCCCGGATGCGCGAGCGGATCCTGGCCGAGGCGGCGGCCATATGACCCCGGAGCAACGACTGCTCGACAATCTACTCGACATGCAGCAGGCAGCCTCCGAGGCGATCGGCTTCGTCAGCGGATCGACACTGGAGACATTCGAGCGGGAAATCCTGACCCAGCGCGCGGTCGCGATGACGTTCGTGCTGATCGCCGCCGCTGCATCCAGGATACTCAGCCGTTTTCCGGATGTGGCGTCCGAGCACCCGGACATCGCCTGGTCGAAGATCGAGGAGTTGCGCAACGTGGTCCTCCGCCAATACGGAGATCCCGATTGGCCGCTGGTCTGGGACACCGTCCAAAAGGACCTGCCGGCACTCATCGCCCAGCTCGATCAGCTGCGCCATCCGCATATCCAGGGAGAATGACCCCGCTTGACCGATCTCCTTTCCATCCAGCCGCTCACCGCCGCCGCCTTCTCGCCGTTCGGCGAGGTGATCGAGGCCGATCCTTCCACCATGCGCCTGATCAACGGCGGCACGACCGAGCGATTCCATGCGCTGTTTTCGCCCGAGGTTTCCGGCGAGGGGGCGCGTGTGATCGTCAACGTCTTCCGCGGCCAGCCGCGCAGCTTTCCCTACGAGATCGGCATGATGGAGCGCCACCCGCTCGGCAGCCAGAGCTTTTCGCCGCTGTCGGGGCGGTCCTTCCTGGTGGCCGTGTCGCCGGACGAGGGCGGTCGGCCCGGCCGGCCTGAGGTCTTCCTGGCGCGTCCCGACCAGGGGGTGAACTATCGCCGCAATGTCTGGCACCATCCGCTGATGGCAATCGGCGCCGTCTCCGATTTTCTGGTTGTCGATCGCGACGGTCCGGGCAACAATCTCGAAGAGCATTTCTTCGCAACGCCATACCGCATTCTGGAGCCCCATCTATGACCGGCCTCACCACCCACGTCCTCGATACCGCCCTCGGCAGACCCGCCGAAGGGCTGAAGATCCAGCTGATGCGGATGAACGGGGAGGAGGCCGAGCTGATCACCACGGTCTTCACCAATGCCGACGGACGGATCGACGGCGGGCCGCTGCTCCAGGGCGCGGATTTCCAGGCCGGGCAGTACGAGATGCTGTTCCATGCCGGCGACTATCTGAAGGCGAGCGGCGTTTCGTTGACCGAGCCGCCCTTCCTCGACGTCATCCCGATCCGCTTCGGCATATCCGATCCGAGCGCGCACCATCATGTGCCGCTCCTGCTTTCGCCCTACGGCTATTCGACCTACCGGGGCAGCTGATGATCTTTGCCGCCATTGCCGACGTGCACGGCAACCACCTGGCGCTGGAGGCGGTGCTTGAAGACATCCGCCGGCAGGGGATCAGCGAGATCGTCAATCTCGGCGACTGCTTTTCCGGCCCGCTCGAAGCGGGGCTGACCGCCGACCTGCTGATCCCGCTCAATGCCGTGACGGTGCGCGGCAACCACGACCGGGCGCTGATCGACCGGCCGTTCGAGGCGATGGGCGACTGGGAGCGGCCGTCCCATGCGCAGCTTTCGCAAGCCCAGCTCGACTGGATCCGCGCGCTGCCCTTCAGTGCCGTCTATCGCGACGAGGTCTATCTCTGTCACGCGACGCCCCAGGACGACAATACCTACTGGATGGAGACACTGCACGAGGCCGGCATCTTTCACCTGAGGCCGATCGGTGAGATCGAAGCCATAGCCAAGGGCATCGAACAGCCGCTGATCCTGTGCGGCCACAGCCATATCGCCCGCTCCGCCCAGCTTTCCGACGGGCGGCTGATCGTCAATCCCGGCAGCGTCGGCTGCCCGGGCTTCGACTATGACAGGCCCTTCTACCACAAGGCCCAGGCCGGCGCGCCTTTTGCCGCCTATGCGGTGCTGGAAAAGACCAGCCGCGGCTGGCAGCCGACCTTCCGGCAGGTACGCTACGACAACGCGGCTGCCGCGGAGCTGGCCAGGGTGCACGGCATGGCCGATTGGGTGAGTGCGCTGTCGACCGGCTGGATCGCCTGAGGCAGCAAAAAAAGTTCGCGATGGCGCCGAATAATGCGGCGGGCCGAGGTGTTCACCTCCTGCAACCCCAAACGCAGAGGAAACCCCGATGATCTTCGCTCCCCTTCGCATCGCATCGCTCGCCGCCGTCGGCGCGCTGTCCGCCACGCTTTTCTGTGCTCCGGCCTTCGCCGAGGGCAGCGACAGCGACACCACGCCTGTCTGCAAGAAGGGCGAGGTCTATGACAAGACCAGCCAGAAATGCGTGAAGCAGTCCGGCGCCAACCTGAGCGACGAGAACCTTGCCGATTATGCCTATTCGCTGGCCAAGGCCGAGCGTTACGAGGAGGCGCTGGCCGTGCTCGACACGGTCAAGGACCAGTCCGGCGCCGAGGTGCTGAACTATCGCGGTTATGCGACCCGCAAGCTCGGCCGCACCGACGAGGGCATCGGCTATTATCTGAAGGCCGTGGCGGTCGATCCGCAGTATGCCAAGGTCCGCGAATATCTGGGCGAGGCCTATGTCATCAAGGGCAAGGTCGATCTCGCCGAGGAGCAGCTGCAGGCCATCGACGCGATCTGCGGCACGACCTGCGAGGAATACCAGGATCTGAACGCCGTCATCAGCGGCGCGAAGAAGATCTGATCGCCGCCGCCCGGTTGAATGGAACGGGACGGTCCGCGGCCATGCTTTCGGGCATCGCAGGCCGTCCGCGTCAGCCAGCCGTCGCTGCTCCCATTTTCACCGCCGGTTCCTTGCAAATGTCGGTCGCGCCGTTCAGTCTCGCCTCCCAGAGTCGCCCGCGCCCGCGGGTGCCGGATCGTCCGGCATCTGCGGCGAGCCATCCTGTTCGGGAGGAAGCCATCGCCAGCGAAACCGATGTCCGCAGCGGCCTCGTGCCGCATCTCGGGCGGTTGTGGCGCTATGCCTTCGTGCTGGCGCGCGCCCGCGACGTGGCCGACGATCTGGTGCAGCAGACCTGTGTCAGGGCGCTGGAGCGGGCGGCACAGTTTTCCGGCCCGCATATCGATCACTGGCTCTTCGCCATCCTGCATTCGATCTGGCTGAACGAGCTTCGCGCGCGCCGGGTGCGCCAGGGCCAGGGCACGGTCGAGGCGGGCGAGGTGCTGTCGTTCGACGGCGGGATCGAGGCCGACCGGCGGCTGCTCGCCAATCAGGTCATGCGCCTCGTC
>JAHRYZ010000324.1 GCA_020621905.1 Rhizobium sp.
ACAGGTAGCTCTGGCCGAAATCGCAGCCGAGCTTGCCGAGTTCCTCGGCATCGGCATCGCTCTCGATGCCTTCCGCCACCACCTGCATCTCCAGGCCGCAGGCCATGGCGATGACGGATTTCAATAGCACGGCGCGCTTGTCGGAGCGGTCGTTGACCAGCGCCTTGTCGAGCTTGATGGTGTCGAAGGGGAAGCGGGTCAGGTAGGCGAGCGAGGAATAGCCGGTGCCGAAGTCGTCGAGCGCCAGCGAGATGCCGGTCTCCTTGAGCTTGGCGAGCACCAGGCGGGCCTGTTCCGGGTTCTCCATCACCACGCTCTCGGTCAGTTCCAGCTTGATGCGGCGCGGGTCGCACTGCGTCTTGGTCAGCATGGCGCGCACATCGGTGTAGAGTTCGCTCGACAGAAGCTGGGCGCTCGACAGGTTGACCGAGACGAAGACCGGGATCTCGCCCGTGTGCCGTTCCCATTCCATAAGGTCGCTGGTCGCCTTTTCCAGCGCGAACATGCCGAGCGGCTCGATCAGATCCGACATTTCCGCAATGGGGATGAACTCCGACGGGGGCACGTTGCCGCGCTTGGGATGGTCCCAGCGCATCAGCGCCTCGAACCCGGCCACCTCGCCGTCGGCGAGACGCACGATGGGCTGGTAGACCATGGACAGTTCCTTGCGCTCGATGGCGCGGCGAAGGTCGGTCTCGAGCTGCAGCCGGTCGGTGCCGGCGCCGCGGAAGGCGGGGCGGAAGGGCTCGACCCGGTTTCCGCCCGACCGCTTGGCGCGGTACATGGCGAGTTCGGCGTCGGAGAGAAGGCCGGCAGCGTTCTCCTGTTGGTCGACCCAGGAAACCAGGCCGATCGAGGCGGTCAGGATGATCTCGCGATTGGCGAAGTTGATCGGCACCATGATCGCCTTCGACACGGCGTCGGCAAAGTCGGCGATCTTGGCCGGATCGCGTTCCGAAACGAGGATCAGGCCGAACTCGTCGCCGGAAAGCCGCGCCAGCGTGTCCTGCGGCTTCATCAGGCGGCGCAGGCGCCGCGTCAGCGCGATCAGGATGTTGTCTCCGGCGGCGATGCCGAGGCTGTCGTTCACCTGCTTGTAGCGGTCGATGTCGATCGCCATGACGGTCGGACGCACGGTCTCCGCGCCGCTCGTCAGCGTCAGCACCGACTGCAGCCGGTCAAGGAAGACCTCGCGGTTGGGCAGGCCGGTCAGGTTGTCGTGCATGGCATCGACCAGAAGCCGGTCGATCGAGTTCTTCTGCTCGGTCACGTCGATGATCGTGCCGACGCAGCGGATGACCTCGCCGTTCGAGCCGAGCACCGGCCGGGCGCGGATCTTCAGCCAGTGGTAATGGCCGTCTTCGGCGCGGATGCGGAATTCGTGGTTGAGGCGGCCCTTGCGGTGTTCGAGCAGCACGTCGAGCGTGGCGCGGAAGCGGTCGCGGTCGTCCGGATGCAGCCGCGGCAGCCAGTTGCGCGCCGGGCCGTGCATCGTGCCCGGCTGCAGGCCGAGACGGAAGGAGATGTCGGGGCTGGTGACGACCCGGTCGCGCCACGTCCCGTCCCAGACCGTGTCGCCTGAACCGGTGAGCGCCAGCGACTGGCGTTCGAGGTCGGAGAACAGGCCCTGCTGGTAGGCGCCGCCGGCAAAGGCGTGCTGCATGACGGTGAAGCCGATCAGAAGTACGATCAGCACCAGGCCGCCGCCGAGCGCCGGCTGGATGATGTCGTTGTCGAGCCGGCCGGTGACGGTCAGCCAGCCACCGAACAGCCAGACGAGGATCAACGCCCAGGTGGGGATCAGCAGGATGGCGCGGTCGTATCGGTTGAAGCCGAGATAGAAGATCAGCGCGATGCCGGCCGTCGCGGTCAGCGCGAAGGAAAGGCGGGCGATGCCGGCGGCGATCGACGGATCGTAGATCGCCACGCCGAACAGCAGGACAAGGCCGAGGACCCAGGCGAAGGTCGCATAGCCGAGATGGACGTGCCAGCGGTTGAGGTTGAGATAGGTGAAGAGGAAGATGACGAGGCTCGAGGCGAGCGCCACTTCCGCGCCCGCGCGCCACATGCGCTGGTCGCTCGAGGTGATGCTGATCAGCTTTTCGAGGAAGCCGAAGTCGACACAGATATAGGCGAGTACGGCCCAGGCAAGGGCCGCCGCCGCCGGCAGCATGGAGGTGCCCTTGACGACGAACAGGATGGTCAGGAACACCGCCAGCAGGCCGGCAATGCCGAGCACGATGCCGCGATAGAGGGTAAAGGCGTTGACCGTGTCCTTGTAGGCGTCCGGCTCCCACAGATAGATCTGCGGCAGATTGGGGGTCGCGAGTTCGGCGACGAAGGTGATGACGGAGCCCGGGTTGAGCGTGATGCGGAAGACGTCGGCGTCCGGGCTCGGTACGCGGTCGAGGGCAAAACCTTCCGACGGCGTGATGGAGATGATGCGCTGCGAGCCGAGGTCGGGCCAGAACATGCGCGAGCCGGCGAGGCGGAAATGCGGTGCGACGATGACGCGCTCCAGCTGCTCTTCCGAGACGTTGGCCAACGCGAACACCGCCCAGTCGCCCTGGTGCTCGGGCGAGGAGGCGCGCACCTCGATGCGGCGGCGGATGCCGTCGGTGCCGGCGGCCGTCGAAACCTGGAAGGCATTGCCCTGGTTGGCGTAGATTTCGGTCGTGGCGGTCAGGTCGAGCGCCGTATCGTCGCGGGCGATCTTCACCGGCTCGGCGGCAAGCGCCAGCGACGAAAAGAGACCGACGAACGCAAGCATCGCCGTGGCCAATACGGCCACCAGCCACTGGCCGGCCGCCGCTTGCCTGTTCCGGTCGGACGTCATGAGTTCTCTTTGTTCCCGTTCCCCGAGGCACGGTCGCTCAAGCGCGAAAACATCGCGTGGTCGCGCCACTGCCCGTTGATTTTCAGATATTCCCGCAAGAGACCTTCCCGCTCAAAGCCGGCCTTCTCGAGGAGCCGGATACTTTTCTCGTTGTCTGGAATACAGGCTGCTTCGATCCGGTGCAACTCAAGCCCCCTGAAGATGTAGGGAATAGCCAATTGAAGTGCGGCAAACATATGACCTTTCCCGGCATGCCGCTCGCCCATCCAGTATCCGATCATGCAGCTCTGCGACGCGCCCCGGCGGATCAGCCCGATGGTCAGGCCGCCGAGCAGGGCGTGGTCGGCCTGGGAAAACAGGAAGAAGGGGACGGCGAGACCGGAATGGTATTCCTGGCTGTTGCGTACGACCCGGGCGCGAAAGGCGCGCTCGGTCAGTTCGTCCGGCCGCCAGGTCGGTTCCCAAGGCTGCAGGAAAGCCCGGCTGTCGCGGCGCAGCGCGTGCCATTGCTCGAAATCGTCGTAGCGCGGCAGGCGCAGGCGATGCGATGCACTGTTGAGGTCCGGTGTTTCCGGCTGCCGCGACAGAAACCGAAAGACCGAACGTGTCATCGTACCCCCTGAAGTCTCGACCGGCGGGCGCTGCCCGCTGGCGATCGTCTCGTGCAAATCCGCACCCCGGCCTCAGCCGGCGGCCTTGAACGACGCGGAACGTCCGGTCGAAAGCGCGCCGGAGATCTCGTGCATCGGGGCCAGGTGTTCGAGCGGTCCGATGGCCGACAATGTCGGCGTCGTCTCGAAGAACAGGCGCCCGGCAAGATCGGTCAGGCGTTCAGGGGTGATGCCGGCGAGACGTTCCATCATCTCCTGGTTGGAGATGGGGCGGCCATAGAGCATCATCTGGCGGGCGATCTGGCCGGCGCGGGCCGCCGGGCTCTCCTGGCCCATCAGAAGCTGCGCGCGCACCTGGGCGCGCGACCGGTCGATCTCCTGCACGTCGATCGATTGCGACGCCTTGCGCAGCTCGTCGATGATCACCGGCACCAGTTCCGGCAGGTTCTCGCCGCCGGTCGCGGCATGGATGCCGAAGATGCCGCTGTCGGAAAAG